>DAOTXK010000085.1:0-12911 GCA_034435395.1 Anaerolineae bacterium | reverse complement strand
GGACTGGGCCGCGGTCGAGCTTCCCCAGATCACCGTCACCCTGCCGGCGTACCTGATCGGCCAGTATCCGGTGACGGTGGCCGAGTACCGGGGCTTTGTGGAGGGGGGCGGCTATCAGGAATCGCGCTGGTGGACGGACGCCGGGTGGGCATGGCGGGAGGGGAAGGGCATCGTCCATCCGGAAAAATGGGGCGAAGACCGGTGGACGGGGAACCCACGCCTGCCGGTGGTGGGCGTGTCGTGGTACGAGGCGTGGGCCTACACCCAATGGTTGACGGCGCAGATCGTGAGGGCGGGCGGTCGGTCGCCCGTGCTGGCGGGGTGGAATATCCGTCTGCCCACCGAAGCCGAATGGGAGAAGGCGGCGCGGGGAACCGACGGGCGCATCTACCCCTGGGGCGACCGGTTCGACCAAACGAGGTGTAACACGGAGGAACGCGGCCTCAGGCGGACGACGCCGGTGGGGCAGTTCTCCCCGGCGGGGGACAGCCCCTACGGCTGCGCGGATATGGCCGGGGGCGTCTGGGAATGGTGCCTGACCAGGTATCCCTTCTGGAACTACGCCGACGGCATCGCAGCGGCGGACGACGCGCCCCAGGGTGATGCGGCGCGGGTGGTGCGGGGCGGATCGTGGGACAGCGCCCGGCAGGACGCGCGCGGCGCGCACCGTTACCACCGGCTCCCCCACCTCCGATCCTACAGCAGCGGGTTTCGGGTGTGCGGCGCGCCGGCAATCGCGGCCATCCCCGGCTGACGCAGCGCGGCGGCGGATTGGTTCCGCGCCGGGTATAATCTCCCCCTGTTGGGTCCTGCGGCTATCCTCCTGACCGGCTGAGAGTGATTCGTATGCCCTTCCACATCGGCGTTTTTGGCAATGGCACGGTGTATCTGACGCCCCCGGCGGCTGTGCCCGACGGCACCCGCGCCTACGTTTACATCCTGGCCAGCGGGGAAGACCCCATCGCCTTCTACCGCCGCCTGGTGTTGATCGAGCCGGCGGACGCCCGCCTGTATAACCAGCTCGGCCTGGCTCAGCTGGAAGCCGGGCGGCTGGCCGACGCGGAAGCCTCCCTGAACCGGGCGATCCAGCTCGACTTCGGCTTCGCCGAGGCCCACCTCAACCTGGGGCGCTGCCACCAGCAGGCGGGGCAGATCGACGCGGCGCTCCACGCCTACCGGGCCGCCGCCGACCTGGCCCCCGACGAGCCGACGGTGCACCGCCACCTGATCGGGGCGCTGGTGGCGGCGGGGCGGCTGGGCGAGGCGTTCGCGGCGCTGGAGGCGGGCCTGGCGGCGGCCCCCCGCCTGCGCATCTGGGCGGAGACCGACCCGGCGCTGGACCCGCTGCGCGCCGATGCCCGCTGGGTGGTGGCGGCGCGATGAATTGCGGCGGGGTTGCTACGACTCGCCGGGCGGTAGCGGCGCGATGAATCGCGGCGGGGTTGCGCAGCGCATGGCGTCGGCATTCATGCCGCCGCTACGGAATGGCGCGTGGTAGCGGCGCGGTGAATCGCGACGGGGTTGCGCAGCGTATGGCGTCGGCATTCATGCCGCCGCTACGGAATGGCGCGTGGTGGCGGCGCGATGAATCGCGGCGGGGTTGCTACGACTCGCCGGGTGGTAGCGGCGCGGTGAATCGCGACGCCAGCGCGCTGGCGGCTACTGGCCCCCCTCCGCCCTGGCGATCCATTGGAGCATCAGGTCCGCGTCGTCCACCGCGCCCATCTGCCGGTAGTAACGTTCCGCCTCCTGCCAGCAGGCCACGGCGGCGGGCAGGTCGCCCAGCTCCTTCTGGACGATGCCGAGACCATGCTGCGTCGTGGCGTAAGCGAGCGGGGCGGCCTCGGGGGTGTAGAAGCGCAAAGCCTCGATGAAGGCGTCGACCGCCCGGCGCAGGTTGGCGGCCCGGTCTTCGAGTTGCGCTAGGTCGAGATAGGCATTGCCCAGGTTGTACTGCGTCGTGGCATAAGCGAGCGGGGCGGCTTCCGGCGTGTGAAAGCGCAAAGCCTCGGTGAAGGCGGCGACCGCCTGGCGCAGGTGGGCCGCCCGGTCTTCGACTTCCGACAGGTCGCGGTAGGCAGCCCCCAGGTTGTTCTGCGTCATGGCGTAATCCAGCGGGGCGGCCTCCGGCGTGTAAAAGCGCAAAGCCTCGGCGTAGGCGTCCACGGCCCGGCGCAGGTTGGCCGCCCGGTCTTCGACTTCTGACAGGTTGCGGTAGGCGATGCCCAGGTTGTTTTGCGTCATGGCGTAGTCGAGCGGGGCGGCTTCCGGCGTGAGGAAGCGCAAAGCCCCGGTGAAGGCGGCCACCGCCCGGCGCAGGTTGGCCGCCCGGTCTTCGACCTGAGCCAGGTCGGCGTAGGCAGTCCCCAGGTTGTTCTGCGTCATGGCATAGGCGAACGCGATGCGTTCGTTAAGCGGGGCGGCCTCGGGGGTGTAGAAGCGCAAAGCCCCGGTGAAGGCGTCGACCGCCCGGCGCAGGTTGGCGGCCCGGTCTTCGACCTGAGCCAGGTCGGCGTAGGCGATGCCCAGGTTGTTCTGCGTCGTGGCGTAGGCGAACGCGATGCGTTCGTTAAGCGGGGCGGCCTCGGGGGTGCAGAAGCGCAAAGCCCCGGTGTAGGCGGCCACCGCCCGGCGCAGGTTGGCGGCCCGGTCTTCGACCTGAGCCAGGTCGGCGTAGGCGATGCCCAGGCTGTTGAGCACCGCGCCGCGCAGGTAGTCGTCCGCCGCGTCCTTCAATTTTTCCGCGACGCGCTCCGTCCACTCCATTCGCTGGCGGAAGCGGCCCCGGTTACGCAGAAAGTCGGCGCAGGCGCTGGCCAGCCAGTAAGCGTCCTTGTAATGGCCCGCCGCAAACGCCCACTCGAAGGCCGCCGCCAGGTTCTCCGAATCGGGGTCCAGGCCCGCGTAGTCCTGCCGCCGGTGGTGCTCCCGCGCCAGGGCCTTGTAGTAATCGTAGTGGGCGCGGCGGGCGGCCTCGTCCGTCTCGCCGCCCAGCGCGTCGATGACCAGCGGGTTTATGTCGTAGCGCGTCCGGCCATCCGTCACAGCCATGGTCGCGAACTTCCAGCTTTGTAACACGTCCAGGCCGTCGTACAGCGCGTCGTCGTCCGCCATGCTCAGGACGGCCAGCGCCGCCTCCGGCCAGAAGCCACGGCGGAACACCAGCAGCCGCCGCAGCAGGCCCTCCGCCGCCGGGCCGTTTTCCGCCGTCATCTGGTCCACCGAGCGGTGGATAAACCCCTTAAGCGCCTCCTCAATCTTCTGGCCGCGCAGCGCTTCCAGGTCCGCCATCACCTTCTCCGGCGAGCGCCTGACCAGCAGCCCCACCGCCTGCTCGATCAGGCCGGGATGGCAGCGGGCGGCGCTGGCGATTTTTTCGGCCCAGGCGTCCATGTCAACCTTCACGCCGAAGGCCGCGCCCATGTCGCGGGCGATCTGGCAGGCGGCCTCCCGCGGCAGGGTCGGGGGGGTGAAACGCCCCCACCACAGGGTGTCCGCCCATTCCAGGCGGCTGGTGAGCAGCACCTGCGCCCCGGCGTCGCTCAGGTCGTCCACCAGGGCGATGTAATCGGCGCGGCGGGCTTCCGGCACGGCTTCGGCGTTATCCAGCACCACCAGCCAGCGGCCATTCCGCAGCCGGTCCAGGGCCTTGGCGGGCGGGGCGGTCGGCTCCAGATCAAAGTGCTGCTTGAGCAGGTCGAGCACATCGTCGGGCAGGGAGACATCGCTGGCGGTGTGCCAGATCGCGCCGTCCACGTCGGCGCTGGTCAGGGCGATCTCCGCCGCCAGCCGCGACTTGCCCCTCCCGCCCACCTCGAGGATACAGGTGGGACCATTGAGCAGCATGTCGCGGATTTGGCGCAGGTCGTCGTCGCGCCCGCGGATGGGGGTCTGCCTCAGGGGACGGGGGATGTGGCCGGTGATCGGGCGGACGCGCTTCACGGCTGGCACGGCGGTGTCCAGGTCGCGCCGCCCGGTGATGGCGGCGATCAGGGCCTTCACGCCGCCGTCAAAGTCGGCGGTCAGGTCGGCGTACTGGATGATGCCAAGTCGGTAGGGGAAGTCTTCGTCCGGCACCACACGAATCAGCGCCGTATAGAGCGGCTTGCCCAGCTTGAGGAGGTGGCGGTACTCGCCCTCGCATTCCTCAGATCGGACGGAATCCGGCGAAAGGACGAACAGTCCTGCGTTGCAGGTGTTGAGGGCCGCCTGAATGGAGCGATTCCAGTTGTCGCCCTCTTGGATGCCATCAATGTGATCCACCCAGGCGTCGATCCTCGCCGCTTCCAGGGCGTCGTGGAGGCGGGTGACGGCGGTGTCATCCTGTGAGCTGTGGCTGATGAAAATGGTGGGCATGGAATTCCCCTCCGGCAGCGTCGCCCTGATCATAATCCCACTGGGGTAAGGGGTCAACCATCCGGCAGGGCCGACCGGTTGCCTATCCCACCGCGCTGGCCAGGCCGGGGGTGTCGCGGTATTTGAGCGCGGCGAGGGCCTGCTCCAGATGTTCGACGGCCTCCCCGGCCAGGTCCAGCACCTCGTAGGCCACGCCGATGGCCGGGGAGCGGCGGCTCTCCAGCAGCGCGGCCACCCCGAACTTGGTGCGGCCTTTGGCCACGCGGATCAGGGCGCGGGCCTGGGCCAGGTCCAGCCGGATGGGGAAGGTCTGGTCGCCGCGCTGGCGGGCGAAGTCGGCATAGGCGCGGGCCACCGCCTCGCTAAGCTCCTCCAGCGGGCGGCGGTCGCTGGTCCCCTTGAGGGTGGCGCGGGCCAGCTGGAGGTCGGCCAGCAGTTCCCCGGCGTCGAGGGCGGCGTCGCCGTTGAGGCGGAACTTCTCCAGGTCGATCAGCTTAAAGTCCAGTTCGGTGTCGTCGCTGGGGCGTTCGTGCCGCCGCAGCCGCCGCACCAGGATGTTGCGCGAGTGCAGGTCGCCGTGCATATGGGCCATGGGGAAACCTTCCAGGGCCAGCTGGTGGCGCACCAGGTCGCCGATCAGGTCCAGCAGGCGGCGCTTGAGGTCCTCGGCCTTTTGCTCGGCGGCCGGCTGGCCGTCCAGCAGGCTGTGATCCTGGATGTAGGCGAAGATGCGGCCCACGTGTTCCTGCATGGGCAGCAGGTACAGCTCCCACAGCAGGCCGTAGGGGCCGGGGCGGGGATTACGCGTCTGGCCCAGGTGCATCCCCAGCAGGAAGGGGCCGAGTTCGCGGGTGACGGTCTCGCGCGCCTGGGGGATGCGGCGCAGGATTTCCTCCAGCGTCAGGTAGCGGTGGAGGTCTTGCAGGATCAGGAAGGCGCGCCCGCTCTCGTCGGTGAAGCTGGGGTCCGGCAGGCGGGCGAAACAGTGGCGGATGCTGGCCGGCAGGCGGTTGTAGTTCTCGCGCTCGCGGTTGACCTCGTCCAACGGCCCGAACTTGACGATCAGCGAGTCGGCGTAGGGAATCTGCACCGCGCCTTCGTCGGGGTACATCGGGTTCCACACGCGGGGTTTGACGCGCACGATGTCAGTATCGGACATGCCCAGGCGCAGCCGCTCCGGCGCGCCGTCCAGGTCCACGCGCAGCCAGTTGCGCAGCGCCTTGCGGATGCTGTCGCGGTCGGGCGGCTCGACCCGCTCCAGCTCCTGCTCGGCCAGCTTGCGGTGGACGTGGGCCGCCCCCCACTGGATGAGCGGCGCGTCCAGGTAGGCGCGGGCGGCGACCAGCGTGCGGGTCAGGATCATGAGATAGTCGTAGGGCGAGGGGAACAACGCCCCCAGGGTATGCAGGGTGCTCCGGCCATGGATGACGCCCCACCATAGCTCCATCGCCCGGCACAGTGGCGCTTCCAGCTCCGGATATTCGGGCGCGAGCGGCATCAGGTTCTCGATGACGTAGCAGGTGCTGATGATCATCTCGCGCAGCGCCTCCCGGTGGTTGGCGAAGTCGCCGGGCGAGAGTTGCTGCTGGTGCATGTACTCCGCGATCCACAGCATGTCCCGGTCCAGGCCCCACACGCCACCCGACCGGTCGGCGACATCAATCAGCCGGTTGAGGGTCTGTACCTGGGTCTGGCGTAACCGGCCCGCCAGTTCGTGGCGCAGCCGCAGGGCCAGCGCCAGGTCTTTGTGGCGGGTGGTACTGGGGATCAGCCGCCCGACCAGCTGGCGAAGCTGTTCCCGGTCCACCAGGTTGTGGAGCAGGCCGCGCTCGTCGGCCAGCAGCATGACTTTAAGCGCCCACAGCGTGTCGAAATCGCCGCCCCGCCCCTCGATGATAAAATGATCGCCCTCGATGGACCGCTGGCGGGCCAGTTGTTCCAGGCGCGGGGTGATAAACTCCTCCGGCGCGCCCAGCAGCAGCAGCGCCTCCAGCCGGGTCATCTCCACCGAGTCGACGCGGGCGTGGTGCTCGTTGGGGAAGGGCACGGCGAACCATTCGGCGGTTTGTTGCAGTTCCTCGTGCATTTCGTCAAAGCCGTAGGCCAGCAGCGCCGAGGTATAGTGCTGGGTGACGCGAACGGCGTTGGCCGAGTAGTCGCCGCGCTGGTCGAGCGGGGCGCTGCGGACCAGCTCCGGGAAGGCGCGAGGCGCGCGCAGCAGGTCCAGCACCAGGTCGCCGAGGGTCTGTTCCAGGTCGGGCAGTCTGCGCTTGGGCATGGGCATGGCTTTTCGCCTGACAACTCAGGTCTTTGGGTCAGTGACCGATACGGGGTGAAGCGCGCCTTCAATCTTAGCAGGCGGGGCGCGGCCCTGCCACACCGGCTGGGGTGGCGACCTTGACGGTTCCAAGCCGCAGCCGCGTTCGTATCTGGCGCGACCCTGGACAAACCGCCCCCGCCGCCCTACAATAGCCGCGTTTATCAGGAGCCATGTTTATCAGGCCATCCACCAGGACAGTCACCCGTGACCGGAACGATCAGCCCGCTGGATCACGCCATCCCCGTCTTCCGCCCCTTTCACGGCGAGGAAGAGATCGCCGCTGTGGCGGAAGTCCTCCGCTCCGGCTGGTGGGGGCAGGGGCCCAAGACGGCGGAATTTGAGCAGCGGTTTGCCGAGTACGTCGGCGCGCCGCTGGCCGTCTCCGTCAACTCGGCCACGGCGGCCCTCCACCTGGCGCTGAAGGTAGCCGGGGTGGACGGCGGCGAGGTGATCTCCCCGTCGCTGACGTTTGTCTCCACCAACCACGCCATCCTCTACAACGGCGCGACGCCGGTCTTCGCCGACGTCGAGCCGGACACGCTCAACATCGACCCGGAGGACATCGCCCGCAAGGTGACGCCGCGCACCAGGGCGATCCTGGTCGTGCACTACGGCGGGCATCCCGCTGATCTGGATCGCATTCACGCGATCGCCAGCGCCCACCGCCTGATCGTGATCGAGGACGCCGCCCATGCCTGCGGGGCTGTGTACAAGGGGCGGATGATTGGCAGCATCTCCCCCCTCACCTGCTACAGCTTCCATCCCGTCAAAAACCTGGCCACCGGCGACGGCGGCATGATCACGCTTTTCGACCAGGCGTGGGATGCCCGGTTGCGGCGGCTGCGCTGGGTGGGCATCAATAAGGACACCTGGGTCCGCAGCGCGGGCAAAGAAAAGAGCCAGTATAGCTGGCAGTACGATGTGGAAGAGCTGGGCTTCAAGTGCCACACCAACGACATCAATGCCGCCATCGGCCTGGTGCAGCTGGCGCGCCTGCCGCAGACCAACGCCCGCCGCCGCGCCATCTGCGCCATGTACGACGAAGGGCTGGGCGACCTGCCCTGGCTGCAACTGCCGGTGGAGCGGCCCGGCGTGATCTCGGCGCGGCACAACTACGTGGTGCGCTGCGACGCCCGCGACCGGCTGGCCGACTGGCTGCGCGCCCATAACATCGCCACCAGCGTGCACTACATCCCCAACCATTTTTACGACCTGTACCAACCCTACGCCTCGCCGCTGCCCGTGACCGAGCGCGAATGGGAGCGTCTGCTCACCCTGCCGCTCTACCCGGCGCTCACCGACGACGAGGTGGCCGCCATCATCGAGGTCATCCGGCGGTTCGAAGCCTGATACGCCATGCCCGAACTGTCGATCATCATCGTCAACTACAACACCCGCGAGCCGCTGCGCCGTTGCCTGGAGTCGATCCTGGCCACGCGCGGCGACCTGGACGTTGAGGTCATCGTGGTGGATAACGACTCCCGCGATGGCAGCCCGGCCATGGTGCGGCAGCATTTCCCGGCGGGAGGGCCGCTGCCGGTGGCCGTGATCGAGCCGGGCTACAACACCTGGTTCACCGGCGGCAACAACCGGGGCCTGGAGGCCGCCACAGGTGAATATGTCCTGATCCTCAACCCGGATACCGTTGTCCAGCCGGGGGCGCTCTCCACCATGCTCGCTTACCTGCGGAAGTCGCCGCAGGAGATCGGCGCGGTGACGGCCCGCCAGCAGTTCCCCGCCGGCGGCGACATCCTGATGTGCTCCCGCGCCCCACGTTACCCCGACCTGCTGCTGGGGTACACCGTCCTGGGGATGTTGCTGGCCCCCTGGCGGGAGCGCCGCCGCGCCGCCATGTGGTACGCCGGCTGGGATCGGCGGAGCAGCCGGGCGGTCGAGGTGATCCCCGATTCCTGCCTGCTGGCCCCGCTGGCCCTGCTGCGGCGGCTCCACGGCTTTGACGAGGCGTTTAAGCTGTACTTCACCGAGGACGACATCTGTCGGCGGATCGGGGCGGCGGGGTACCAGGTGCACTTCGTGGCGGATGCCCTGATCTTACACGAGGAGCACGCCAGCGTCAGCCAGGTGCAGCGGCTGGCCTCAAGGGTCTATTTCGACGACCTGATCGTCTACGCGCGGAAGTATTACGGGGGTCCGGCGGCGCTGCTGCTGCGCGCCCTGGTCGCGCCGACCCGCTGGGGCATGGACCTGGCCCAGCGCTGGCGCGGCGAGCGCCAGGCGTTGTGATCAGGCGGGCGGCTTACCCACCCGCCGCTTTATCATCGGCCTGGGCCACCAGCGATTCCACTTCCCGCACCAGCGCGCCCAATTCCTGGCGCTGCCGGCCGAGCGACACGCGCACGCCGTCGGCCCCCGGCATGACCAGATAGCTGATTCGGGCGCTGAAATCCGTCGGTTTGACCGCCAGCTGGTCGAGCGCCGCGTCCAGTTTTTTGTCGCCGGGGAAGTAGACCCGGTTCAGGGCGAAGACCACCTGAATCAGGTGGTGCACCACCTGCCCCACGATGCCCGTGACATAGAGGATGTCGCCGCGCCGCACGGCGCTCTGATAGTGGAAGTTCTCCGGCCAGAACCGGGCTGCCTTCAGATGGGTGGCGATGATCGTCTCTCGCAGCCGGGGGGGATACTGGCTCACCTCGGCCTGCCAGCGGGCGAGCACCCCCGTCGGGTCCTCCACCGGGACCATCCGGTGCAGGTCGGACAGCGTGCAGTGGTTGTAGAACCCCATCACCGTCCAGGTCACAAACTCCCGCCGGACGACCCCGGCCTGACATTCGGCGATGATGGCGGCCACGTAATCGATGTGCCGCAGCCAGCACTCCACCCGGTGCCCCTGGTAAGTAAAGTCCGTCCCTCCCTGGACAAAGGCGTCCGCATCCCCCCAGGAAACCACCGACTCGATGGCCCGGTCAAACTGCCTGGCCAGCTGGCGCCTCGCCGGGCAGGGCTTCCCTGGCGAACACGTACAGATCAAGGTCGGACTCCGGGTCGGCCACCCCCTTGGCGTGGGCCCCGCCCAGCGCGATCCCGTACTCGCCCCGGCAGAACTGGCGGAGGAGCGGCAACAAGTCATGAACCATCGCGGTCGGAACGGCGGTCATGCGGACCTTTTTTCGTGGCGGGCGGAAGTGGATGACGCGCCCGCGCCGGTGGACAAACGCGCGGCCCTGAATGGGGACGGCGGGCAGACTCTCTCGACCATCGCCAGGGCGCTCATTTGATCTCGGTGGTTTTTTCCAGCATCGCGCCGCAGTTGACACAGGTCACCGTCCACCCGGCCTGGCCGCCTTTGGCCCACGCACCCACCCGCAGGTAGTCGCTCTCACACTGCGGGCAGATCGGGTGCCTGGCCAGCAGGACCGGCTCCACTGCCGCGCGTTTTTCCTCCAGGAAGTCGAGCAACTGGCCGGGCGTGGCCCCAGCGGGCGGGGGGGAGCGACGGTCGCCGCCGAACAGTTTGCGCAGGAAGCTCATGATCCAATCCTCTCTGGCATGGCCGTGCCGCCAGGGGTGGGCGAGGGTACAGGCAGGCCGCGCAGGTCGTCATAGCCCATCTCGCGCATCCACTGGCAGATGATGGGGCCGCCATGCTGGTCGGCGCGCGGCTGGCCGTCGGGCTGGGGCAGGCCGTCGAAGCCGCGCAGGTAACCGAATGTGCCGTCGATCTGGGCGCGGGCCGCTTCGGAGGCGTCGCGGTCGCCGATGGCGATGGCGTGGATGTGAATGGGGGAACCGGGGTACAGCTCACTGGCTTCCCGCAGCCAGGCCGCGAAGCCCGCCGTCCGCAGCGCGCGGATCATCGGCTCGATCTCATTGTACAGCACTTCCCAGTTGATGCGGCTGCGCACGGAGATATCCACCGCCCCGCCGCCGTCATGGGTGCCGAAGCTGGCCGCCACGCCGCCGGCGTTGTAGCTGCCCTGGGTGATCGCCAGCCGGAAGTCCACGTAGCCGCCCCCCAGATAGTACAGCTCCTGGGCGTGATCGAGCATGGCCAGCGTGCGGGCGTTGAGCTGGGCGTGGCCGATCAGGACGCGGGTGTAGTCGTCCGGTGGCCGCCGGCACCCCTCCGGCTCGGCGAAGGGCGTCGGCGTGCGGGTGGGTTTGGGCGGCGGGGTGAGCGTCGGGACCTGGGCGGGGGGACCGGTGGCCTGGGCGAGGGACGCTCCCCCGGCCAGCAGGACCAACCCCGTCCAGATAAGCGCCAGCCCCAGGAATGTCAAATGCTGAATGTTGAGCGTTAAATTTCCGGTCCGGTGATCCATGGCGGTGGGTGATGGGCGGTTTCCTCCCGGTCGATGGGCGTATGATAGACCAGAGTCCGCGCCCGGCCAAAAAGAACGGCCCCGCGTCGGACGAGGCCGTCGTCCGGGAAGTGGAGTGGCCCGGCGGGGGGAGCTTCAGCGCGTGGCCCACGGCGGCGGCCCCATCTGGGCGATGCAGGCGCTGTCCGGCGGCGTGGCCGGGTCGGCGATGAAGGCGGTTATGATACGGTATGGACACTGGCCGCCGGCGATGGTTCCGTGCCCCACGCCGGGGAATTCGTAATAGTAGGCGTGGGTCAGCGAAGCCGCCGCCGCCTGCGCCCACCGGGGCGGCGTGATCGGGTCGTACTGCCCGGCCAGGACCAGCGTCGGGACATCGCTGACCACCGGCTCGGTTTCGACGGGGTCCCCCATGCCGAAATCGGCGGCGGCGCACAGCTCAAAGATGGACTGGTCGATCTCGTAGAGTCCGGCGATATCCGGGTGGGCGGCCACGGCGGCTTCAACCGCCCCCCGGCTGCTGAAAGCGGCTTCCTCGTGGCACTGCACGGCGTAATACATCCCCAGGCTGATGTCTTCGGTGCGGGTGAGCGGCATGTACAGCGCGCCGATCAGGGCGAAGTCGCCGCCGTCGGCCCTGGCGATGATGCGCGGCAGCTCCGGCAGCAATTGGGTGACGTACAGCGCGTTAAACACGAAATCCAGCAGCCGGTCGCCGTCGAGCACCATCGGATAGTTGAAGCTGGACAGGGTGGAGATGGCGGTGACGATGGCCGGGGTTTCGTCCAGTCGCCGGACCAGATCGAAGAACAGGGTCCGCAGGTCGGGGAAGGCGGCGGCGCAGCTCTCGTCCGCCGCGCAGCCGGCAAACAGCTGATCAAACGCCCGCGCGGCGTTGCCCGGCCCTTCCTGGTAAAAATCCACCTCCGGCGGGTAGACCGAATCCAGCACGGCGCTGCGCACCGTCCCCGGATAGTCGCGCATGACGGTCAGCGCCAGCCGCGTCCCGTAGGAGACGCCCCACAGGTTGACCTGGGCGTAACCCAGCGCGGCCCGCAGGTCGTCCACGTCGGCGGCGCTGGCCGCGCTGTGGTAGGCGGCGAGATCGGCGATCCCCGCCAGATCGGCCAGGCACTGCTGGAGGGCCTGGGCCATCAGCTGGTCGAGGGCCGCTTCGCTGAGCAGGACGCCGTCCTGTTCCCAGTCCAGCAGTTCCAGGTACAGCCGCTTGTAGTCCGGGCAGTCCAGCGACGGCTCCGAAAACCCGGTCCCGCGCTGATCAAACAGGATCAGGTCCCGGTCCAGGGTCAGAAAGGGCGAAAACCGGCCCTCGAAGATGACGGGGAGCGAGGCCAGCAGGTTGCTGCCCGGCCCGCCTTGCAGATAGATGATCGGATCGGGCTGGCCCGCCCCGCCCGGCGGATGAAAAACGGCCACCGCCAGACGGATGAAGCGGCCCTCCGGGTCGCGCCGGTCCTCCGGCACCACCAGGTAGCCGCAGTCGACGGTGCGGCCTTCGATCTGGCCGGGCGGCAGATCAAAGGGACAGGCCGCCGGTTCGAGGACGGGCGTGTGGCCGTCCTGGGCGGCGGCGGGCGATGGAGCCAGAGGGCCAGCCATCGCCGCCAGCAGCGCCAGCCCCCACACCATCCGTCCGATCCTGCGCATGGGTACACCCTCCTGCCCGCCGACCAATGGGCGCACCACGCCAGCTTCTCCCTCATGATACCGCACGTTTTCCCTATAGGCGTAGCGCCAGGCCCGTGCGACAGGGTGATGGCACTTGGAGGACCAAACGGCGGAACGCTGCTGCGGAGCGCCGCCGGAGATGGCCAGCCGGCCGCTCCGCCCCCGGAAGCGTCTCACAGAGCGGAGCGGCCCTGCACCAGCCCCTTCAGTGCGCTTACCCACCCGGCGAGCCTGATGCTTTGAGTATCAGGCGGCCCAGGACC
>DAOTXK010000084.1:0-13784 GCA_034435395.1 Anaerolineae bacterium | reverse complement strand
CCTGTGAGGCTCACGCGCTGCCCCAGTTCACGCGCCATGCCCGCAGAAATGCCTCTAGAACGCATCCTGGCGCGATTTCCGGGGCGTTTCGGGCCGAACAGTACTTTTTCTCTTCTCTCTCCCCCACCCCCATATTGCTGCTGGATAGCCGTCAGCCGCTTGGCAGGCGACGGTTCTGTCCTGTGGTGGGGTGAGCTTGCCCCAGTTTGGTGGAGGGTTGAATAAGACAGGATACACTGGATTGGGGAGGTCGAGCGATGACCAAAACGAGACGGCAATATCATGAGGAATTCAAACGGGAGGCCGTGCAGCTCATCGCAAGCAGCGGCAAACCAGTAGCGCAAATTGCCCATGAGTTAGGCATCAACGACAATGTGCTGTACCGCTGGCGACGCCAGTTTGGGCAGGCGGCCAGTAGCAGTGGGCACAGCATGGCGGAATTAGCGGCTGAAGTGAAGCACCTGCGCTGCGGCAGGAGCGGGAAGTGCTAAAAAAGGCTATCAGCATTGTGGGCCAGCAGTGACCGTGAGCTACCAGATCATCGCCGAGTTACGCGGTCTGTGTGCGGTAGAAACCAGGTGCCGGGCGCTGGAGGTTTCCGTCAGCGGCTATTATGTCTGGCTCCAGCGGCCACCCAGTGCGCATCAGCAACAGGATGCGCAACTGTTGAGCCACATTCGGGCCATTCATGCAGGCAGTCGAGGTCTCTATGGCTGTAATGGACCCCAAAACTGGACAGAAGGGTAAGTGAAAAGTAGAGTCCAGGAAGGGAGAAACTACCATGAGTAAACGCCGGACATTCACCCCCGAATTCAAGGTCCAGGTGGTGCTGGAGGTGAAGCTGGACGGGACCCCCCTGCCCCCGCGTTACGGGCACCATTTTGCCCGCCGCGAGCCGGGGTTCGGCGTGACCAGTGTCAGTTATAATCTACGGACCGTACTGGAACAGAGCAAGGAACCCCGCTGATGAGCGTAAACTTCAAGGATGTATACCGCCAATCGCTGCAACTCTCGCCGGAAGAGCGGCGGCGCCTGGCCGACTACCTGACGAACCCGCCCCCTCCGCCGTCGGCAGACGCCATCCTGGCGGCGCTGGCGGCCCATGCCGACGCGCTGCGCGAGATGGGCGTCCAGCGGCTGGGTCTTTTCGGGTCGTATGTGCAGGACCGGGCAGACCCCGCCAGCGACATTGACCTGCTGGTGAAGCTGGGCGAGCCATCGTTCCGGGCGTTCATGCGGGTCAAGTTCTACCTGGAGGATCTGCTGGGCCGCCCGGTGGACCTGGTGCTGGAGGAGGGGTTGCGTGAGGAACTGCGCCCCGCCGTTATGGAAGCGATCCGTTATGTCGCGGGATTATAGGCTGTACCTCAAGGACATCGTCGAGGAGGCGCAGTTCATCGAGCGGCAAACCCAGGGGCTGGACTACGAAGCCTTCATCACCGAAGAGGTGCGCCTGAAAGCGGTCTTGCACAGCCTGACGATCATCGGCGAGGCGTCCAACCACATCCCGGAGGATATCCGCGGCCAGGTAGCTGACGTTCCCTGGAGGGCGATCATCGGCGTGCGGAACATCATTGTGCACGGTTATTTTAACCTGAACCTGCCCATCATCTGGGACGTTGTGGCCAATGAAGTGACCGACCTGCGCCGGCATGTCGAGGCGCTGCTGAGGGAACTGGATGAGGACGCATGACAACGGATACCCCCCCGCAAGAAGCTGATTGAGGTCACCCCGCTGCTGGAGGCCATCAACGAGGCCAGCGTCCGCGAGGACCTGGTTGCCGCCGACGCGACGGTCGGACAGCCGAACTCGCGCCGCGACGAGCAGACCAGACAGCAGGCCGCCCGGCTGCTCCACACCCCTTACAAGCCCCGGGAACGGGGACGATAACGACAGCGAGCGTGGCTGCGGCAGGGCGGCCCGGCCTTCCAGCGCTGGAAACGGCCTCCGCCCATCTTGGCCAGCAGGGGGCCGGATCGGAGAGCTGGTGAGGGGGGATGGGAGGAGGCCCGCCGGTCGACTATAATACTTGTAGCACGGCGTTTGCCCTCGTCCGCCGTCTCGCTCAAAAACACTTCTCCTCAGTGACGGAACTCAGTTAACGAAGTCCAGCAAACGTATATAATTTGAAAAAGACCGCTGTCTGAGTTTTGGCGGCGGAAATGCCATCAGTTCCCGTCATGCCGGATCGCTTTCAGCTAAGTCTGCTGCACGGGTGAAAGGATAAAAAAAAATGTCCGTAAGACAATCTCGCCGCGAGTTTCTGAAGACAGTTGGTGTTATGAGTGTGGCCACGGCAATAGGCCCTCTCCCTTTCCCACGTCTCTATCTCATGCAAGCCTCCGAAACTTTCACCATCGGGATCAATGCGTGGATCGCCTCGCTTGATGTGCACACGGCCATCGGCCCGAACCTCATCGGGGCCCGCCTTTACGGCCTGTTCCATGACACCCTGGTCCAAACTGGTTTTGACGGATCCCTCCAGCCGATGCTGGCTACGGAATGGGAAAACGTTGGCCGGGAATGGCGCTTCAAGCTTCGTGAAGGCGTCGTATTCCACGATGGCAGTGTGATGACAGCTGATGACGTTGTTTACAGCTTCAGCCGCCTTCTGAACCCGGCCAATGAATCGGCGTTCTCCGCAACAATGAAACGGTTTATTGCCGAGGTCGAGGCCACTGACGAACTTGAGGTCACGTTCACCTCTGTCAATACTGACCCACTCTTGCCGTTCCGCTTGGCAAGTTACTGGGCGAGCATTGTTCCTCGCGCCGCTACAGAAGCCCTCAGCGAAGAAGCCCGGATGACCCAGCCTGTCGGTGCAGGGCCGTACAAAGTGATCGAGTTCAGGGCCGACGACCGCATGGTCCTTGAACAGCACAGCGAATATTGGGGCGGCGCTCCGTCGGCCAGCCAGGTCATTGTCCGCTATATCCCCGAAACATCAACCCGCATCGGGGCATTGCAGACCGGGGAAGTCGATCTGATCACGCAGGTTCCGGCCGACCAGATTGCCACTCTGGATGACGCTGCTGGCGTCAGTGCGACCAGTGCGCGAGTCGCGAACTATATCCTCAATCTGTTTAACACAATCAAAGGACCGACCGCCGACATTAACGTCCGGCGCGCAATGATGCTAGCCGTTGACCGTGAGTTGATCGCTAACGAGTTGTGGGGCGGCCGTTCTCAGCCCATGACCGACTTCCTGTTGCCTGCAACGTTCGGCTATGACCCGGAAGCCTCATTCGTCCGCTACGATCCCGATGCAGCAAGAGCTGCGCTGGATGCCAGCAGCTACAACGGGGATCCGATTAACTTCCAGTTCACGGCCGGATATTACGCCAATGATGCACTGGTCTCTTCGGCCATCGATCAGATGTGGCGTGAGATTGGCCTGAACATCAATCTTGACCCCCTGGAGACCGCAGGGTATCTCGATCTGTATTTCGCTGGCGAGGTTCATACCAATCTTCAGAGCTTTGCTAGTAGCGGCGATGCCCAGTTTTTCTTCGAGACGTGGGCCACAGAAGGGTTGTTCAGGCCAACGTACTATGAACCACCGGTGGAGTTCGATGAGCTGATCCAGCGCACCGGCCAATCACTCGACCAGGACCAACGCTATACCGACTTCCGGCGGATGGTTGAGATCTTCGAAAACGACCTACCTCTCTCGCCCCTCTACCAGAATGTGGACGTCTTCGGTATTCGGGATGGCATCAGCTGGCAGCCGCACCCCGACTTCTTCATTGACTTGCGCCCGTACAACTTCAGCCTGTAAGGTCATGACGTTCTCTGGCGACGCGACTGTAACTTGGTCGCGTCGCCAGATTTTGGTGTAGGGACCGATGAGCCAGTTCTATGTTCGCCTTTTACGTACTGCCCTTACCCTGTGGGGTGTCGTCACACTGACCTTTATCCTTGGACGGCTTACCGGCGACCCCGTTGCCCTGCTGTTGCCCCAGACGGCGACGGTGGATGACTATGCACGTCTGAAGGATTCTTTGGGGCTGAATCAGCCGCTTCTGACACAGTACATCGTCTATATAAGCAACCTGATCCAGGGCGATTTTGGAACATCCATCGCATACAACCGATCGGCCCTGACGGTCGTTGCCGAACGCATCCCCGCCACACTTGAACTGGGGATCCCCTCGCTCATCCTGTCGAACCTGCTGTCCATCCCTCTGGGCGTGTGGGCAGCCATTCGCAGGAATAAATTCACCGATCGGGTAATCATGACCTTCAGCCTGGCGGGGCAAGCACTCCCCTCGTTCTTTATTGGTATTGTGCTGATCCTTATTTTCGGTGTTCAACTGGGACTAACCCCGACATTTGGACGTGACACTTTCGCGCACCTGATCTTGCCCACCATTACACTCACGATCTACCCGTTGGCGTTTCTTATCCGATTGACGCGATCCTCAATGCTCGAGGTCCTTCAGGAAACTTATATCAATACCGCCAGGGCAAAGGGGCTCCGGCCATCGCGCATCATCTTCGTTCACGCCCTGAGAAACGCCCTGATCCCGGTGGTCACTATCATAGGCCTGCAGATCGCCGGCCTGATCAGTGGCTCCGCAATCGTGGAGACTGTGTTTGCTTGGCCCGGAATCGGGTTGCTCGCTGTGTATTCGATTGGGGCACGAGATTACCCCGTCATCCAGACCATCGTCCTGATCTCAGCAATGGCGTTCAGCATTACCAGCCTGGCTGTCGATTCTGTGTATATCCTGATCGATCCCCGCATTCGGGTTAGATAGTGAACATGTCAGGGCAACACCTGTCCGTATCGGAGCTCCAACCGCCCGCGAAGTCGCGCAAGTTGCGGTCGCTGGTGATAGTCTGGCGGCGCAAGTCGACCGTCGCCGTTAATTTATGCCTTCTGGTTCTTACGGTCATCCTGGTCCTGGTTGTGTTTGCCGGCATGGTGGCCCCACACGATCCCAACGCCATCAACCTCCGTCAGCGTCTGCAACCACCCGCCTGGCTTGACGAAACAGGCTCGTGGCAATACCCGTTGGGGACTGATGCGACCGGACGTGATGTCTTCACCCGTATCCTTTACGGCGGACAGGCCTCGCTGGTTATCGGGTCCATATCAACCCTTATTGGGTTGATTGTGGGAACTGTGCTTGGATTGATCAGTGGATATGTCCGGGGATGGGCGGACCAGCTCATCATGTACCTGGTCGATGTGCAGTTGTCACTGCCATTCATCCTGCTAGCAGTTGCTGTAGCACTGGTGCTGGGCAAGTCGCTTATCGTACTCATAGGCATCGCCGCTCTCTCGACGTGGCCGTATTATGCGCGTGTTGTCCGGGGAACAGTCCTTTCCCTTCGAGAACGAGAGTTTTTCCTCGCGGCCTCGGCGGTTGGCGGCAGCCATCTCCACATCATGTTCACGCACCTGCTGCCCAACCTGCTTTCGCCGGTGTTCGTGCTGGCAACGCTTAATCTCAATCGCATCATCCTGTTGGAAAGCGGCCTTAGCTTTCTGGGGATTGGCATCCAGCCCCCAACCCCGTCCTGGGGCAACATGATTAACGAAGGGCGAGACTACTTAAACTCGGCATGGTGGTTAGCGGTAATGCCAGGCATCGCTCTGGCAGTACTAACCATCACCGTCGGAACGATTGGCGATTGGCTGCGCGACGTAACAGATGTCGCAACGCAGTAGCGTGGTTCGGCCAGACAGAATGACAGGCAAATCATGCTCAGACAACTGCCCCGTCCCTGGATAATCGCCCACCGGGGAATTCCATCCGAAGTACCAGAGAATACGCTGGCCGGCTTTGAGGAGGCGATCAAGCAGGGCGCGGATCTCATCGAACTGGATGTGCACCAGACAGCTGATGGGCACATTGTCGTCATTCACGATGAGATGGTCGACCGCACAACTGATGGAACCGGCCCGGTCAGTGCTAAACGCCTTGCGGAACTAAAGAAGCTTGACGCTGGAATCTGGATGGGGCATGCCTTTGCGGGACAGCGCATTCCTACATTGCTCGAGGTCCTGGACCTGACCGACAAACGGGTAGGACTGGTCATTGAGATCAAAGTCGGATCGCATACTGACTCAGGTATCGAGGCGGCGGTAGTGGCTCTTCTGCGGCGCTCAGGCCGTTTGGAGGATGTCCTGATCATCTCCGGTGACTGCGCCGCCATCAAGACAGCCAAGCGTCTTGAGCCGCGTCTGTCAACCCTGTGCTTCCAACATGCGTCTGTAGACGATATCCAGTCCCCGACACGACACTCCGATGCCCTCTTTGCAGGGCCGGATGATGTCAGCGCCGAGATGGTTCAGGAAGCCCACTCCCACGGGCTGTATGTCCTATCCAGCCTGCTGGAAGAATCTGTGATCAATTCTGATCAACTTCGCCGGCTTCAACGTGCTGGCATAGACGGTGTGTTCGCCAATGATGCTGGCCTGCTGCGCCGACTGTGGGGCAGGTAGCGTGTGCCCCCAACATAAGACACGCCCCGCTGGGAACTCTACAGAAGCCCAGATACTGTCTATCCTAGGATACGTCTGAAGTGCTCGTGGCATCAAGCGCGAAGAGAGCTGTCACGACTGTCAATTCATGGTTAGCTGTCCCAGGCCGGTGTGACGTGGTGATCCCACGGGGGCGGAGGAGTACTTCCTCGCCCGGGACCGCTGCCCGAAGTACATTTCGCTAACGAGGCCGACGCCGATGACCGCCCTACCCCGCCCTCGGTGCCATAACCACGATGGCCAGCGTAACCATTCACAGGATCAACTGTTCAGCCTTCCGGATTCAGATCTTGGTCGCAGTTGAGGTTGGGGGCTTTCCTGGCGGGGCTCTGAGAAAACCAGCAGCCCCTCGGCCACCGGTCGGGGCGAGAATACGAGGGGGCGACCGTCATACCAGAGTTGCGAGGAGCCGCCGCCGTCCAGATTGAGGGCCTCAACCGCCCCCAGTTCAATCATCAGGTCAGCCAGCTGCCCAAGGGTCAGTCCAGTTTCTGGGGTGTCCGGTATGACGACCACGATCAGCTCCCCGTCAGCCCTCTGGCCGACGGCGGTGCGCCCGCGCGGGGCGTATGGGGCGGGGCATTGGCCCGCCGCCCGGCATTGGTCGCTGATGGGGACGCGGACGCCCTGTTGCACCAGCAGCGGCAGCCCGCTTACTGAGGTGTAGTAGGCATCCGGGTCGGGGTGCCAGGTCCACGGGGCGCGGGGATTGGGCAGGCTGTCCCGATCCACCATACCGATTCGCACCTGGCCGTCCCGCGCGATCGACAGCGAGGCCCGCCTCACCTCATTTTCGTCCCGGTCATTAAACAAGCCGTCCAGGCGCTCGCCGTTCTTCACCGTCAGGCCTTCCGGGCCGTGACGGTACTCCGGGAACGAGAAGAAGTCGGCGTTGAAGGCCGCTACCGCGCCAGGGTAGCGGTCAGCCATCTCCCCCACCTGTTCAGCCGGGTACTGGCCATCCAGCTGGCAGCCCGGCCCCGTGCTTAGTTGGGGGATGTTGACGTCCCGGCACTCACCGAAGTGACCGTCACGGTCATATCCCTGGGGCAGCACGGTTTCCAGGCGCACCTGTGGGTCTTGGGGATCGATTCTGAGGATATGGATGGCCCCCCTCGTGCAGTGCCGGATGCCCGAATAGGTGTCGTCATCACAGCGCTCGGTTATCCCCTGGGCGAAGGCGAGTCGCAGCCATCCCGCCGGGTCATTCGCCGGGCATAACGTGAGCAGTATCAGGATGATAGATCGCAGGACTTCCAGCCGAGACATCCCTGTTCCTGTGCGGGCAGTTTCCTGGGCGCGGGGGCCCTGGACCTCCCGGGCCAACCTGTCGAGGGCGGACGACAAGAACTCTGCGTGCGCTTGGTCAGTGGACTGACAACGACTGGAGCAGCTCGTACAGGAGCACCAGGAGCGCGCCCAACAGCAGCATGATCACCCACGGCCAGATGACTTGGTAGGCCACCTTGACCACCCGCTCGCCCACCTTTTGGGGAAAGTGTTCGGGCCGGCCCAGCCGCGATTCTGGCGTTTCCCGTTCGTGTCGGTTCTGCGCGGCGGTGTTTTCATCTGAGGCTTCGCGACTCGCCTTCTTTGGCTCCTTATCGACCATCTCCCTACTCTCCTTGGCACGCCAATCCCTGGGAGGGTGATGATCAACACACCCCTTACCCTGCTCCGTCCAGCGCCAGCAGCAGCACGGCGGCCAGCAGCACGATGGCCACAACAGCGATGGCGATCAGGCCTATCACCATGAGGCGCCGTGCCCGTCCTTCAGCAGTTTCAATGGCCTGTAACTGGCCTTGGGCGATGCCCAAATCCTCTCGTGTCTGCATGAGTTCCTGGGTCAGGCGCTCTCGTGTCTCGCTGTGGGCCAGCCGCTCTTGTTCTAGGAGTGTCTCCAGGTCGATGACGCGGTCCTGCAGTTCGACGATGCGGCGCGTCAACTCGTGCCGTTCGCGTTCGACAGCTGCCTTGGCGGCCAGTTCGGGGACCATGGGCACCGGCACGCTGGGCGGTTGGACATCCATCTCCGGCAGGTCTGAATAATTGTTTTCTTTTAACCGCGCCAGCTCGGCATGAATCTCATCCCAGGACTTATTCTGGTTTCGTAGCCGGGCGATGTGGGCCATGACCTCGGCATCGCGCTTTTCAAAATAACGATACTGCCCGTCGCCGCCGTGGGCAGTGGCGCTGAGATACTCGGCGAACTCTCGTGTCCAGGTTTTGACCGTGCTTGTGGAGATGTCAAGCCATTCCGCCAGGTCTTTTGTTCTCACTATTGACCTCCGTTTGCCGAGTGTTAAATCGTAAGTCGTGTATACTCGATGAATAGCGGCAAAACTGTTTCCTAACGACTTTCAGTCGGCAAATCCGCTTGTCCTGTCGACAACTCGGTGGTACACTTCTAACATACCATAAAATGCAAAGCGCCGGACAGTGTAGGCAGCACTTCCGGCGGTGATCACAGCGCATAGCAGGCGTCTGTGATGCTGTAAGTATACCAGAGATCGACCGCGGTTCCAAGTGCCCGCGATCTGCGCGCGAGCCCTGCGGGCATCTTCGTTTCCGTTCTGTCTCACACAATACCCAACAAGGAGAGATTTCACCATGACCGACCAGACCGCTCTCGTCAACCAGGAAACGCGCTGGGGGGAGATCCAGGCGGCCCTGCTCGGCCTGGACGGCGACCAGCGCCAGGAGGCCCGCGATGTGGCGCGGGACCGGGTCAAACGCGCCTACGGCAAAAAGCCGGAGCGGGCCGACTTCGAAGGCCACACCCTGTCCGAGTACCCGCGCTGGCTGTCGGCCCTGATTGTGACCGGGCTGGCGCTGATCTTCACCGTGGCCACGCTGGCCAGCTTCTTCAACGTCTTCACCGCCGGGCGGGACAACTTCCTGACCGTCATGGGGGACGGACCCGGGGTGGACATCCAGGCCATCGTGGTGGGGATCGCCGTGCCGCTGCTGGCCGAGTTCCTGACCATCATGAGCGCCTTCACCGCCCGGGTGATGCTCAAGGGCCGGCGGGGCTGGCAGGCCCTGATGCTGCTGCCGATGGTGCTGGGGGTGGTGGTGGCGGTGACCGCCAACGCCCACGTCACCCGGCCCGGCGACTTTTTCTCCTGGCTGCTGACGCTGACCCCGCCGCTCACCGCCGTGTTCATCGCCCTGATGGCCGAGCCGCTGATCCTGGCCAGCCTGGAGCGGCGGCACGCCAACGAGCGAGCCTACCAGGAAGCGCTGCGGGAGTGGGTGCAGGCGACGGCCGAGCCGGAGAAGGCGGCGGGCTGGCGGGCGGCCTACGCCAGCGCCCTGCGGGAGAAGCTGATCGAGGTCAACAGCAGGGGCCGGGGCAAGACGCAGCGGGAGGAGGTGATGGCCACGCTGAGCCGGGCGGAGTGGACGGCGCTGGTGCTGCGGGAGATGCGGGCCGACGAGTGGTTCGACCCGGACATCGGGGAAGACCTGCTGCGCCCTACGACAGCGCCGGCGGCTGCTTCCGGGTTGCTGCCGCCGGCGGCGGTCCCCACCACGCAGGACCTGACGGAAATCGGGGAGCCGATCCGGGGGAACGGGAACCGGGACAGCTGAGATTCGGCGGGCAGCGCTGGCAGGACATGCCAGGGTGGGAACCCCGTCCGGGGGACACTTACGGATGTGCCTGTGGCTGCGGCCAGACCATCACGTACAGCGGCATCGGACGGCCCCGAAAGTATGTCAATCACACCCACAAGATCAGAGCCTTCCGGGCGCGCCAGCAGGCCGAAGCAACGAATTTCGTATACAAACAGGGCAGGGGGATCAGCAGTTGAGGGATGTGGTGTGAGACCTGTTTTCACCGCCGATCAGGACGGCGGATCAGGGCTGTTGAGACGAGTTTCGTAACCATCAGCAGGGAACGGATACACGCGAAAAGACCCCGGTTGGGGCCGGGGTTTTTGGGATATACGAGGTGTCGGGAAGAGAGAAGATCGAGCGAGTCAGGGTTAGAAAGTTGTTTATTTGCCGCAGGCGGTGTAAGATAGGCGCAGCGGTGCCGGGCTGAACTTTCCCCGGTGCCCACAGCCATATACAAGCAAAAACGCCGTTAGCGGCGGCGTTTTTCAAATGACTTGCGGAAGTCGCTTTTTGGGAAGAGCGCACACTTCCGGTGTGCTTCATGTTGCATTTTACACGAAAAGCACCACCGGCGCAAGTCCAATCGGTGGTGTTTTGCATTTTCTCATCTTTCCCCAAGAGAATGCACGAACACCAGTCAGCTGGAGTGGGGGTAAGGATGGCTGATCTGGTTTGAGGACGCAGAAGAGACGGTGTTGAAGGCTCCTGAGTTTGGCACCTCTAAAGCCTCCAGCGGCCGTCTCTCCACTGTGGAGCTCCGCTCATCATCAAGCACCCGCTTTCTGATGAGCGCTCAAGCCAGACGCGCCTTTGTAAGGAAGGCGGCGTCAGCTGTGCTGAGAGAATCGTACCAGACTTTTTCGGCACAATCAAATCCTCAGAGTGGGATACAGGCCCGGGTTGGGCAGCTGCTCCATCACCTGGAGCAGGGCACCGCCGACCGGGTCTACGTCGCCTTGCAGCTGGCCAAATACGCGGCGCATGAACTACAGCTGATTCCCCTCGTCAGGTCGCTGGCCGACCAGCAGACCGGCGCCGACCGCGCTCGCATCCTGGCACGATTAGCGCCCCCGTCACCGGCATCGCCTGACAACCCTGCGCCAGCCGAGACGCACCGGTGGAACACCCACTACCTCGCTCGCGTCCGCGGCACGGCGATAGACCCTGATGACGAAACACCTCTGGAAGTCCGGGTAGACCCGGAGTTGGGACGGCTGGCCATCGGGCTGGACCTGGTCGCCGAGTTCCGCCTGTGGTGCCTGGCCCGCCACCACTTCGGCCAGCCGGGCTGGGTGGACCGCCGGCGGCTGTACGCCACCCTCCAGGCGGACCGGGTCCGGCACGGCCGGCGGCACTACAACCGGCTGCTGCGCCGGGGGCAGGGGCTGTTCTGGAACGTCTCGGCGGAGGGTATTGTCTACCTGCGGAGCTATCGGAAGGTGGCGGCGCAGCTGGCGGAGCAGGCGTTGAGGGGCAACCCCGACCTGGTGCGAACCAACTACCCGGGGGTGCGGGCGGTGTACGTGCCCGTGGATGGCGACCTGAAGCACTTCAAAGCCTGGCTGTACGCCGGCTGGCTGACCTATCGCGAGAATCCCAAAATCGCCCGCCAGACGCTCGCCACCCTGTTTGGCTGCACGGCGGACAGCCTCCGCCACTGGGAAAAACTGCTCCGCCGGACCATCGAGGTCATTCCCTCCTATGCCCAGACGGCGGTCAACCCGCTGGATGACGACCGGCTCCTGGACTATCTTCCCCACCATGCCTACAGCTACCTGACGCAGCGCCATGAGGTGCGCCTGCGCTGGCGTCAGAGCAACGTTTACCGGACGCATCTGGTGCGCCAACACCCCCACAAGGGACAGTCGCGTAAGGCCCGCGTGGCCGCGGCGAAGGTGATCCGTGCTACCCGACCTGCTGAGAACCGTGCTGGCAACCGCTCCGAGCGGGCCCTGGCCTTTGGCAGAGACCACTGGGTGGTGCGGCGCTACTTCGCCAACGTGGACGCCTGGCGGCGCTTTCTGAAGCGCGAAGCGCGGCAGGGGCGCAGGGTGGAGGAGGTGGTCAGTCCAGAGACGCCGCGTTACGTGTTCCGGGGCATGGACCGCCACGGGCACGCCATCTACGAGCTGGCGCTGAACGGGGAGCTGGAGACAGGGGCCTGGGAGCGGACCTCGATCAAAAAGGAGTACGTGTGGCGGCGGGGGGAGGAGCGCCACCGGCAGCACTGGAGGGAGAGGGTTATAGGGGGCTAGGAGACTCTTTTTCCACCCACAAGAGTGCTGGCACTCTTTACCTGCTGAAAAGGGGCTATATGAGGGGGGTTGGGGGGGAGTGAGCGACACGGATTCGCGTAGTCATTCGCCACAAAACCTTACAGCTATTGTCGCGAGCGCCCAGACCCTGCGCGACGTGATCATTGCTATCATCCTCTACCTGGCCCAGAAAAAGAGGGGAGCTTCCTCTCAGAGCATCCGCAAGGAGCTCCACCTGGAGGCCAAAGGTATCTACTACAACATCAGCATGATGGCCATGCGGGCCCTTGGTTTCGTGGTCAAGTACGGCCAAACCAGGGGGACCCGCTACGTGGTGACGGATCGCGCCATCCGATGGGTTGTTGAGGTCAGGCCAGCCATGAGAGAAGAGCTGGCTGTGCTCTACCCGTTTTTGTGGGTAGACGGCCATGACGAGTGAGCGGGGGAGGGGGCTGCGACTCCTTCCCCTACCTGCCCGGTTAGCTTAACAGGTGGAGCAACCGTCTTGTACACGGAAGGTTCTGGGTTCGAGTCCCAGATCGGGCGTTGGCAGGGCGGTGACTCAGCATCGCAATGTGGGACACCCTGTCCGGTATTTTCCAGCGCTGGAAGTGAGAGGAGGTGAACCATGAATCGACAGTTGAAGATCAAAGACGGCAGGGTTACTTCCAG
Source organism: Anaerolineae bacterium (assembly GCA_034435395.1). GTDB lineage: Bacteria > Chloroflexota > Anaerolineae > Aggregatilineales > Ch27 > DAOTXK01. The sequence goes on along the minus strand of DAOTXK010000084.1, from coordinate 742 downwards.
AGGTATCGAGTGGGTTGGGGGCATCCAAGACAATCCCGCTGAAGGTTGGTATCCCTGGAGGCTTCCCACCGGCAAGACAGTATATCTTGCTCCTAACGGTTACACCAGCAACCCCATCCGGGGCCAGGGCTTTATCATTCTCGACAAACGAGATAACCTCGCGAGCTGGTAAGGTGCAAACTTCCAGAAAGCGAGGTTATCGATGACGACACAGGTGCCGCCACTGGTGGAGATTCTGGCAGAGATTCCCGATCCGCGCCAGGACTCTGGCAAACGCTATCCCCTGCCGGCGATGCTGACCCTGGTGTGTGTGGCAGTGATGTGCGGTTACCGGAACATCAAAGCGATAGTCGTGTGTGGGCCGAACTATGGCGAGGCGTATGCTGAGAGTCTGGGGTTCAATGCCCACGGCTATCCGGCGCAGGCCAGTTGGTATCGGGTGCTGCGCTTAGTGGATGTCGGGCTATTTGAGGAAAAACTGTGCCAGTGGGTCGAGCGTCTCATGGCGCTGGACAAAGAGGAGCGGCAGGGCGTGAGTGTGGATGGCAAGATGCTGCGGGTGAGCAAGAAAATGGGTGCCAGTAACAGCCACCTGGTGAGTGCCGTGGTGCACACGCTGGGGGTGGTGATTGGGCAGTGGCCGGTGGCGGACCATACCAATGAGTTGGGCATGATCCAACCCGTCTTGCTTGAGTTGGCCCTGGAAGGCCGGGTGGTCACCACCGATGGCTTGCTCGCCCAC
>DAOTXK010000083.1:0-4954 GCA_034435395.1 Anaerolineae bacterium | reverse complement strand
GTCTGAAGAAGGGCGCACCTTCGCCATCTGGTGGTATAACCTGTTCCAGCCGTACCGGGCCGCCGCCGTATGGACGGTGCGGGCCGCCACCCTGCTGGCCGTCTTACCTGGCGTGGCGGCCATCCTCGCCATGGGGCACATGGCCGCCGGCATATGGGGAGGATTGCTGACCGGCCTGCTCTACCTGTTCAGCGCCTACCATATGTTTTTTCAACGTCTGGCGCTGGCCGACCCCATCGCCGCCTCGGCGGTCAGCGTCGGGCTGTACGCCGCCTACCGCCTGTCCAGGCGGGCCAGCTCCCGTGACGCGCTGCTCACCGGCCTGGCCCTGTTTGTGGCCGTGGGAGCCAAGGTCTCCGCCCTGCCATACCTGGGTATCCCCCTGGCGGCGGCGTTCACGCTGAAACCCGCCGGGCGGACCTGGCGTGAGCAGGGACGCTGGCTGGTCATCGCGCTGGGAGCCGGAGTGGGGCTGACCGGCGCTTTCGCCGCTCTGGCCGCCTGGCGGGGGCACGACATTTTTTTCCATCTCAGGCCCGCTTCCGGCCCACCCTCGGAATCGTTCCTGAACGGCGCGCTGGCCACCATGGCGGCCAACAGCGCCATCACGTTCGAAGCGCTGTTCGCCTATTACGGGCCGGTCGTCACCATTCTGCTGCTCCTCGCCATGATCGCCCTGCTGGTCCGGCGGCGCTTTTACCTGCCACTGGTCTGGCTCGCCCCAGAAATCGTGATCTGGCTGAGCGCGGCCTTTCATTCGCGGCACATCATCACCCCGGCGACCATCCTGCTGCTGGGCGGGGCCATCGTCCTGGCCGGGGAGTTGCGCCGCCGTGGCCGTCTGGTCCAGGGGCTGGCGCTGGGACTGGTGACGCTGTGGGGGCTGACGCTGTGGCTGCCCTGGGCGCTGGTCCTGGCCCAGACGCCCGCCGCCGCGCCCCTGCCCCAGGTGGACTACGCGGAGTACGTCGCCTCGGAAAGCTCCGGCTTTGGGCTGGCGGAAACGATCCGTTACCTGGAGGCGCGTCATCCCTCCCGCGTGATCGGGCTGCTGGCCAACTGCAACGGCCTGCGCTACCCGGCGCGGGGCATCCTGCCAGTGGAATGCCCGCGTCTCAGCCCGGACGGCGCGGACCTGGAGGCTGTCACCGCCCTGATGCGCCAGAGCCGCGCGGCGGGGACGTATGTTGTGCTGGAAGCGTCCCTGCCTTATACGCCGGACGACGCGCCGGGGCAGCTGCTCACCATCATTGACCACCCCAGCGGTCGGCCGCGCCTGGCGATTTACGACCTGGCCCCGCAGCCGACCAATTGAGCATCGCCGGAAGGCGCGCTAGAATAAAAATGTGTATCACATAAACCAGAGCCGACCGATGGCCGCTCATAAAACTGTCCGCCGAATCGCCGTGGTTGGCTCGACGTGCAGCGGCAAGACGACGCTGGCCCGCCAGCTGGCTGCTGGCCTCCGCTGCCCTCATGTTGAACTGGACGCCCTGCACTGGGAGCCGAACTGGACCCCCGCGCCAGAAGAAACCTTCCGCGCACGGGTGACACAGGCGCTCGCGGGCGAATGGTGGGTTGCCGATGGAAATTACAGCGCGGTGCGCGACCTCATCTGGTCGCAGGCGGAGATGCTGGTCTGGCTGGATTACGGGCTGCCCTTACTCCTGTGGCGGGTGCTGCGGCGGTCGGTGCGGCGCATCCTGACCCGGGAGGCGCTGTGGAACGGCAACCGGGAGCGGTGGGAGGCGTTGTCGCTGGCGAATCGCGATTCGCTCCTGCGCTGGCTGCTGCGCACCCACCAGCGCCGACGGCGGCTGTACGCAGAGCTGCTCGCCAGCCCGGAATACGCCCACCTGGCCGTGGTACGGCTGCGCTCGCCCAGCGCCGTGCGGGAATGGCTGGCCCGCAGCGGCATAATTGATCCCGCCGCCGCCATCCTGGAAGGGGCATGAGAACCGATGGAAACGACTGCCCATCTCCAGAATATCCTGGACAACCTGCCCTCCCGCCCCGGCGTTTACCTGATGAAGGACGACGGCGGGGCGATCATCTATGTCGGCAAGGCCAAGAGCCTGCGCCATCGCGTGCGCAGTTACTTTCACCGGGGCGTCACCGATGAGAAGACTCGCCGCCTGCGAGCGAACATCGCCGACATCGAATTTTTCGTCACTGGCTCCGACGCCGCCGACGAGGAGGGCGAGCTGGAAGCGCTGCGGCTGGAGAACGTGCTGATCAAGCGCCACAAGCCGCACTACAACATCGCCCTCAAGGATGACAAGCAGTACCCCTACATCAAAGTCACCTGGGCCGACGACTTCCCCACCGTCGAGTTCACGCGGCGCATGGTGCACGACGGCTCTCGCTATTTCGGGCCGTTCAGCGCCAGCAGCGTGCGCCTGACGCTCGACGTGCTGCGCAAAATTTTCCCCTATCTGACGTGCGACCGCGACATCACGGGGAAAGACGAGCGTGCCTGCCTGTACTATGACATCCGGCTGTGCAATGGCCCCTGCATCGGCGCGGTGGACCGCGAGGAATACCGGTCCACCATCCAGCAGTTGATGCGCTTCCTGGAAGGTCACACCGATGAGGTGCTCAAAGACCTGGCCGGGCGGATGGAAAAGGCCGCCGAAGCCCTCCAGTTCGAGCGGGCCGCCCGTTACCGCGACCAGATCAAGGCCATCCAGCGCCTGATCGAGAGCCGCAAGGTGGTGCAGGTCAACGGCCCGGATCAGGATGTGATCGGCTTCGCCCAGGCCAACGGCGACGCTGTGGTACAGGTCTTTTTCATCCGGCAGGGCAGGCTGATCGGGCGGGAGAACTTCCCCATGGACGGCGAAGGCGCCCTGGAAGAAGATGCCGGCGAGATCATCGGCAGTTTTGTCAAACAGTTTTACGACCGGGCGGCGTTCATCCCGGAGGAGATCATCCTGCCCGTCCGGCTGGAAGACGCCCACATCATCGAGCGCTGGCTTACCGAACTGCGACGCGGCCGGAAGGTCCGCCTCCACGTGCCCCAGCGCGGGCGCAAGCGCGAGCTGGTCCAGATGGCGACGGACAACGCCGCCGAGATGCTGAGCATCCTACAGGCCCAGTGGCAGGCCGACACCCTGCGCCAGGAGGGCGCGCTGCGCGAATTACAGGAGGCGCTGGGTCTGCCCGCCGTGCCCAACCGCATCGAGTGTTACGACATCAGCACCACCCAGGGCACGGCCATCGTCGCCAGCCGGGTGGTTTTTGTGAAGGGCGTGCCGCGTAAGGCGGAATACCGCCGCTTCAACATCCAGTCGGTCGAGCACCAAGGCTCGGACGACTACCAGTCCATGCGTGAGGCCCTACAGCGCCGCTTCAAGCGGTACGTCAGCCTGCGCGACGAGCCGTCCGTCCGCAGGCCCGGCCAGAAAGACACCGACGAAACGTGGCGTCTGCTGCCTGACCTGCTGATGGTGGACGGCGGCAAAGGGCAGCTGAACGTGGCGGTGGAAGTGCTCCAGGCGTTTGACCTGCTGGATCAGGTGCCGGTCGCCGGGCTGGCCAAACAGGAGGAGGAGCTGTTCCTGCCGGGGCGCAGAGACTCGATCCGGCTGCCGCGCCGCTCGCCGGCGCTGTTCCTGGTGCAGCGCGTCCGCGACGAGGCGCACCGCTTTGCCATCACCAGCCACCGCCGCCGCCGGGCCAAAGAGAGCCTGGCCTCGCAGATCGATGCCATCCCCGGCATCGGTCCCAAGCGGCGCAAGCTGCTGCTGGAAGCCTTCGACAAATCCATCGACAAGATTCGCCAGGCGGATGTGGCGGAGATCGCCGCCGTGCCCGGCATCGGCCCGGAGCTGGCGCAGGTGATCAAAGAGTATCTGTAAAACGCCGCCAGTTAACGAGGGCTGATTCGGCTTTCCTTGTGTCAGTGCCCGATCCCCTGCTGCCATCTGTGTCAGGGCCAGGGCAAAGTCGAAACCTTCAACCGTGCCCCATCAGAAACATCACAGAAACGCCCGCCAAACTTGAACAAAATCTAAACATGTGATATACATTATGCTGACGCAACTAGTATGAGAAAGGGACTGCGCGCGTGGACTTTGTCACCGTTTACCTCACCGGCCTCCTGGCCATCATGGCCATGATGACCCTCCTGTGGCTGATCAGCCTGGCCATCAACGATTCGAGCATTGTGGATATCTTCTGGGGGGCGGGCTTTGTGCTCGCTGCCATCGTCTACTTCGCCCTCACGCCGGATGGCTACCTGCCGCGCAGGCTGCTGATCGTGGCGCTGACCGCCATCTGGGGCCTGCGGCTGTCGCTGCACATCGGCTACCGCAACCTCGGCAAGGGGGAGGACTTCCGTTACGCCAGATGGCGCGAGCAGCACGGCGGCAACTGGTGGTGGCGCAGCTTCTTCCAGGTTTACCTGCTGCAAGGGTTGCTGATGTGGATCATCTCCATCCCGCTGCTGGCCGCCCAGTGGAGCGCCACGCCCGACTCCCTGGGCCTCCTGGAAGCAGCCGGCGGGATCATATGGGCCATTGGCTTCGCCTTTGAGGCGGGCGGCGACTGGCAGCTCATGCGGTTCCGGCAGAATCCGGCCAACCGGGGCCAGGTGTTGGACAGCGGCTTCTGGCGCTACACCCGGCATCCCAACTACTTCGGCGACGCGGCCCAGTGGTGGGGCTTCTGGCTGATCGCGCTGGCCGCCGGCGGCTGGTGGACGGTCTACAGCCCGGCCATCATGACCTTCCTGCTGGTGCGGGTCTCCGGCGTGGCCCTGCTGGAGAAAACGCTCACGGAGACCAGGCCGCAGTACCGGGCCTACATCGAGACCACGCCGGCCTTCTTCCCCTGGTTCCCCCGGCAGAAGCGCTGACCGCTTACCGACGCTTCTTCATGGGCAGCGCGGAGTCGCCCACCACCGGCACGAGCCGGATTCGCGCCTGGCGGCCCATCGCCCAGTCGCACAGCC
>DAOTXK010000082.1:0-31570 GCA_034435395.1 Anaerolineae bacterium | reverse complement strand
CGGGCCACCCCAATAACGCCCCCCCGCCCCCACCAAAACAAACGGATACACCCGCGACTGGAGACGGCTCTCCATCTCCTCCCGAGACGGACGATACCGCCCGGTCTTCCAATCCACGATCACCACCCGGCGACCGGGGTCGACCGCCAGCAGGTCAAACACCCCCACCAGACGCCGCCCGGCCAGAGGAGCCACCAACCGCACCTCCGGCACCAACAGCGCATCCGGCAAATTCAGCGGCGGCTCATCCAGAAAAGCCCGCCACCACTGGCGCAGCAGATCGTCACGGATCGAGGCCTCCAGCACACCGACGGGAATCCCCGAATAATAACGCTCCACAAGGCGGTGAAACTGCCGCCCCCTGACCCCATCTTCCTCCCGCTCCAGAGCCGGCTCCACTTCAACAGCGGGCCAGGGTTGCGCCTCCAGGTACTTCAACTGAAAACGCCGCCGGCAGTCCACGTAGTCCTGTAAACTGCCCTGGCTGAACTCAAAACCGGGTGGGAGCATCACACCATCCTTCCCCTCAAACCCGCAACGTGCCTTCCAGGTATTCCCACAACGCCACCAGGGGTAGGGCGGGCTGGTTCACATACATGCCGCCCTGCTGCCAGAAACGCCCCATATTCCAGGTGATGATCAAATCACGCCTAGCGCGTGTGATCCCCACGTACAGCAGCCGCAACCGCTCAGCTGCATAATCCAGCCGGGCCTGCTCCGACGCCTCTCCTTCGATGTATCGACGACCCGTCCGCAGCGAATCCAGCTGAGCCAGCGCCTCGGCTTCAAGATTGACGTTGCTGCGAACAAACCACCGCTCCGCCAGGTAGTTGTCATACGACTGAGCCGAGGGGAATCCGTAATTGCTGACGCCCAGCAAATAGACCCGGTCCCACTCCAGCCCTTTGGCCGCGTGCATCGTGGCCACGGTGACTCGCCCTGGCTGCGGCTCATACCCCTGTTCCACATCATCGAAGCCGATGAACTTCCGCTGATTCTCGCTGATAAGACGCAGCTCCTCCACAAATTCCGGCAGCCGCCAGTCAGGATTACTCTGCGCGATACCCCGCAACAAAACCGCGATCTTGTGTCCCAGGGCAAGGTCGGCAGGCTCGACAAACAAATCCTGGGCAACGGTCAGCACCAGCTGATCGACGGGCAGGGAGGTCGCCTGAAGCCAGCGCTGCACCTGCGCCCGAAAGGCCCTCAGATCCGCCAGGATATCCGGCTGGTCCGCCAGGGCGTCAACGCCGTCCAGCCAGTCCGCGCCGGGAGATGGCCAGAGAAACTGCTCCACATGGCGGCATCCGGCCAGCGCCCGCCGGGCCTCCCTCCGCCGGGCCTCTCCGCCTTCCAGAGCACACAAGCCAGACGCCTCCCAGACCTGATGATACAGATTCACCAGTGCCTTGGGGCTGAGCGGATCACTCAGGTAGTTCAGCACCCATTGCACCGCCGCTGCTGCCTGGCGGGTGGCGGTAGTGGAACGCAACAACTCTTCATAGGGAACTTCACGTTCGCGCAACATCTCGGCCAGCTTGTACCCACGACTGTTCTCCGGGACAAGGGCAGCAACCGTATACTCCTGATTCTCTTCCAGAAATTGCTGGATGCTGGTGGCAACGATCTCCAGCTCCCAATCCGGGGTGATGTTCTGCCCCGGCTGGTAATGAATGTGCAGGCGAGATTCACCGTCGGGCGGATTCGGCTGAGGATCATCGGGACCCGCCGGCCGGATCATATTCCGCGCCTCAATCGCCGAGCGTAGTTCCAGGACAGGATGGGCGCTCGCTGCCCAGCGGGCCAGCGTGTTGGCCAGATCGATGATCTTCGGCGCGGATCGACCGGAGGTGCTTAACGGCAATTCCCTCACGTCCCGTCGCCCCAAAAACTCACGCAAAAAACGCGGATCGGCGGTGGTGAAGGTGGTGTTGATCGCCTGGTTGGGATCGCCCACCCGGACCCAATTACGCTCGGCGCTGAGCAGGGACAACATGTCTTCCTGAAGCTTGCTGCTGTCCTGGGCCTCGTCCTCCAGGACATAGGGCCAGCGTTCGCGCAGGCGCTCGCAGTAGGCCCCGTCCGTCTTCAGCGCCATGATCGCCAGCCGCACCAGATCATCAAAGTCAACCGCACCCCGGTAGGATAGACTCCGCTGGTAGCCCTCATACACCGCCAGACCAAAAGCAGCCAGCGGCAAGTCCTCCCTGGACTTGTTCAGCTCGGCCCGCAGCAAGACCGGGTCCAGCAGATGATTCTTGGCGTGTTTGATGAACTGCAGGCCGATGCTGGCCGCCAGCTCCGGCAGTTCCTTCCGCTCCACGCGCCGCAGCTGGTTATCGCCGCCAACGGCCTCCGAGTCGAGATAGCCAGAGAATGCTTTCCAGTACGTCCCCAGCAAGCTATGGGCCACATCGCGGATAATTTTCTCCGATACACGCTCATCAACGATCTGAAAGTCTTCCGCCAGCCCGACCAGAGACGGGCGCTCGCGCACAATATCATGCGCCAAGCCATGCAGCGTACGCACCCGGTAGCCCACGTAGGGCAGCAATCCTCTTTCCTGCCGCAAAATATCCGCGATACGGCTGCGAAAGCTGTTAACCGCCGTATTGGTGAACGTGACGATCAACACCTCGCGGCGATCCACCCGGTCGGTTAATCCCTGAGCGGCCAGAAGCTTCACCAATCGCGCCGCCAAGTAGGAAAGCGTGAAGGTCTTGCCGCTGCCAGGGACAGCTGCAATCCCCATGAGGCCGCCCTCATAACCGTTGATGATGGCCTCCTGTTCCGGGCGGAAGCGCACCTCAGCCATGGTCCGCCTCCTCCCTGTACCGCTGGAGTATCTGCTGGAACAGGTACAGCAGGGGACCTCGCTGCTCGTACCCCTGCTCGCCGAGATCGGAGATGCCCAGGAAAATCTGCCGACGACACCGCCGGATCAGGCCCAGGGCGATACGACGCAACAGCTGCCGCTGCGCCTCAACCTCGTCGGTCTCCGTCCAGGGCCGTCCTCGGGGATAGCGCCGGGTCAGAACATAGGGGTGAGTCAACGGCTGATCCAGGCGCTCCCACCAACCTACGCTGCCTACATCGAGCCAGAACTGGTAATCCACCACGCGGTTGCGCATGACAAAGGTGAAGGCCGGGGCCATGAACACCGCATCCGCAACCTCTTCCTCCTGCCAGTTGGCCGTGTAAAGGGCAGCCAGAACGCCTTCATTCACCAGCTGCAAATACTCCCGCCCCACCGCGTTCCAATCTGGGGAATCCTGATCGCCTGGATATAACATCTGGCGGAACTTACGAGCCGACTCGATCATCTGCGCCGCCACCCGACCGCCATCCAGGTTGGTGTGAAAGCCGAAGCCCGGCTGCGACAGCACCTCGCCAAAGAGTTTGCTCAGGAAGTAATCGGGCGGCCAGGGATTCTCGTCCATCGTGGCCATGCTGTCCTGCAGCCAGACGCGCAGATATTCGTAGCGCTCACCGGCCAGGTACGTGATTCGCTCGCGGGCAGCGGGTTCGATGCGGGCAAAAGCGCTCAACTCTCCGCCATACTGCGGCTGGTAGACAATGCTGGCCAGCAACTCCGCCCGAATGGGATCGAGTCCGTCGATCACCTGAAACAGCATATCAGCCACGTCACGCCTGGGGGGAGGGGGGAATCCCCATTGCGGATGGGCCAGATTCAGCAGGGTCAGGAGCACCCGCGCCGCCGGCTCATCGCGCAGCGCCCGCGAGGGACGGTGGGAGACGGTGGGAATGCCGGCTTCCTCCAGCCGGTTTTGCAGGGAAAACCGCAAAGCGTCGGTCAGAAACGGGGCCAGGATGACGATTTCCCCCGGCGGAACGCCCGCATTCACCAGCCGGATCACCTGCTGAGCGACCCAGTCGACCATCTGGGGATAGTACGTGTGATACTCATAGGTGAACGCCGCCAGCGGATCACCTGGCAAAGACTGCCCGTCCTGGTTATCCGGATTGAGCAACGTGTGTACTTCCTGTGCCAGGGCCAAAAGGTCGGACGACGCCACCAACGATTTACCGAACACCAGGTGCTCGTCACAGTGTTCACGCAATCTGCTCGCGCTGTCGGGGTCTGCGCCAAGGAACGTCCGGTAGCCGCCATCCGCGTCGTAGATGAATAGTGCTGTTTCCCAGTGATCCCACCACTGGACCAGAAAATCATGCGCCCGTGGCCCCATCTCCTCGACGTTATCGGCGATCAGATGCCGGTAGCGCCCGGAAAAGTCACGCTGGAAAACCTCATGGACGGCCAAAAACCGCGTGAAGGTCTCCAGTTGGAGGGCGTAGTCAAGCAGGTTGTTGGCCCGGCAATATGCCTGGTATTGTTCGGCAATTGCCTGGCTGGTTCGGTAGACACCCAGACGACTGGAATGGCGGTCACCCCAGGCCGCGATCAGGCGGTCGGCCACTTCCTCAAACTGAAAACCGGCGACGGCTGCCTTGGCGGTGTTGTCAAGCAGCTGCGCCGCGATACGGGGTGGGGTCAGACTGATGGAGTCGAACATCCCCTCCTCAATCGCCAGTCTGGCAAACCGCATCATATAATACTGGGCGGTCTCGATGGTCAGGAAGACGGGCTCTCGCGTAGGATCAAACCCCGCTGCCCCCGCCACCAGCGGCCAGAAGCGCTCCAGGTTTCGACGCGCCAGCCCGGCCAGGGTCGCCAGGGTGATATCCCCGGGAAACGGGGGCGTCGCACCATGCAGCGCCAGCTGGTAGGGGCGACCCAGGGTGCGCTGAGGGACCAGCACCAGGATACTCTCAGCGGGCACACCCTGAACCAGCAGGGCCTTCAAGTGCTCGACAGCATAGGTGGTCTTGCCTGTGCTGGCAGGACCTTCAAGAAACACCCTCGAAGCTGAAAGAATGCCATGGGCCATCGTCGCGATCTCATCTCGCCTGACCGCTCATGTGTTCTGAGTATAATTCCGACCATGCCGCAAAACAAACCCAGGCTGCGCGCTCGTGCACAGCCTGGGCTGATCCTCCGCGCTGCCCAACCAGGCGAGCTAATCCAAAACAGGGATAAAGATCACCTGATCCACGAATATGTACCGCGGATTGAGGATGATATCCTGGTTGGCATACCAGATCTCAATCCAGTTCAGAGCGGTTCCATAAGCGTCATACGAAATCCACCACAGGGTATCACCGGGCACAACCACATATGGCCTTCCGGGACGCGGTATCTGGACCGGGCCAGTCGGCGTGGGGGTGCGACTGGGTGTCAGGGTATTTGTTGGCGTACTCGTCGGCGTAAATGTAGGCGTGCTGGTCGGCGTGTCGGTCGGCGTGCTGGTTGGTGTGTCGGTCGGTGTATTGGTCGGCGTATTGGTGGGCGTATTGGTGGGCGTGCTGGTAGGTGTGCTGGTCGGCGTATTGGTGGGTGTATTGGTCGGCGTATCCGTAGGCGTACTGGTCGGCGTGTCTGTCGGCGTCGATGTGCTGGTTGCTGTACAGGTTGGCGTATGCGTCGGCGTTGCCATGGAGGTGCGGGTGGCCGTGGGTGTCCGGGTAGAAGTGGCAGTTGCCGTAGAAGGAGACAGAGGGATAGCGGTGTCCGTAGGGGGGAGAGGGGTAAATGTATCCGTCGGCAACGACGTAACTGTCGGTCGGGGCGTATCGGTTGCCACCACAGCCACACCCTGGGGTTCAGGAGTATCCGTCGGAGGCACTTCAGTATCCGTTGGCGGCAATGCGGTGACTGTGGGAGTAGCCGTGGGCGGCCTGGCCGTATCAGTTGGCGGTACTTCAGTATCCGTCGGGGTAACCGTAGGCGGGACTGGCGTATTGGTGGGCAGCACCGGCGTGTTAGTGGGCGGCACCGGCGTGTTGGTAGGCGGCACCGGCGTATTGGTGGGCGGCACCGGCGTATTGGTGGGCGGCACCGGCGTGTTGGTGGGCGGTATCGGGGTACTGGTTGGCAGGGCTTCGGTGACGGTGGGAGCTACAGTGAGCGGCACTTCCGTGTCGGTTGGCAGTGGCACTTCGGTGTCTGTAGGAACGACCTCCGTGTCCGTCGGTCGGGCCTCGGTGTTCGTCGGCAACGCCTGAGTGACCAGCGTCTGCACTGGCGTCCCGTCGATCAGGTTGGAAACCACAGTTGGCGTGGCCTGAGGCAGCACAGGCTGATTATTGGTCAGAAGCAAAACAAGTATTACAACAACCACGGCAACGACGATCAATGCCAGAATGAGCAATCCACGATTAGAGCCCCGACCAGCTTCGGGCTGTGGAGAAGATGAGGTCATTTATGGTTTTCCCCCTGCAAGCAGAATGCAATACGAAGCAGCGCATAACCCTGGTATTCTAGAATACCCCTCCAACCCGGAGTTCGCACGCACGAAATCCCTGTCAACAACCCCGACCCACGAGGGCGTGACCAAGGTTGCGGACGGTTGCCTGTCAACAATGACACTCCTGGCGATGGCACTGGGTTTATGACTTCCGAGACACATGGGGTAGATTATATGTGACAAGCGGCGTTGCGTCCAGTCTATAGTTCCTGGCCGGGAGCCCGGTGGGGTAGCTGCCCTCGATATATCCAAGACCGATTGTCCGCCGGCCCAATGCCATATAGAATGGAGTCAGGCCGCACTGGTTCAGGGTTTGCCCAACCGTCCGAAGCCATTCAGTGAGGACGTGAACATGTCTGAGGTCAGCCGATCGCCCTGGGGAGAAGAGGCAACCTCCCGGCCAGACACCCAACAACGCCTCCCCACTTTCCGCGCCTTGCTGGTGCTGTTGTTGGGGCTTCTGACCGCCGTCGTGGCGAATGCCATATTGGACATGATGGACCTGACATGGGGCGTCCGACCGGGAGCCAAGGCCGAAGAAGTTGAGGTGGTGCGGTGGGCACTGGCGGCCACTATCGCCGCGATCGCTGAGCTCGCTTTTCTGTTTTCGCCACTGCTGCCCGTACCCATATCGGTTAAAGCAGGGCGTCTTTTCCGCATCATCGTTGCCATTTTGGCCGCAGGCATTGCGCTGGCGGCTGTCACCTATCTGGCGATGGGTTTCCTGGTGCCAGAAAGCTCGCCAGGCGAGAAGATGGTCCTGCCTGGCCTGATCGCCGTATTTTTCGGCATCCTGGCGGCCTTCTCGCCGGTAATGCCAATCTGGCCCGTCAACGTGCCGGACAACCAGGTCTGGATGATCCTGGACAACAACGACCACTTGGTGCGCTACGTGGCCGCCGGGGTGCACATGATCCGTCCCCTGCAGGGATACGCGCCCTACAAAGAGGCAGGGGTGATGGTTATCAGCATCGACGACGACAGTTTCGTCTCCAGCGACGCTTTCCCCTACCGGGTGCGCGCCAACGTCGCCTGCATGTTTACACCACTGAAGGCCGACCCAGGCATGTGGGTAACCCTGCGGGATATGACGAAGGACCTGCTGACCAGCATTCTAAAAACGGATATTGAATACATCATTCGGTTCGCGGTTGCTCAGTATGTGCGCGAAGGGATTCAGCTGGCTCAGGTTCTGAACACGATCTCGCATCAGATCGAAGCGGCGGTGAAAAGCAGGGCCAATTTCGGGGTCACGCTGGTGCCGACCAACCCCATTCACATCATCCTCGACCCGCCAGAGATGGTCGTTGACGCCCGGCAGCGGCGAATGTCGGTCGAAGCCCTGGCGCTGCCAGACGCACAACTGAGAAACCAGCCACTCCGGGACTTGCTCCGGTTGATCGCGCCTGACAGCGACCTGAAGATGGACGTGAATGCCCAGGGACAGATCAATTTCGCGTTAACCCCAGGCGACGACATCGAAATCGGGGAGTCGCTGGAACAAGCCATCATGGGCGCTGCCAGCGCCATGAGAGGACTGCCCGCCCGCCAGACACCACCGGCGCTTCCACGCCATGAGCCGCTGGCAATCCCACCCGACTTAAGCGACACCCAGCCGGTGAGCACGCCGACTGCCTCGACCACATCCGAGTCAGAAGAGAAAAAAACTGGCAAAGCCAAGACAGAGCAGGCAGCCAAGTCCGAAACGGTGATCCCACCCAACCCGATTGGCCCGAAACCGGATCACGGGGAAGACGTGATAGACACCGACCTGGACTCCCAGGGCGTGTACATCCCCCGGAATCCACTTGGCCCGAAAAAGCCGGACTGAATCGTCAGGGGCTAACGCTGCGCGGCAGCCTTCTGACGCACAAACTCTCGGAACAGCTGCGGGCTTACCTCGACCGTGCCCTGCCCCTGAAGCAGTTGCTTGTCCAGCAGCAGGCGAACCGTTCCCGTGGAGGCGCTGATGTTCTGATTAGTCGCGATCCGCATCAGGGTAACGCGTTCATCTTCTGTCAGGCTGTCCCAGATCGTCTCACATTCCGCCTGAATAGCCGGGCTGCCCGCCAGAAATTGCAGCGCCTTGTCCTCCGGCGTTCCGAAGGGGATCTGGGAAGCCAGCCGGAAACTGGCCCGCAGGACTCCGGCATGTCCCCCCGTGGCCCTTAACAGGAAGCGGCGGAACGACGGCGAGTAGTTCACGTTTTGCCGTTCCGAAAGACGATCGATCATGGCGATGGCATCAGCCTCGGAATAGGGGCCAAGAAAACGCGTGCTATCTGTAAATAGCTCTACAAAAGGCTCCAGCACCGCTTTGGGATAGCCGCCCTCGTCCACGATCTGAGGAATGGGCTTGCGAGTAAAGGTGAGGTACACCACCTGATACTTGTAATCGTCACGAATGCCGCGCATGGTCTGATAGAACCGGGGCGGCAACTGCTTCAGCATCTCCTCAAACTCATCGAAGACGAAGACGATTCGGTGCCGGCTGCGGACGGCGCTATCCGGCTTGAGCAGCTGCTCAAGCGCCAGCTCCAGGTATCGCAGACCGATATGAGGCAGCAAGGGATTGTTCCCATTGTGAAGCTGCTCATAAGCGAAAAGAAACGTTTTCTTTTCATCGTCACTCAGGCCGGTCAGAGGGTAGAAAGCCTTATACAACCGGTGCATGATGATCTCATACCCCGCCCAGGAACTCGGCTGGCTGGAGTCATGAGACATCGGCAGCGAGTCCAGCATGTTATTGGGGTCAATCAAGACCATGTGGATCAGGTCAGCCTCTTCTGGCCCCAGGTGATAACTCTGCACGTCGTCGCGCAACAGGTGGCGCAACAGATTTGACTTGCCGACGCTCCCCACGCCCACAATGGAGACACAGTCGCCGGCCTGCACTCTGGACAAGATATAGCTGATGTCACGCTCTCGGAAGTTTAAGTCGCGTTGCTTCTTCTGGGGGGGCATCCTCACCGCCTCTCGCAGTACTCCACCACCGTCACTCACTCAGCATAGGGGCAGTTGCGCAATCCGTATCCAAGGAAATGTATCTTCCATCAACCCAACCCCATATCCCATTATAAGCGACAAACCACCATGTGCCATCCCTGTTCTGCCCCCCGACCTGGATGATCGTCTGATAGGGGATTACGTGAAGTATCTCCGCTTCCAGCGAGGGCCAGGCGCGCAGGTTCAGGTTATAGTTCACGACTGCCCCACAATGCCCTACCACGGTCGGTGTGGCTGAGGGGGTAGGGGACCTGTAAGGCATCCGGGTGGGGGATGCCGTCGGCAATGCCGTAGGTGTGGGGAACGCGGTCCTGGCAGGGGTCGCCGGGCCAGTGGCTGTCGCCGCAGGCCTGGCGCTGGGAGCGACAGTAGGCGTCCGGGTCATGGTGAGGGTGGGCGTCGGCGCAGGCGCGGCAGCGGGCCAGAACTGGCCGGGTAGCAGCGGCACAAAAAGAGCCATGATGGCCGTAAAAAAGCCGATCCCGCCGATGAGCATGCCGAACGACCCTCCCGCGACGAAGGCCGCCCGACGACGCTCCACGGCCAGTATCAGCCCTCCCACTCCCAACTCCGCCAGCCCCGCGATCACCAAAATGACCACAGGGTCAGGCGTGATCGCCTGCCAGAAGACGTGTACGACCAGCACCGCCAGAACAGCCAGGGCGGCCACCAACGACAGAAGCCCGCTAAACCAGCCCGCCCCCGCATCGGACCGCCGCAACTGCCAGGCGCAGTTCAGGACGAATATCCCTGGCGCGGCCACCGCCGCCAACAGCAACCCCGCGGCCACTTCCGATAGAGTCATGGGACGCCCCGGCCCTCAGCCGACACCACCCCGGCCCGCCAACGACACACTATCCGCCAAACCACCGTCGTTGAAGAAACCTGTCAATGAGAAACAGAGGTTCACGGCGTTTGCATTTTTGTGGCCAGCATCGGCCAACGGCTTGCCAGCAGGCGCATTCGACTGGCAATGGCAGCCCTGACCAGAAGCCCCTCACTTCGCGGCCAAAAAACCCACCCGCTGCTGAACCAGCCTCAACGTCTTCCCGGCGACCGCCGCCGCTCGCTCCGCGCCATCCTTCAACACGCGACTCAGGTACGCCGGATCGTCCGTGATCTGCCGATAGCGTTTTTGAATGGGCGCGAGCACCTCAATGACGAGCTCGGCCACTTCCGACTTCAACGCGCCGTATCCTTTCCCCTCAAAATGCGCTTCGATGGCCTCACGCGACTGGCCAGAAAGCGCCTCGTAGATCTGGAGCAGGTTGTTGACACCAGCGCGGACGGGATCATCCGAAAATCGAATCTCCCGACCCGAGTCGGTCTTGGCGCGCTTGATCTTCTTCCGGGCCAGATCGGGCGGGTCCAACAAGTACACGGCATGGTACTGCGAGTCGGTGGCGCTCTTGCTCATCTTTTTGGTGGGATCGTCCAGGCCCATAATACGCGCCGCCGTGCGGCGGATCATCGCTTCGGGGATCACAAACGTCTCACCGTAGAGATAGTTAAAACGTTGGGCCACATCACGGGTCAGCTCAAGATGCTGGCGCTGATCTTCCCCAACGGGAACCTTGTGCGCCTGGTAGAGTAAGATATCCGCGGCCATCAACACCGGATAATCAAACAGGCCAGCGCTGACACTCTCCTGTTCCTGCTTGGCCGCCTTCTCCTTAAACTGGGTCATCCGATTCAACCAGCCCACTGGCGTGAAGCAGTTCAAAATCCAGGCCAGTTCGGCGTGGGCAGGCACATGCGATTGCACGAATATGGTGGCGACTTCCGGATCGATCCCACAGGCAATGTATAACGCGGCCACCTCGCGGGTTTTGGCGGCCAGTTTGGTGGGGTCCTGGAAGATGGTGATCGCGTGCATATCTACCACGCAAAAATAACTTTCATAGCGGTGCTGTTCCTCGACCCACTGGCTTAACGCGCCGATATAGTTGCCAATCGTCAGATTGCCGGATGGCTGGACCCCGGATAAAACGCGGGGTTTGGTCGAAGTGTTCGCGAGAGTCATCTTTATCCTTTGCCTGCCAACACTGCACCAGGAACTAACTCGTCATGCCCAGCATTGTAACATGGTCGACTGTTGAGAGGCAGTTTATCGTCAGCCTCAGCGGTGCGGAGGAGCGTTACCTGAGCCGGACAAAACAAGCACCCCCGGTAGGATTCGAACCCACGACGCACGGCTCCGAAGGCCGTCGCTCTATCCGCTGAGCTACGGGGGCACCACCGATATTGTATCGATCCTGCGGGACGCCAGCAACCAAGCGACCATCAGCCGGGAGCCGGACCTCGCGCCAGTTAAGCTCTCATCAACCACCCGCTAGCCGCCCAGCGCACGCCACTCGGCATCAATTTCACGAATCAGGATCGTCAATTCGATGCCACGCTGCTCCCGGCCCGCTTTCAACACGGCCTCGGCCATCGACGCGTACAGGGAAAGCTGAGCCTGCAAAGTTGCTTTCAGCCCAAGCCTATCCTGAATCAGGCGCTGCTGAGCGGCTGCATCATCCAACAACACCTCCGCTTCAGCCAGATTTCCCGCCAGGCTATACACCTGGGCCAGCGTGCTGGCCGCGCGCGCCCAGCCGAGCATATCATGCTGCTGTTCCAGCAGGGAGAGCGCCAGAGAAAGATGATCCTCCGCTTCGGACAACCGCCCCAGCTCCAGAAATACCCGCCCCAGCGTGGCCTGGGCACGCGCCTGATTGGGGCGATCGTCTGCGGCCAGCATCACCGCCCGCTCAGCCCAGATAAGCGCCTCCTGCAGGTCATTCAGCAACAGGTGAGCGTTACAGGCCAGGGCGGCGGATCGGGCTGAGAGCGGCACCGCCTCCAGTTGGCCAATGGCGTCCTGCGGCTGTTGCCGGTCGAGCGCGAGCTGTGCCAGTTCCAGCAGGCAGCGCTCCACGCCGGCAGCGTCCCCCTGGCGGCGGAACTCAACCAGCGCATGGCGCGCCGCTGTCTGGGCAGACGAGAGGTGGCCCTGATACCTGTAAACAACGGCCAGCTCGGCCAGCGTCTGAACATAATCCGGCATTGAGCCGCTCTGGTCGGCGAACTGTAAGGCTTCCTCCAGATACATTTCGGCGCGATCATACCGGCCCAGCCAGCGGCAGGCCACGCCCAGCGCTCGCAACAACGCCGCCCGCGCCACCGGATGGGACGAGCGTCGGGCAGCGTCTACCTGCGCTTCCAGCACCGGACGCCAGGTCGCCCACAACCCCTGATGAGCGATGTTGGGCCAGGCAGCCTGGATAAGCTTCACACGGTCCACCAGGCTCAACCCCAGCAGCTCAGCCAGCTCAACCAGATGAAGCGCCAGTTGTGCGGCGTAAGGCGAACCCAGCACGGCACCACTGAGGCGTTGGCTGGCGATGCGCACCCAGTCATACAAAGGTTCATGTTTGATTTTCTCGCAAAGGTACGCCCTGGCAACACTGTGAAGGACATAACGTTCGTGAACAGTGTCGAACGCCAGCAGCGACAGCTGCCTCAAACGGTGAGCCGATTGAGCAGACCGGGCAGTCCCCTGTCCGCTGACCAGCTCCGCAAGATCAGGCAGCACATACGAGGGCGGGAGCAACCAGGTGGCCAGCCAAAAACATCTGGCATCGGCGTCCAACTGCTGCCAGGCGTGTTCGTACAGGTTGTTCCATAGCGCCAACTGATCGGGTAATGGCTCTGGCAAATGGGCGCCCGTCAACACCGACTGCGGCAGTCGGGCCGCCAGCCGGGTGGAGACCTCGAGGGCAAGCGGATTGCCTCCCGCCTGTCGCCAGATAACCTCCCGCCGGATGGAGTCAAGCGCGTGGTCGGCGGGCCAGGTGCGCTCGATAACCACCAGCGCCTCGTTGACGTCAAGCTCCGGCAGCTCCAGCACCCGCAGGCTACCATTTCTCAAAAAAAAGCGGCTGGTGATAATCAACCGCGCCTCAGCAACCTGCTCCAAAAAAGGCTGTAAAGCTGGCCCTGGCTCGTCTGCCCATGCAGTGAGTTGCTCGGCTTCGTCCAACACAATCAGCACGTCGTGAGCCTGACAATAGGCGCGCAGCGTTTCTTCCCCCAAAAACGGCACATTCAACGCCTGCACGCAGTAAGCAGGCAAATCCTGCGGCATCAGCGGCGGCGAGGCGGTGAGCCAGGCGATGTTATCCAGTTCGGCGGCGTCGATCAGGCGGTGCGCCAGGAGCGCGGCCAGCGCCGTCTTGCCGATACCCCCAGGACCGACGAGGGCGACATGGCGACGACTCTGCTCCGCCACAAGCGCCTGCCAAGCCTGTTCCTCAATAGCGGCGCGACCCACCAGTTGATAATCAGGGACAGCAGGCAGGATGCGGCGCAAACGATCCCGGTGTGTCGCCTGTTTTACTGCTCGCTCACGCGCCAACAGTCGTTGCGTCAACCGTCTCATACCTCGTTCCTGTCGCCGCCGCAGCGTCCGCTCATCCTGGGCCGTGACAGTTTCTAGCTGGCCCCAGGAGAGGTCCAGATCGACTCGCGCATAGCGGTGATAGAGCACGCTCCAGGCTTCCAATTCGTTAACACCCTGAGCGAAGTCCAGTGCCAACTCGTCGAGGGCCTCCTCCAGTGAACTGCCCAGATCAGGCCCTGGCAGGCGGTAATGCTGCCTCTGATCACGCAGGCCAGCGACGATTTCTTCCGTCAGCCAGTCGATCAGGACAAAGTCAACAGCCGCAGCGTTGGCCAGCGAAGGGTCCATCAGACGCTGCTGAACCACCACAAACGCCCGGAGCGGCGTGCCGGGGAGAGGTCGCGCCGCGCGGCTGGCATCCAAAACTCGCCGGAGGTTCCCGGGAGACAGCACAGCATGCTCAGAATGTCTGTTCATGGTCGATCGCGGCGGAAACCCCATTCAGAATCGGGCGTGGGGGAAGGTGTTAACCCTGGCATGTACGCCAACGCGCTTGTACATCTGAAACCCGGTGAACGGATGGCCCAGGATGCCATCATGAATGGCCCAGGAGCGCCCCCGCACTGTTTTCCAGGCGTCCGGCGGACGGAAAGGAGTGGAATTGTCCAGCCTGGCGTACAACTCTCCGCCCGGCAAAAACTCCTGGTGGATCCACTCCATTTCCCTGCGGCCACACAGGTAGTTGAACCCGTAGCGCTCAAACAAAATGGCGTTGTGGTAAGCCAGCGGCTCGATCAAAAACAGGTCATGGCCCATCCGGGAGACAAACTGCTCAAAAACCGGGACTGCGGCGCGAAAGGCCCGCAGTCCGGCCCGAATCTGGCCAGGAGCAAGGCCCGCCCGCATCGCCGCGATCTCCGCCGGAATGTTTCGTCCCCGCACCCCCAGGAGCGTCGGAACACCGTTCTCGTCGCGATCGACGGCGAAACGCGGCGACGCCGGATCGTTGATGACCACCAGCAGGACCATCAGCTGGTGATTGAAGGTGTCCGCCACGCTGGCGTACAACGCCGGGTCTTCCGCTTCGGGCGCGTGCCGGACGCTGATCTCCATCGCCCGGCTGCCCGCCGGGCAGTTGATGTGCACCACCGGCTGGCCGTCCTGGGTGAGGGTTTCCGGATCAATCCGAAACCGCTGGTACACCCACGGGGTGAGCAGCGTCCGGTAGATGGCGTATTTTTCCGGCTCCGGCAGGCTGTTAATGCCACGTATTGAATTCGGCCACACCTCAGGCGGTTCCGGCGCGATATTCATCTGCCGCTCAGACACTCATCAGGTCACTGCCCACGATCACGCAGAGCGCGATCAATCTGGCGGCGGCTGTCGCGCTCGGCCAGGGATGCGCGTTTATCGTATTGCTTCTTGCCCCGCGCGAGCGCGATCTCCACTTTGGCCAGCCCCCGCGAGAGATACAGAACCGTCGGGATCAGCGTGTACCCTTTTTCCTGCACACGGCTGATCAGACGGTCGATTTCCTTGCGGCGCAGCAACAGCTTGCGGGGCCGGAGGGGATCGTGTCCATACGGCCCTGATTGCTGATAGTCGGCGATATGAACGTTCACCAGCCACAATTCGCCATCGCGGGCCTGCACGTACCCATCACGGAGATTCACCCGACCTGCCCGGATTGACTTAATCTCCGAACCAACCAGCACCAGGCCAGCCTCAAATGTATCCTCCAGGAAGTAGTCATGACGCGCCTTGCGGTTGGTGGCGACGATTTTCCTGCCGTTGGAGGGCTTCTTAGACATGTCGTTTACCCGCCTGAATCGGGGTAGGTCTCAGCGATGTAGTCAAGCGCAGTGTCCAACCAGAGGTCCTGCTGGATCGGCTCGTCAGGCAACTCAACCGTGATATCCGGCGTGATCCCGGTGCCGTTCAACTCGTCTCCGGACGGGGTGTACCAAGCGCCATAGGTGATCCGCAGTTGTGAGCCGTCCGAGAGGTCGTGGACGAGCTGGACTGAACCTTTGCCAAACGTCGGCGTACCCACCAGAATGCCCCGACCGCGATCTTTGATCGCACCCGCCACGATCTCGGACGCGCTGGCGCTTCCACCGTCAATCAAGACGACCAGAGGAATCTCCTCAGCAACATCGCCGGTATCGGCATAAAAGACACGAGGTTCGAGATGCAGGGTCGTGCGTTGGGTGGCCACAATCCCTTCCGGCAGAAAAAGATCGCTGACACTCACGGCCTCGTCCAACAGCCCACCGGGATTGCCGCGCAGATCAAAAACCAGGGCGCGCGGATTCTGTTCGAGCAACGTGGTCAGTTCGGCCTGCAACTGAGCGGTGGCAATGCCGTTGAAGAGGAAAAGCGCCACATAGGCGATGTTATCTTCCAACATTTCCCCCCGGACAGTGGGGACTTCAATCTGTGACCGCTCGACCTCGACCTCAAACGTCTCGTCAGTGTCAGGTCGGTAGATTTCCAGCCGCACGATACTCCCAACGGGGCCGCGAATCAGGGTCGTACCTTCGGCCAGGGTCAGATTCTCCAGCGATCGCCCGTCCACGCTCAGCACAACGTCGCCGGCCCGCAGGCCCGCCTCGCTGGCGGGCTGCCCGGCAAAGGGGTAGACAATGACCAATTGCCCGAACTCGTTCAAACTGACGTAAGCCCCGATCCCCCCAAAGGTGCCTTCTACATTCCCGCGCTCCAGCTCAGCGATGCTGGGCTGCACAAAGGCGGTGTGGGAATCGCCCAGGGTCGCCAGCAAGCCTCGAATCGCCCCATAGGTGCGCTCCTGGGCAGAAGGAATGTCGTAGTAGTACTCACGTTCCACGTAGTTCCAGACTTCCCAGAAAACGTCAAATTCGGGCGGGGTAGCCTGTTGTTGCCCAGAGCCACCGCCTGCCGAGACATAACCAGCAAAAAAGCCTCCCCCGGCCACCACGACCAGCGCGATGATAATGGCGATGATCTCCCACCGGGCCCCTACGCGCGGCCACTCCAGCACTTCCTGAGACGACTGTGAGACGGCAGATGGTGGTTTCATGGTGTCACCCCGGACTTCAACCTTGCTCAAATTGTTGCCGTAAGTAACGAATTGCCTCGCCCAATTCAACGTCCCGCCCATCTTCCGCCGGTATCATGGAAATGTCCGGCTCCAGGCCATTTCTCTCCAGTGGGGTATGGTTTGGCGTGAACCACTCCGCCGAAGTCACATGGATGGACGAACCGTCCGAAAGCGGGAAAATCAGTTGCACTGAGCCTTTGCCATACGTTCGCTGGCCGATCACGAACGCACGCCCCTGGTCCCGCAACGCCCCGGCCACCAGCTCGGCGGCGCTGGCCGTGCCGTGGTTAACCAGCGCCACCATCGGCAACACAGTGCCCAGCCCTCCGGCTTCGGCATCGTGTTCCCGCTCCTCGTCCCGCGTCTGTTCGTAGACGATGACCCCGCCATCAAGAAACTCGTCCGCCACCTCGATGGCCTCCTGAAGCAGACCACCCGAATTATTGCGGACATCCAGTATCCAGCCGTCCAGGTCCCGTTCCAGCAGCCCCTGTAACGCGGCGCGCAATTCCTGCGGCGTGCGGCTGGTGAAGCGGAGCACCTGAATGTAACCGATACGCGGTTCCTCCACCAGCGTCCGCCACACGACCGACGGCACCTCGATAACCGCGAAGGCAATCGTATACTCGCGCTCCTCGCCGGTCGCGCGCTTGAGCACGCGCAGTGTTACGCCGTTGCCGTCCCTGACCTCGCCGCGCATGGCCTGATCCACTACGTCGATCCGCTCAGTGATCTCGACTACCCAGTCGTTGACGGCCAACAGGATATCGCCGTCGGCTATCCCCGCCTGAGCCGCCGGGCCACCCGGAAACGGATAGAGCACGAAATTCCCGTCCGGCGCATGTTGGACCTGGACACCAATCCCGCCATACTGCCCGGCCAGGACATCCGATTCGCTTCTGGCCACCGGGGGATCGACAAAAAACGTGTAGGGATCGTTGAGCGCGCCCAGCATGCCTCGAATGGCGGCATACTCAAGCGTTTGCTGGTCAGGGAGCGGGCGCAGATAATGAGCGGCCAGCAACTGGTGAACTTCGCTCAGCAGCGCATAATCTCCCGGGGGATCGGCTGACGCCAGGGAAGGGGAGAGAACCGTGAGGCCTTCTCGAAAGAAGAACCCGGCCAGAAAAAACACCAGCAACACCAGGCCAACCAGCATTCCTTTACCAATCGGCCACCACAGCAGGTTTTTCCGGGAAGATTTCGGCCACATGGTGAACACCCATCCCACACAAACGCCAGCTACTCAGGGCTTGCGCCAGATTGTAGCACAGCGCCAGGGTGTGCACGAGCGACATTGCTTAAGAACCACTTTTGGGGTAGCGTCATAATAGAAGAAGCCGTTGAACACCGCAAGGAGCGCTGTTATGTCGGACGGTCAGCCGCTCGTTCTCATTGCTGACGACGAGCCCAACATGGTGATCCTCCTGCGCCGTCTGTTCGAGCGCGACGGCTTCCAGGTGGAAGATGTAGCGGACGGCATGTCCGCACTCGAACAGGCTGAGACCTTGCGGCCTGACCTGCTCCTGCTGGACGTTCAGATGCCAGGACTGAACGGGTTTGAAGTCGTGCGCCGGCTCCGTCAAAAGGAGACGACGGCTCGCATGCCGACGATTTTCATCACTGCCGCCGCCCGTGAACCGACCGACGTGGCCCGAGGACTCGGCCTGGGCGCGGACGACTATGTGCTCAAGCCGTTTAACCCTCATGAGCTACTGGCGCGCGCCCGGAGCAAGATTCGCGCCCGGCAGTTGGAAGAACACCTGGAACGACGCAACCAGGAATTGGAAGCCCTGGTTCGTATCGGCCGCGACTTCAACCAAAGCTTGCAGCTTGATGAGCTGCTGGACCTGATCATCACCGTTTGCGCCACCGAACTCAGCGCCGAACAGGCACTGTTATGTCTCTTTGACCAGCGCACCCATATCACGGCATGGCGCATGCTTGACAATCGCAGCCACTTCTCCAAGTCTGACATTCAGGTGTTTGTAGATGATCCGGCCTCTCTGCTGAGCCAGATGCTTCAGACGGGAGAGTCAGCGCTGGCGTCCGATTACGAGAATTCGTTGTTGCCGGATTGCTGCCACAGCGTGGTGGGCACCCGCATCGTTCATCACGGTTCCACCCTGGGAATCATCCTGTTGGGGCACAGCCGCCCTGGATATTACGACACCGGGCACCTGCGATTGCTGGAGTCCATCACCGAACAGGCCGCCCTGGCGATCCGTAATGCGGAACTGTATGCTGAACTCCGCCATTATGCGCTCAATCTGGAAAACATGGTTCAGGAGCGAACCGCCGAGTTGCGGGCAGCCCAATCACAACTCATCCGGTCCGAGAAGCTGGCATCATTGGGCCGTCTGGCCGCCGGCATCGCCCACGAAGTCAACAATCCCCTGCAGGCCATTCGCAACTGCCTTGAACTGGCCATTGAGGATATCGACGCCCAGCGCCTGGTAGACAAGGAGTTGTTGACCGTCGCCGAAGCCGACGTGCAGCGCATCCGCCGGATTGTCAGCCAGCTACTGGACTTCTCCCGGCCCGGTTCCGGCGAACTGCTGCCCGTCAACGTTGACAAGCTGGTCTCCGGCGTGCTTCGTCTGGTGGAGCGGCAGCTTGAGCGCGCCAACATCAAGCTGGTCAAACAGATCAAGTCCAATGCCCCGGTGCAAATCAACGAAGATCAGTTTAAGCAAGTCATCCTCAACCTGATCCTGAATGCTCAGGAAGCAATGCCGGATGGCGGCAAACTGTTGGTCAGCACCCGCCAGCACGACGATAACGTCTATATCTCATTTACGGATACGGGTGTGGGCATCCCGGAAAGCAATCTGGCTAAAATCTTTGATCCTTTTTTCTCCACCAAGGTTGACGGCACCGGCCTGGGCCTGGCTGTCAGTTATGGTATCGTCGAAGGACATGGTGGGCGTATCGAGGTCAAGAGTGAAGTGAACCAGGGCACCACCTTCACTGTAATCCTGCCGTGTTCTCCTCCGTAACCGCCCATACTAAGGCATCCACTGCCAGGCCGCACGAAACGCCTCAGGTGACAACCGGCCACTGGCATAGGCCACGGCCTGATCAATGGGGACAAGCGCCCTCATCAGCACGTCGTCGCGCGCGCAGTTGACGAGATCGGCACCTACCGCGGCGACCTCATCCTGAACCAGGATGCTGGAATTGGCGGCTGCCTCCATGGCAACGCCCATCGCCAGAGTCAGATCGGTGCCCGCCGGGCGGCAGACGCGGATGACCAGGACAGCCCCGCCTATCCGTGCTTCTAGCTGAGCGGTGGCCGAGCCACCCAGGAGTTCAGAGCGAGCGTTGGCGGCGCTGGCGGCCGCTTCCAGCGCGGTTTGCATGGCGACGGATAACACGGGCGTCTCTTCAGCCGGGGGAGGCGCTGCGGGCGTGACCGGGCGATTCAGGTTGATCAACACCGCCCCGGCCAGGATAACGACAATGAGCAACACAACCAGGAGCACAGTACGCAGAATTGGGCGGCGACGCGGTTGTTTCACCGCCCGCCCCTCCGCTGCCAACCCGGCACTGGCGGTATCGCCAAAGTCTGGCATCTCTTCCTCAAACGGGGGAAAGCCCTCCTCGCTTGCCAGGAAGCTGCCCAGGTCCAAGGCGGGCGTCCCGCCAGCCTCCTCGCGCCCCAACTCTTGAATTCTCGGGATCTCTTCTGCTGGTGGAGGAGGCGGCGCTTCCGGAACGGCCTCCGGAACGCGCACGGTGTCCGCTTCGACCGTTTCGACGGATTCCTGTACATCAGTGTCCGCCAGGAGGTCTTCGAAATCAGCGCTCTCACCAAAGAAAAAAGAGGCTGTCTCCGCTTCCTCCACCGGGGCGTAGAGTTGATCAAGCTGCTCCAGCAGTTGCCGGGCCTGAGCGTGGTCAGGATTAAGCTCCAACACCTTTTGCAGTGCCTGACGCGCATCATCAGGCTCTTCGACAGCGTTGGCCCACAGCCACCACGCATCAGCGTTCGTTGGTTCGGAGAGCAAGATGGGCTGGAGGATGGCGATAGCTTCTTCGAGTCGCTCCTGCTGGATCAAATCATAAGCCTGCTCTAACCGGCCGTCAGCTGCTTCAGTCATACGCCCACTCTCCCCCAAGGTCATATCGGACTCCCCTCAGCATTATAGTCCGGCTTGAACCAGGGGACAATGCCACCTGCTGATGGCGGAAGCCCTTCCCGCGGCGCGGCCCCGGAGCCGGTCTTAAGAGACCGACTTCCGTCCCCAGTGAACGGCCATGGTGCCGAACATAAAAGTCCGGAATGCCACGTCCGAGAGGCCCACCGCCTGCATGAGGCTGACCAGTTCCACCGGCGTCCGGAAAGCTTGGGTGCTATCTGGCAGATATTGATACGCCTCCGGCGCGCCCGCCACCAGACGCCCCAGCAACGGGATGATGTGGCGCAGGTAAAACCTGACCAGGGGACGCCAGGCGTTGGGGGGTGGGGGGGTGGTATCAAGGGCTACAACCATGCCTCCAGGGCGGACAACCCGTACCTGTTCCGCCAGGCCCCCCCTCAAATTCACCAGATTGCGCAGCAGGTACCCGGAAACGACGGCATCAAACGTATGGTCAGGAAAAGGCAGCGACAGGGCGTCGCTCTGGCACCATAAGATGCGCGCCTCACAGTGCCGCCTGCGCCCGACCCGCATCATTGGCAGGGAGAAATCGACCCCCACAACCGTCAGGGTGGGGTCAAGGGCCAGCGCGGCGACGGCGATGTCGCCCGTGCCGCTGGCCAGATCGAGCAGACGCCCTCCGGGGGACAGGGTAGCTCGCTGGGCCACAAAACGCCGCCACCGATTATCCTGCCCGAACGTCATCAGCCGGTTCATCCGATCATAACGATCAGCGATTCGGCCAAACATCTCCCGGATGTAACGCGCGCGTTCGCTCCCTTCCAGAGATTTCATGCAGGGTGCTGTCCGGTCAATCCGCTCGTCGCCAGCGACTGAAGCGATGTTCGAGCACATCAATGGTGAAGTACAGCAGCAGGCCGAGCAGGCTCATCGCCAGGATACCAGCATACATTTCTTTATAGCGCAATGCCTGAAAGGTGCGCACCACAATGTAATATCCCAGGCCGCTCCGAGTGGCATAGGTCTCAGCGATGAACAGCACGGCGACTGCCGTCCCCACCGAGAGGCGCAGAGCCGTCAGCACCGCCGGGACCGAGGCCGGTAGATACACAAAACGGAACAGCGCGCGCCGGCCAGCACCTAAGCTCCGCACGGAGAGGATGAGCTCCGGGCGGAGGCCTGCCGCCTCGTCGCGGACCACTACCAGAATCTGAAAAAACAGGATCAGGGCGATCAGCAATATCTTGGAAGCATCGCCGGAGCCAAACAGCACCAGGATAATGGGCAGAAACACAATCTTGGGAATGGGGTGCACCAGACCCAACAGCGGCGCAAAAACCTGATTGAGCGCCGCTACCTGCCCGATCCCCAATCCAATGGGCACGGCCAGAGCAATCGCCACTGCCACGGCGGCCAGAACGCGGTAGGCGCTGACGACGAAGTGCTGCCCCAGTTCGCCCAGGGGAAGCGGCAGGGCGAAATCGGAAAAATCAGCAGCACGGGCCGCATCAACGACTAAAAACTTCTCCAGAAATACGGGAATAACCTCCCAGGGGTAGGGCATAACGCTGCGGTTGATCAGCAGAGCGATGGCCGTCCATCCGGCCAGAAAGATCAACACCGCCAGGAGAAGATTGCGCCCCGTCCACCGCATCAGACCAGTCCCATCATCGTCCGTATCTGGTTGCAGCGATCCAGGTACGCCGTTGAATGACGATAGTGCAGGGTGGCCGCTTCAGGATTGTCTACCATCTGAGGTTCCTGGTTGGGAGGCTCCCCCAGCACAAGAATCTTGCGCCCCATAAAAACCGCCTCTTCAATGTTATGAGTGACCACGACGACGGCAATCCTGGCCGCCCGGCCCAGTTCGACGACCACATTCTGCAAGTCCTCACGGGTCGGTGCATCCAGCGACGAAAACGGCTCGTCCATCAACAGTAAGTCCGGCTCCAGAACCAAGGTGCGGGCGACTGCTGCCCGTTGACGCTGTCCACCGGACACCTGACCGGGATACTTATCGGCCTGCGCCTCGATTCCCAGGCGTTCCAGCCACATCTGCACGCGCTCCTGTGCATCGCCCGGGTCATAGTCGCGGGGAGCATGTTTGCCGTCCGGCCCATAGAAGCGGCGAATGCGCAGTCCCAGCTCAACGTTCTGGCGCAGCGTCGCCCAGGGGAGCAGCCCGTAGTCCTGCAAGATCAGGCCGGTTTCGGGGCGTGGGCGGCGAATGGGTCTCCCGCCCACCTTGACGCAGCCGGCGGTGGGCTGAAGCAATCCAGCAACCAGATATAGCAGGGTGGTCTTGCCACACCCTGATGGCCCGATAATGGCCCAGGACTCGCCAGGGGCCACCTGCCACCAAAAACCATCAAAAATAGCCGGACCGGTGGCATAACGAAAGTACAGGTCGTCGATCTCAATCATGCCCAAATTCAAGCCAGGCAGCGGATCTGCCCGGCTTCCTGCCGCGCATAATGGTGCATAGCATCAGAGGAACGAGAGCCTGGCGCTATCCCGGAAGGAAGCTGGCATCCACGCTGTCTCCGTAGGCGGCCGGCTGGTCGATGATTCCCCGCCCCACCAGCCAGTCGTTGACATCATCCCAGACGGCCTGGCTGGTGATTTCGTTCACTGGGAACGGCGGGATCACGTAGGTTTCCTGGACACTATCCGGCACGTCGGTATTGGCCAGCCACAACTGACGGAAGCTGTTCGGATCGGCATTCAGCGCTTCCACCGCTCGATTCCAGCCGCGCAGGAAAGCGCGGACGGCTTCTGGTTTCTCCACCAGAACCCGATTGCTGAAACTCAGGACACTCTGGCTAAGCTGTTCTTCCACAAGGGTCGTGTCGTCAAGAACCAACACCGCGCCTGCCGCAATCGCTGCCTGGGCCAGCGGATCAGGCAGGATGGCAGCGCCAAGCTGCCCTTCCATCATCAAGTTAAAACGGTTCGGAATGCTGGGCACCGACTCATAGACGATGTCCTCAATGTCCAGACCGCCCCTGCCCAGAAGACGATCTCCCAGATACTGGATGACCGAGTTTTCGCTGATGCCGATGGAGACACCGGCCAGGTCAGCGACCGACTCGACATCGCTACCGGGCGCAGCCAGCAGGCGGAACAGAGGCGCGTCTGGGAACGGGCGGCGCGCCGTGGCAACGATGCGGACTGACGGCCCAGCAGCGGCATTGGTAATGGCCGGACCAATGACATCCGTGAGCATGCCATCGATTTCGCCAGCGACTAAAAGCTGCTCACGTTCGAGGGCGCTGGCCACCGGCACGAGTTCCACCGTGAGACCCTCATCCGCGAAGTAGCCTTCCTCCTGAGCGATGTAAAAAGGCAGCACGTCCAGGACAGGGAGCAGCGCCATGCGCAGAGCTGGCGTTTCCTGGGCCGGTGTGGCGGCGGTTGCCGCGGAAACCCCCTCCGTCGGTGACGGCGTAGAGGGAACTCCCGTACCACAAGCTGCCAGAACAACACCCAGCAGCAAAATCACTGACAAGGCGAATGGCGAACGGGAGTTGATCAGCATGGAGCGCTCTCCTGGTGAGTGCCGCTTGGTGTGAAGCGCAGAAATTTTCGAATGTTCATAATATTTGGTTTGTTTCAAAACATACAATCGCGGGCAAAATTGTAACCTGCCGAAAGCGGGACTGCAATAGCCGAGAATGAAAATGAAAGAGTGGCGAGTCGATTACACTCACCACTCTCTTCCGTGCACCTCAGCCCGCCTGAAACGGCCCTACCTAGATCGCCCCCAAGACCAGACAGGCATTCTGGCCACCCAGGCCAAAGCTGTTCGACAGAACAGCTCGCAGCCTGGCATCGCGCGCTTCGTTGGGCACGTAGTCCAGGTCGCACTCGGGGTCGGGAGTCTGGTAGTTGATGGTCGGATGAATGATCTGCTCGACCAGCGACATCACGCAGGCTATCGCCTCCACCGCACCAGCGCCGCCCAGACAGTGACCGATCATACTTTTGGTCGAACTCACCGGGATCTGATAGGCATGCTCGCCAAACAGCTGCTTGATGGCGAAGGTCTCGACTGCATCATTGGCCTTGGTTGACGTGCCATGAGCGTTAATATAGTCAATGTCCTCCGGAGTCAGTTTCGCATCTTCTATGGCCCACCGCATCGCCCGCTGCGCCCCCCGGCCCTCCGGTTCGAGGGCGGCCACATGATACGAATCGGAAGACGAAGCATGCCCCAGAACTTCCGCGAGAATCCGCGCGCCGCGCTTCAGGGCGTGCTCAAGAGACTCCAGCGTAAGGATGCCCACCCCCTCGCTGTAAACAAACCCGTTTCGGTCCGCATCAAAGGGGCGGCTGGCCCGCTGCGGGTCGTCGTTGTACCCCGTGGCTAAGGCCGTCATGGCCTCAAAACCGGTGATGGCATAATCCTCCATGACGGCCTCCACGCCACCCGCGAACACGATATCGGCCCGGTTAGTCCGGATCAACTCGGCGCCATCGCCGATGCTCTGGGTGCCGCTGGCACAGGCGGTCGTGACCGCCGACAACGGCCCGGTGGCGTGAGTCTCGCGGCTGACGTAGTGGGCGGGCATGTTCGGCAGTCCATTGATGATGGCAAAGGGGCTGGGCTTGAGCGTCCGGTTGCTGCTCTTATAGCGGTACGTGCTCTGCTCCATAACTTCATAGCCGCCCAGCGCCGTCCCCACCACGACCCCGGTGCGTTCTGATTCGGCCTCGATGTCATCGACTGTCAGCCCGGCATCCTCCATTGCCATACGGGCAGCTACCTGCGCCATCTGGGAACAGCGGGACATGCGACGCGCCTCTTTAAAGTTCAAATATTGTTTGGGGTCGAAGTCAACTTCACCCGCTATTTGCACACTTAGATGGGAAGGGTCAAAGCTTTGAATGCGTCGTATTCCGGAGCGACCGGCCTTGAGGCCTTCCCAAAACGCCTTCACTGTCCCCAAAGGCGTCAAAGCACCCATGCCGGTTATGACTACCCGGATACGACCGTATCGTGTTAGCTCCATCGCGAATTTCCTCAGGATTGATTGGTTTCCGCGGTAGAGTGGCCAGCGGCGGACTGATACGCTGTTACACCTTCGCGGATGGCTTCAATTATCTGTCCAGCCACAGCCTGACGAGCCTGGCGGATCGCGTTTTTGACTCCCAGGGCGTTGGTCCGACCATGGCCGACAATTACAACACCATTGACGCCCAAAAGAGGCGCGCCTCCAACTTCAAACGGGTCAACTTTGCGGTACACGCGGCGAAAGGCTGGCCGGGCCAACACGCCGCCCAGCTTGGAGCGCCAGTCGCTCGTCAGCTCCTCCCGGATAAGCTTGAAGAGCAGATCGCCCATGGCTTCCAACGACTTGATGGTAATGTTGCCGACAAAACCGTCCGTCACAATGACATCGGCCTGACCGGCAAGCATTTCCTTCGTTTCCACGTTGCCAACGTAGTTCAGCGAACTATGAGACAGCAACTTGGCCGTATCTTTGATCAGCGCGTTGCCCTTACCCTCCTCCTCGCCGTTAGAGAGGAGGGCCACCCGGGGCGATGGATGACCCAGGGCCCGTTCGGCATAAATGCTGCCCATGACCGCGAACTGCTGCAACCATTCCGGCTTGCAGTCCGCGTTCGCCCCGATATCCAGGAGGATCCACCGGTGGCCGCTGACGCTCAGCAATGTCGTCAGGGCAGGGCGGCTGACGCCAGGAATGCGCTTCAGGGCTTGCAGGGTGGCGATGGCCAACGCCGCCCCGGTGTTGCCGCAGGTCACGAAGGCATCGGCGCTGCCCTCTTTGACAAGGTTCATCCCCACATGCATGGAAGACCCGGCCTTGCTCCGGGCGACGATGCTGGGGACATCCGTCATGTCGATGACATCCTCGGCGGCAACCACCTCGATAGACAGGCCCGCCGTGTGGTGCAAGGCGAGTTGAGCCGCGATCTGATCGCGGTCGCCCACAAGTATGATGGTGTCGGAGAATTCGCGTGCAGCAGCCACCGCTCCCTCCACGTCCGGGACCGGGCGGTTGTCACTTCCCATGGCATCGACGACTATACGCATCGCATCCTCACTTCTTCGTGCCCCGTCGCGGCCAAAAGAGGCGGATCACACTCAGTAGGGGGGAGGGGGAGCCGCCACTTTGAGTAGAAAGATTGTACCATGGCGCGCAGCGCAGCCAAGCGAAAGAACATTGACTTTATGGTCTCAAAAGGTATAATCCAACTTACCAATATTGCCCCGGTGGCGGAATTGGCATACGCGGCAGGTTGAGGGCCTGTGCCCTTTGGGCGTGGAGGTTCGAGTCCTCTCCGGGGCACTTCACCCGGGAAATGTTAGCAGCCCAGGCCGGATATAGGGCTGCTTTTGTTTGGGTCCCGCCTGTGCCAACATGCCTGGCACCTTTCAGCCATAATTGCGCCACCGTCTGAACCAGTTGTCTCCCTGGCAGCAATCGCGTAGCATAAATCATGCGCCTGAACTTTCAGCAGCGTGGTTGGCCTGATGAATGAACAGTTGCAGCAAATCGATGCGCTGCTCAACGCCCAGGAAGTTAAAAAGGCTGAAGTGGCCATCGCCAAACAGCTCCGCACCGATCCCTCTCCCCAGGCCCGCGCGCAGTTACTCCTGCGACGGGCACGGGCGCGTCTGATCGGTCAACACCCGGACGACGCGCTGGAGGATATTCAGACAGCGCGGGCGTTGCAGCCCAAGATAGCCGACAGCCCTCACACGCTGGCTCTTCTGGGGGACGCTTACTTTGCCCGTTTCGAGTTGTCGCCGGTCGGGTTCACCGAGCGCAGCGACGCGGACCGGGCCCTGGCTCTCTACCAGCAAATCATCGATGCTGCCCCGGACTATGAGAATATCGGCTGGGTCTTCTACCAGAAAGGCCGTGTCCTCCTGACGGCTGATCGGGTGGACGAAGCCATCAGCTGTTTTCAGGAGGCGCTGGTCAAACCCAGCCAGGTGTTGGCTCTAACCGCCTTCTGCTACGAACGCCTGGGATTTGTCCATCTCTTTGATCGCCGCGACCCGGCGGCGGCGCTATCTTTTCTGGACCGGGCCGCGGTGACTTATCCCCCGTCAGAGGCGGAAAGCTGGCTGGGACAACTGCACATTCTGCGCAGCCGCGCCCTGCGCGAACAGGGACAGTACGAAAAGGCCCTGAAAGCAGCCGAGCGGGCCTTACAGATCATGGAAAAACTGGGCTCGGAGATGCGCGGCGGGCAGCAGGACGCTCACCTGGCCCTCAGCGAGATCTTCGTAGCCATGCCGGGCCATGAGGCGGAAGCCGCCGAGCATCTCCAGCAGTTCCTCCAACTGGGGCGAAAACCGCTGGGCGTCGATGTCACGTGGTCCCGGGTGAATGAACTGCTCGGCGACATGCTCTTTCGGCTGGAGCGTTATGAAGCGGCCCTGGAAGCTTATAACAACGCCCTGGCGTACAACCCCTATCATCCCTGGGAGACCGCGCTGCACTACCAGATCGCCCGCTGCCACTACCATCTGCGCGCCTATGAGAAAACCATCGCCACGATCGAACATATCCAGCAGGCAGTCGCCGAGGAAAACCAGGCTCTGACCGACTATCGCGTGTTCCACTTGCTGGGCAATGCCTACTTCGCCCTGGAGCAATATCAAGAAGCCGTGCTGGCCTACCAGCAAGCGGTGAACCTGGCACCTTCGCAGGCCGAAGACCTGGACAAGATCCAAACCTATTTGCGCTTTGCCCAGGAACTCAGCGGCGGACAGTGAGCGACGCGCCGGTCAGTCCGATTGTGCCAGCGGCAGCCAGGGCGAGACCACGCAGGGCGCAAAATCATCGCCGATGACCACGGTGAAATCCACCTCATAACTGGCGTTGGGGGCCGTAATGATATCCTCGTCACTGACGCCCAGGGCCGCCTGTATGGTGTTCAGGCTACTGCCCTTCACTTGCGCCGTATGATCGTAGACGGTCGTTCCAACTGATGGAACGCCAGTTCTTCCTTGTGGAATCGCCAGCAGGCCCATCCATTGCAGGCGTGCCGCCGCCAGTTGATCGGCATCCTCCCACGAAGAGGCGTTAAGGATGTTCACCCGCGCCCACTCCTGTATCAGTTGATTTTCCGTCGGCGGGGTGAAAAAATGGGTCATGGTAACCGCAAAGGGCACCGGATCGATCACCAACACGCTGGCCCCGGTCGGCGTTCGCCAGAGGTTAACCTCATCTAAGCCGAGGAAATGGCTCTCCAGGCGATTGGCGTCGAGACTGGCGAACACCGGCAACAGCCCTAGCGCTTCCTGTAAGTTGAGATCGGTATCGACCATCTGGGAAACGTGTTCCCATAACTGCGGCAGGTTGCCCAGCAGGTCACTCTCTCTGGCCTTGCGCCACAGCGCCCGGAGCACAATCTGCTGCCGACGATTACGATCAAAATCACTGCTGTCGATCCGCTGGCGCACGTACCATAGCGCCTGCGCGCCATTCATGTCATGAAGACCCGGCTCCAACGTAAATGGCTCCCAACGGACACCATTCTCAGCGGCCGGGTCCGGGACCGGTTGATAACCCGTGACCGGGCAGTCCACCGGGATGGTTATCCCCCCCAAAAGGTCGATCAGGTTTTGAAAGCCGTCGAAGTCCACGCGGGCCAGGTGGTCGATCCTTATCCCCAGATTGTACTCGATAGTTTCCGCCAGCAACCCCAGCCGATGGGCCGCGTGGCGGGTCTGTGTCTGGTGAAGCTCCGCCGTGTTGATCCGATCCATGCCCCAGCCGGGGATGTAGACATACAGGTCGCGCGGGATGGACAACAGATTGACAGTCAGGGTTGAGCGATTGACCGAGACCACCACGATGACATCGGTACGGTACGCCTCCCCGTCGCCGCGCCGGTCGCTGCCGAGAACCAGAAAATTGTCCAGATCGTACTGATACTGCTGGGGAAACAACGTGGCCCGGGGGGGCGCATCTGGGGGAAGTGTGGCTCCAGCGGTGGGAGTCGGCAAGATGTGCAGGTCTTCGACAGTGGGCAGTAAAACCGGCGTCCCGGACGGGCCGGGATTGAGCGTGGGCAGTACCAAGGGGGTAAACGTCGGCGTCAGCGTCGACTGGGCGATGTACGTCGCCGTCGCCGCATAGGCCACGCGCCGCCTGGCGATGTCCTGCCAGGCAGGAACCCGTTGCAGCAGCAGCCCAACGGCGACTACCAACAACAGAATCAACAACATCACCACACTACAGGGAAATGCCCAACGCTTGGGGGTTGATGGTGGGGCCATGGCTACCAAGTATAGTCTGGTCGAAGCGGGTGACAACTGTCTGGCAGGCCCCTTTCACCCACGATAGAATGGCCGCTCAGAGGTCACAGCGCCAGAGAGCGGTGTTATGGGCAGGGCGGAGTTAGTGGTTGTTGGCGGCGGGTTAGCAGGAGCGGAGGCTGCCTGGCAGGCGGCGGAGCTGGGGGTCTCCGTGCGCCTGTACGAAATGCGCCCCCGCAAGACGACCCCCGCCCACACCACTGATAAACTGGCCGAACTGGTGTGCAGCAATTCATTGGGGTCTGATCTTCCGGA
This sequence comes from Anaerolineae bacterium, assembly GCA_034435395.1. Lineage (GTDB taxonomy): Bacteria > Chloroflexota > Anaerolineae > Aggregatilineales > Ch27 > DAOTXK01. Next base: position 1,113 of record DAOTXK010000082.1, on the reverse strand, counting down.
CCGCGCCCCAGGGCTTTTGAAGAACGAGCTGCGACGGCTGCGCTCCCTGTTGTTGCGCTGCGCTGAGGAGGCGGCGGTGCCGGCGGGCGGTGCCCTGGCCGTCGATCGTCATCTCTTCGCCAGCCACGTCACCCGGGCGATAATCGAGCATCCTCGCATCACGCTGGTGCGGGAAGAGGTGCGCGCCATACCGGAAGGCCCCTGCATCATCGCCACCGGCCCGTTGACCGCCGAAACGCTGGCCAGCGACCTGGCGGCCTTCGTTGGCCAGGAGTATCTCTACTTCTACGATGCGCTGGCACCGCTGGTCCACGCTGACAGCATTGACATGTCTATCGCCTTTCGCGCCAGTCGTTACGACCGGGGCGAGCAGCAGGAAGGCGATTACATCAATTGTCCCCTCACCAAGGATGAGTACTATCAGTTCGTGACCGCCTTAAGGGAAGCTGACACCATCCCGTTGCGTGACTTTGAGCGAGAAGACCCGAAGTTCTTCGAGGGCTGTCTGCCAGTCGAACAACTGGTCAGCCGCGGGGATGACGCGCTGGCCTTCGGTCCGCTGCGCCCGGTTGGTCTGATGGACCCCCGGACCGGCCGGCGTCCCTACGCGGTGGTACAACTCCGGCAGGATAACCTGGCCGGGTCGCTCTACAACCTGGTCGGCTTCCAGACAAACCTGCGATGGGGCGAGCAAAAGCGGGTTTTCAGGCTGATCCCTGGCCTGCAACACGCGGAGTTTGCTCGCTATGGACAGATGCATCGCAATACGTTTCTGAACTCTCCGCAGATAATATGCGCGACGCTGCAACACAAAGAACGGGACGACCTGTACTTCGCCGGTCAGATCACGGGAGTGGAGGGATACATCGGCAACATAGGTACTGGTCTGCTGGCCGGAATCAACGCGGCTCGCCTTTTGCTGGGCGAGGCGCAGCTCACGCTGCCGGTTGATACTATGTTGGGCGCGCTCTGCCACTATATCTCGCATGCTGATCCTGGCGACTTCCAGCCGATGAAGGCCAATTTCGGGCTGCTGCCTCCCCTGGAAGAGCGCATCCGTCACAAACGAGAGCGGTACGAAGCATACGTGCGGCGCGCCACACAGTCCCTGGA
>DAOTXK010000081.1:0-3711 GCA_034435395.1 Anaerolineae bacterium | reverse complement strand
GCGTAAGCGGCCACGCTGGGCGGTACCAGGTTGCCCAGGCCATCCTGGGAATCCCAGAACACGCTGTTAGCTCCCAGGTCCGCCGTGCCGATCAGGATGCGGTCGACAGGATCGAGAAAGGAGCCGTTCTGGTTGATGTCGATGCTGATGATGTAACTGCCCGGCGCGCTGGAGGTGAAATTGAAGAAACCGCCCAGGTTGGGGTCGGCCTGGCCGGGCGTGCCCTCCGCTCCGACGAAGGCGAAACCGGTGGGCGGCTGAGGGTCGATGGGGTCCACCCGCAGCCAGGTGATCCCGCCGGGCTGGCTGGCGGTCGGCGGCAGATCGGCGCTGGGCGGCTCAAAAAACAGCTTGTGCGTGATCTCGGTGGGCGTGTCGGGAGCGCCCGGATTCTGGACGGCAAAACCGGCGGGGAGGCTGTCGTCGGCGGCGTTCAGGGGGATCGAGGCATAGAGCGCGTCGTTGGTGGCGGCGTCCATGAAGCCCTTGTTGTTACCGAAAAAGAGAAAGGCGAACGGCTGCTGACCGTTCAGGTTCATCCGATATACGTAACCGTCGCTGGTCTGCACGTACACGATGGAGTTAAGGCCGGTATCAAACGAGCCGGAGTTGAGGGCCAGAAAATTGGCGAAGGCCCGGCCGGGGATGGCATTGCCGGCGCTGTTGAGCACGGTGACATCCCAGGCGGCCACGTGGGCGTTCTGGGTGCCGCCAGTGGGGAAGGCCGCGCCGGCAGCAACGACCGGCGGGTCGCCGGTCGCGGCAGGGGCGTGGAACTCAATTTCGTAGATGCCGGTCTCAGTGGGCGTGACGATGCAGGGCGTGTAACCGCCGGATGCCGGGAACGGGCCAGCGGCCTCCTGGGCCACGGTGGCGATGAAGGCAAAGCCAGTGGCGGCGTTTACGTCGCAGACGCCTTCCACGCCGGACGGCGAGCGGAACACGATGTCCTGGCCGTCCAGGCTGGTCGGGACGCTGGAACCCAGGGCGATGGTCTCGCCAGCGGCGGGGTTGACATAAACCTTGATCACCGTCACCAACGGGACGCCCGCCCGGGCCACGCTGGGCCACCGCATGATGTAAGGGCGGAAGCCGCCATTGGCGACCAGTTGGGCGCTGCCCGCGGCCTCCACCAGTTGCAGGCTGGTGACGATCATCAGGCCCACCAGCAGCAACAGGCTCGCCCGGCGCAAAACTGACCGATAAGACCGCTGATGTTTTCGATTTTCCATGGAGAAGTCCTTTATTTATTCGCTACAGGCTGTTCTACAATTCGGCTATTGATTTATCTGCTAATAGTTTGTGGCGTTGGAAATCTGGCGATTGGCTGTCGTGCTTTCCTCTGTGGTAATGGAGAGATGGGCGATGTCAGAAATGCGAGGCCGTTATTTATGAAACCCGCCCCCACAGTGTTACCGGTTTCTAAGTTGGCCGTCTAAATTGTACCATAGTTCCAGGGGGACGCACCCCTTTCCCACCCAAATTAGCGAATTTTTTATCATCAGGAGTCACCCAGTTGGTCTGGGGCCTTTTCAGCAGGGCGACGCCACCGACGCCCACCAGGAACGGCGCGACGCATCGCGCCGCCACATCGGGTTCAGGGCGCCCAGCGGGGCGGCGCGAAACAGGCCCCCGGCGGGCGGAGGCCAGCGCGCTGCTCAACGGCGTGGCGGAGGCGCGTCCGCATGCGCGGCGGGATGTCCGGGTCGTCGAGCACCACGGGCGGGGGGAAGTAGGCCAGGGCGAGCGATTCTTGACCATCCGCTCGCAATTCGCCGCCGAGGACGCGGCACTCAAACATGATGCTGACGACCGCTATCTGGTCACCGTTGGGGTAGGTCACATGGTATTCCGGCCCGCCATATACGCCCGTGATCCGGGTTGGCTCGGTCAGCAGGCCGGTCTCCTCCCACACCTCGCGCACCACGGCGTCCGCCGGGGTTTCGTCGGGTTCCATCGCGCCGCCGATGATGCCCCAGCGACCGGTATCGCCCCGCTGTTGCAGCAGGACGCGGCCCGCCTCGTCGAAGATGATCGCTCCCGTCCCCGCCACCAAAATCAGGTCGGTCCCGACTTTCTGCCGCAGGCCGCGCATATAAGCCGAGATGCCGCCCTGCCGGAGGCCGTCGGCGGGCGGCTGCCAGGTTGGCGGGTCGAAGCGGGCATCCTGCCGGTCCTGTAACAGCTCCGGATAACGGTCCCGGACGGGGGCGGGCAGCGGCCACCGCCGCACCTCCTCCGGCGGGACGGTGGCCAGCGCCAGCATCTCGTCGCCGTCGGCGCGCCGGTCGCCGCCGAGGGCGCGGCAGTCGAAGACGATAACCACGCTGGACACCTGGTCGCCGTTGGGGTAGGTGACGCGCAGGTCCGGCCCGCCGTAGACGGCCAGCACCCGCCGCGGCTCGACCCATAGGCCGGTTTCCTCCCACACCTCGCGCACCACGGCATCGGCGGGCGCTTCGTGGGGGTCGATGCTCCCGCCGGGGACGCTCCACAGCCGGGTGTCGGCCCGCTGGCCCAGCAGGACGCGCCCCTGGTCGTCGCGGATCAGGGCGGCCACGCCGACGGACATCAGCAGATCGGTCCCCACTTTCTGGCGCATCCGGCGCAGATAGGCGGATAGGGACATGGACGGCCTCCTGACGAATGGGCCGGTAAGGACGGAGCGCCTCTCGTTCAGTCCGTCGGGCGCACGAACCGCAGCAGCAGGATCAGCGCCGCGCCGTTCAACAAGGCGGCGGCCAGGCTGTTGGCGGCGACTCCCCCGACCAGGCCGGCGGTGAACAGCGCCGTGCCCAGCGGCGCGCCCAACGCCCGCCCGATCGACTGGAAGGCGACGTTGGCCGCCATCAGGGTGGCGCGGGTCTGGGGGGCCAGTTCGGTCATCAGGGCGATGGTCGTCACCAGGGTGAACTCGAAGGTGAGGTAAAACAGGAACAGGCCAACCAGCCCGCCCCCCAGGCCGCCGCCCAGGACCGGCAACGCCAGGGCGGTCAGCACGCTGCCGCCAAGGCCCAGAGCCACGGCCCGGCGCTTGCCCAGTCGGTCGGCCAGGCCCGCCACCAGCCCCTCGCCGCCCAGTTCGGCCAGGCCGATAGCCATGGAGGCCGCCCCCAGCGCCGCGACTGGCAGGCCGAAGGCCCCCTCCATCCACACGCCGAAGACGATGCCCACCGTTTCATTGGCCCCGCTGATCAGCAGGCTGACCGCCAGCCCGGCCAGGGCGGCCCGCCGCGAGAAGATGGCCCGGATACCATCCCGGAGGGGCGGCCTGGTCCCGGCGTGGGGCGCGTCCGGGGGCAGCATCCGCCCCAGCAGAAGAGCGGCGGCCAGGATCAGCGCGGCCAGCCAGGGGAAGGGCGCGTTCCAGCCGACGCGCTCCAACGACCAGCCGGGCAGGCTCGCCCCTGGCAGCAGGGCCGCCAGGCCGGGATAGGGGAGCCGCTGGCTGCTGGCGGCGATCAGCCACCCGGCCAGTGGGATGCCGACCAGGAAGGCCGCCGACCAGCCGATCTCCACCAGCCCGATGGCCTGTCCCCGGCGCGCATAGTGCACGCGGTCGCCCAGGTAAGCCTGCACGGTGGAGTCAAAGACGATCTTACCGGCGCTGAGCAGCAGCAGGCCGCCGAACAGGGCGGCGTAAACCGGCAGGAGGCTGATCAGCAGCAGACTGGCCACGACGACCCCCAGGCCGGACAGCATGGCCAGACG
>DAOTXK010000080.1:0-1938 GCA_034435395.1 Anaerolineae bacterium | reverse complement strand
CGTGATGGACGACTCATGGGCGGCGCGGATGGCCGACACCGTGATGCAGCGGCATCCGCTACTGTCCCGGCAGTGGCATTACGAGCCGGGCGTGGTGCTGGCCGGGATCAGGCAGGTGTGGCAGCAGACCGGCCAGCCCCAATATTACGCCTACCTGGCGGCCAACATCGACGCATTCGTCCAGCCGGACGGGTCGATCCGCACCTACCGCCTGGACGAGTTTAACCTCGACCAGATCAACGAAGGCAAGCTGCTGTTCCCGCTCTACGCAGAAACAGGCGACGACCGCTACCGCCGGGCCGCCGATCGGCTGCGCGAGCAGTTGCGCCAGCAACCCCGGACGGCGGCGGGCGGTCACTGGCACAAGCTGATCTACCCCCACCAGATGTGGCTGGACGGCATCTACATGGCCTGCCCCTTCGCCGCCGAATATGCGCGGGTTTTTGACGAGCCGGAGACCTTCGACGACGTGGCGGCCCAGATCATCCTGCTGCACCAGAAGGCGCGCGATCCGAAGACCGGCCTGCTCTACCACGGCTGGGACGAGAGCCGCAGCCAGGCCTGGGCGGACCCGGAAACGGGCTGTTCCCCCTGCTTCTGGGGGCGGGCCATCGGCTGGTACGCCATGGCCATCCCCGATGTACTGGATTTTTTCCCCGCCGATCATCCCCGGCGGGAGGCGCTGATCGCGATCTTCCGCGACCTGGTGGCGGCGGTGGCCGCCGTGCAGGACCCGGCCAGCGGCCTGTGGTACCAGGTGATGGACCAGGGGAGCTGCCCCGGCAATTACCTGGAGGCGTCGGCGTCCTGTATGTTCGTGTACGCCATCGCCAAAGGGGTCCGGCTGGGGTACCTCAGCCCGGACATCTGGCCGGTGGCCCGGCGCGGCTACCAGGGCATCCTGGAGCGGTTTGTCCGGGTCGATGACCAGGGGCTGCTCAACCTGGAGGGGATTTGCAGCGTGGCTGGTCTGGGCGGCAACCCCTACCGCGACGGCACCTTCGAGTATTACATCAGCGAGAAGGTCGTCGCCAACGAGTACAAGGGGGTGGGCGCGTTTATCCTGGCCAGCGCCGAAATGGAAGCGGCGGGCGGCGGCGCGGGAAGCACCTGACGGGCCGCTGTCTTCCCTCCAGGGGCCATTACCCCGGAAAAACCGGACAACCGGCGGCGCTGGCAGTCGGGACCTCCTATCCCCGACTCACATCCCCACGAATGGCCAGCCAGCCGCCGCTTCCAGCAGCTCCTCGAACTTGCGCAGCAGGTCGGTCTCGGTGACGATGCCCACCAGCCGCCGGTCGTCGTCCACGATGGGCAGCCCGCCGATCTTCCGTGTGCGCATCACGCGGGCCAGCTCGTGAAGGGGCGTCTCCGGGCTGGCCGTGACCGGGTCGGGCGTCATGATCACGTCCACCTGCACCCCGGCCAGCAGCCGCTCATCCTCCTGACGCTCGCGCATCACGTAGGGGGAGTTCGCCGCCAGCCGCACGTCGCGGTCGGTGACGATGCCCACCAGCCGGCCATCGGCGTCCACCACCGGCAGACGGCGGAACCGGCCCTGGCGCAGGCGCGCCAGGAGATCGCGCAGGGTATCCCCCGGTCGGGCGACCTGCACATCGGTCACCATCACGTCGCGCGCGGTGAGGCTCCCCATCGCGCGGACATCCTGGCAGGCATCGTCAAGCCTGGCCTCCAGGGCGGCGACGCGCGCCGCCAGCGCGGCTTTTTCCGCCTGGAGCCGTTCGATCGCCGCCTGAAGCCCGCTGTCATCGGCCATAGCCGCCTCCCCCCGTGATGAACGCCCAGGGTGTGCCCCCTGAATCATACCATAATCCCCCGGTGGCGCATGGACGGCATAGCAGCGCGATGAATCGCGGCGAAGGCGTCGGCATTCATGCCGCAGCTACGCCTCCTTCCACCTGTAGCGGCGGGCGGGGG
>DAOTXK010000079.1:0-3532 GCA_034435395.1 Anaerolineae bacterium | reverse complement strand
GTCCATCGTGGCCTGGGCCAGCTTTAAGACTTCCTGGTCAGGCAGGGCCGATACATCCCTGACCGCCACCAACACATCGGGGATATAATGTCTGGCGGCGTCCTTCAGTAGCTCGGAGACCGATACCTGGGCGTAGTGGGCCAGCCGTTGCAGGCGTTCGTATTCCTGAGGACTGAGATCGACGGTTATCTGAGTCATGGCAGTTGCGCTCCATCGTTACCATTTCCCGCCCTCATTATACCGAATCAGCGCTGACCGGATGCCCGCGTCCCGGAATCAGGCTACAATCTCCCCCGCTGTTTAGCGCCGCTGGATATGAAGGATAACCCCATGCCGGATGGACAGGAAGTGAGGGTCGCCCTGGTGGGTTGCGGACGGGTGGCCCCTCGCCACGCCCAGTCGCTCACCGAACTGTCGGACGCCCGCCTGGTCGCCGTGGCCGACCTCATTGACTCCCGCGCCGCGCATTTCGCTCGCGAGTACGGGGCCGAAGCCTACACCGACTACCGCTACCTGCTGGACCGCCGGGACATCGACCTGATTCACATCTGCACGCCGTCGGGCCTGCACGCCAAGATGGGCATCGCGGCGGTGGAAGCGGGTAAACACGTCCTGGTGGAGAAACCCATCGCCCTCAACCTGGCGGACGCCGACGCCCTGATCGCGGCGGCCCAGGCGGCGGGCCTCAAGTTAGGCGTGGTCTTGCAGAACCGTTACAACGCCCCCGTTCAGGAGGTTTACCAGGCGGTGCGGGCGGGCCGGCTGGGGCGGCTCCTGCTGGGCAATGCCACCGTGCGCTGGTACCGGCCGCAGGAGTATTACGAGGACGGCTGGCACGGCACCTGGGCCATGGACGGCGGCGCGCTGATGAACCAGTCGATCCACCACATCGACGCCCTGCAATGGCTGATGGGCGAGCCGGTGGAGGAAGTTTTCGCCTATACGGCCACCCTGGCCCACCGAATGGAAGCGGAGGACATCGGGGTGGCCGTGCTGCGCTTCCGGAGCGGCGCGCTGGGCGCTATCGAAGGCTCGACCGTCACCTACCCGCAGAACCTGGAGGGGTCGGTGGCGCTGTTTGGCGAGAAAGGGTCGGTTAAGGTGGGCGGCACGGCCCTCAACCGCACGGCGTTCTGGAAGATCGAGGGCGAGCTGGAGCGGGAGCGCGAGCTGCTCACCCGCGAGCAGCTGGACCCGCCCTCGGTCTACGGCTACAGCCACAAGCTGGTCATCGCCGATATGATCGCCGCCATCCGCGAAGACCGTCCGCCGCAGACGGACGGTGGCCAGGCGCGTCGGTCGCTGGCGCTGGTCACGGCGATCTACGAGTCGGCGCGCACCGGTAAGCCCGTCCCCTGCGACAACGGCCCGGCCATTTGAGTTTGAACCACAGAGGGCACCAACTGGGCTTGCTGCTCAATTTTAACGTGGGCCTGATGAAAGCGGGGATCAGACGCCTGGTGCTTTAGCCGCCGATCAATCCGGCGTTTATTATCCATCCCTTTGTGTCCTTCGTGGTTCATCATCCACCGGGAGACTCAACCGCCGATGAAAATCCTGTTCGTCGCCCCGCTGCACTACCCGCAGGAGCTGGTCAAAGCTCAGGCCGCAACCCCGCCCGGTGAGCCGCCGCCGCTCTTCCCGCCCAATATGGCCCAGCACTTCTGGGTGAAGGCCCTGCGCGCCCAGGGCCACGAGGTTCACGCCTTCTACCGCAGCCAGGCCATGCTGCCGCTGATGGGGCGGCTCAGCGACCTGCGAGTGGTGCGCGGTCTCTCGCAGCGCCTGCCGCACCTCAACCCCGATTACCACCTGCGCAACGCCCGCCTGCTCCAGATGGCGCGCGACCTGCGCCCGGACATGGTGTACCTCATCGGCGACAACGAGGTGATCTACCCCCGCACGCTGGCCCGGATCAAGGTGGAAACGGGGGCGATGCTGGTCTACTTCTGCGGCACATCGCCGGTGGTCTTCAGCCACGCCAACGAGCGGGCCGCCGCCCGCCTGATCGACATCGTGCTGGCCAACGACTACTACCACGGCATCCAGTGGCGGGAGATGGGCGCGCCCCACATGATCTGCCTGCCCGGCGTCGGCTGCGACCCGGAGTTTCACCATCCCTATGACCTGAGCGAGGAGGAGCGCCGCGCCTACGCCTGCGACGTGACCTTCGTGGGCACGCTCTACCCGGACCACCTCTACAGCCGCCGCATCCGGGCGCTGGAGGCGCTGCGCGATTTCGACCTGGGCATCTGGAGCGTGCACCCGCTGCCGGAGTCGCTGCGGCCTTACCGGCGGGGGCGGGCGCTGGGCCAGCCGATGCTGCGCATCCTGAGCGGGGCGACCATCGCCTTCAACGCCCACGGCGACTTCGTGCATTACGGGGGCAACATGCGGCTGTTTGAGGTCGCGGCGGTCGGCGCGTTCCAGATCGCCGACGACCTGCCGGGCGTGCGACAGTGGTTCACGCCGGGCGAGAACATCGTCACCTACGCCGACCCGGACGACCTGCGGGACAAGGTGGCCCACTACCTGGCCCACCCGGAAGAACGGCAGCGCATCGCCGAGGCGGGACGGCGGCACGTTCTGGCGCGGCACACCTACGCGGCCCGCGCCGAAGCGTTTATGGCCTTTGTGGAGGAGGTGCGACGCGGCGGCCACCAGGCCCTGTGACCGTGCGGGTGCCGCGCATCACCCACCTGGCCAGAAGCGTCAGGGCGACCCCGGCGGATCGCCCTCCTTCTGGCCGGTGACCGCTGGCCTACCAGGCGTAGTGCTCCGGCGCGGTCTGGTAGCCGGGCCAGATGTCGTCCAGCTGGGCCAGTTGCTCGTCACTGAGCCTGATCGCCAGGGCGCGCAGGCTGGCCCCGGTGAGCTGGTCCATGGTGCGGGGGCCGATGATGGGCGCGGTGACGGCCCCCTGATGCAGCAGCCAGGCCAGGGCCACGGCGGCGGGTTCCTCGCCCAGGTCGCCGCAGAACGCTTCCCACCGCTCCAGCTGCGGGCGCAGTTCTTCCAGCCGCCGCTGGGCCCGCTCGCCAGCGCGGCGGCCTTCCTGGATTTTTTTGAGGACGCCGCCCAGCAACCCGCCCGCCAGCGGCGACCAGGGGATAATGCCCACGCCATACGCCTGGCAGGCCGGGATCACGTCCATCTCGATGGTGCGCGCCGTGAGGTTGTACAGGCTCTGCTCGGAGACCAGGCCCAGGAAGTGCCGCTGCCGGGCGATCTCGTTGGCCTGGACGATGTGCCAGCCAGCGAAGTTGCTGCTGCCCACGTAGAGGATTTTGCCCTCCCGAACCAGCTGCTCCATGGCCCCCCAGATTTCCTCCCAGGGGGTGTCCCGCTGGACATGGTGCATCTGGTACAGGTCGATGTAGTCGGTCTGGAGGCGGCGCAGGCTGTCCTCGCAGGCCCGTTTGATGTGCCGCGCGGAGAGGCCGCTCTCGTTGGGCCAGTCGCCCATCGGGTTGTAGACCTTGGTGGCCAGCACGACCTTCTCCCGCCGCCCGCCGCCCTGGGCGAACCAGGT
>DAOTXK010000078.1:0-2458 GCA_034435395.1 Anaerolineae bacterium | reverse complement strand
GGCAATGACCATTCTGATCGACCGCAATACCAGGCTGCTGGTCCAGGGGATTACCGGCAAACAGGGCCTCTTTCATACGCAGCAGATGATCGCCTATGGGACGAACGTGGTGGGCGGCGTCACCCCCGGCAAGGGCGGACAATGGGTGGAAGGGAAACCCGTTTTTGATACCGTCCGTGCGGCTAAAGAGGCCACTGGCGCGAACGCCACAGTGATTTACGTCCCCGCCCCTTTTGCCATGGATGCGATCCTGGAGGCCATCGACGCTGAGATCGCGCTGATTGTCGCCATCACGGAGGGCATCCCGGTCGCGGATATGATGCGGGTGCGGCGCGTATTGGATCGGAGTAACAGCCGCCTGGTCGGGCCTAACTGCCCGGGGTTGCTGACGCCAGGCCAGTGCAAGGTCGGCATTATGCCGGGGCATATCGCCATGCCCGGATCGGTGGGCGTCATTTCGCGGAGCGGCACGCTGACTTACGAAGCGATCTATGCCCTGACCCTGCGCGGCATCGGGCAGAGCACCTGCGTGGGCATCGGAGGCGATCCGATCAATGGCACGGATTTCATTGACGGGCTTCGGCTGTTTGAAGATGATCCGGACACCGACAGGGTTGTGCTGATCGGCGAAATCGGCGGCACGGACGAGCAGAAAGCGGCGGACTTCATCGCTCAGCGCATGACCAAGCCCGTGGTGGCGTTTATCGCCGGGCAAAACGCGCCCGAAGGCCGCACCATGGGCCACGCGGGGGCGATTGTGGAAGGTGGCGTCGGCACGGCGGCGGAAAAGATCGCCCGCTTCCGGGAAGTCGGCGTGCGGGTGGCCGAGACGCCTGAGGCCATCGCCGAACTCGTCGCTGCGTGAGGGGTGGAGGGTAACACCGGCTACCGGCGGCCAATCGCGTCGCCTCTTTTGGTGTGGTGTATAATGGCGCTGATGGGCTGCCCGCTCCCTGTTCATTGCCTGGAAAAAGTGGACCCGCAAAACGATCCAACACTTCCCCCCGATCTGTCTTATGACAAATTACCCTTGTGGATGCGTCAGGCGCGCCGCCAGCCGGACTGGGGCCTGGTGACGGCGCTGGTGCTGGGGTTATTGAGTGTCTGGCCGTTCATTACGCGCGGGGGGCTGCCGCATGGCACGGCGCTTGAGCTATATGTGTATCGCGCGGCGGAGATGGCAGATGTTGTTCGCGATGGGGTCCTGTATCCCCGCTGGGCGCCTAATCTACTGTTCGGATACGGCCTGCCGCTGTTTCACTATGTCGCGCCGGGCAGCGTTTACCCGGCAGTGATTTTCCAGTTGGTGACCGAAAGCGGGGCAGTGGACGGCGTGCGTTTCACGTTGATTGCCAGCGCCTTGGCGGGCGCTGCTGGCACATTTGCCTTTGTGCAGCGGCGCTGGGGGCCGGTCGCCGGGGTGGTGGCGGTTGGGGCGTTCCAGCTCAGCCCGGCTCTGCTGTTTCTGCTGCCGCATGTTTATGGCGATCTGCCGTTATTCTGCGTGATGCAGGTGCTACCGGTAGTCTTTTGGGCGCTGGATCGAGCCTTGGCGGAAGGGCGGGCCAGAGACCTGGGTTACCTGGTTGGGGCGGTGGCGCTGCTCCTGCTCACCGACGAACGGTCGGCCCCCTGGTTGCTGTTGCAGGTGATCGGCTGGTTGTTGTGGCTGCGTTTTGGGGGTGCCCGTCTGAACTATCGGCTGGTCGTCCTCGGCTTGCTGCTGGGGGGCGGCATAGCGGCGCTTTTCTGGGTGCCGGCCCTGCTGGAGCGGGGCCTGGTCCACTGGGTGGTTTTTGGCCACCGGCCACCGCCGCCCCCGCTCACGCTGGGAGAACTGCTGACCCCTTCAGTGGCCATCGACTTTGGGGCGTTTAACCCGGCAGTCCGTCGCAATCTGGGGCTGGCGATCTGGTGTCTGGCGTTGGGCGCGGCGATTGGGGTGCTCGTCAATAGCCGGCGACGTGCCTGGCAGCAGGACAGGGGATGGTTGTTTTTTGCGGCGGCGACGACCGGGTTGCTGCTCGCCGTGTCTCTGGGTGCGGGTCAGGCCGCCGGGCCGCATCTGGTGCTGGCATGGCTGACCTTTCCGCTGGCCGTGACCAGCGGGCGTGTGGTGATCTGGCTGGATAGCCTGAGTTCGGGCTGGCCGCGGCGGCTGGGCCTGGCGTTGCTGGTGGGCCTGCCGATCTTAAACGCTTTCCCCAACATATACACGCCGGTCTGGCCGGGCGACTTCGGCGATACCGGTGCGGTTGCCCGCCTGCAACTGGAGCTGGACGCTTACAGTCTGGCCACGGTCCCGCCGGGTGATGAAGTTCCCCTGCCGTTCGCCAATGTGCCCACGCCAGCTCGCCCGCTGCTGGAGGAGTACTTTATGGGGGCGGTTGACAGGGTCAATCGTGCGGGACTGGTTTCCGGGCGGGTGGACCTGATCGAGCACGCATCAGCCTATGAG
>DAOTXK010000077.1:0-12779 GCA_034435395.1 Anaerolineae bacterium | reverse complement strand
TGTTTGATCTGCCGCCAGATTTTGTGATCACGCCGAACATGCTGGCGCTGTGCATCCAGCCGGACGAGGGCATGCATCTCAAATTCCAGGCTAAAGTGCCCGGCACGACCCAGGAGATTCGACCGGTGGATATGGAGTTTCACTACCGCTCGGCCTTCCACCAACAGGCCCTGCCGGACGCTTATGAGCGGCTCCTGCTGGATGCGATCAATGGTGATGCGTCGCTCTTCGCCCGCAGCGACGAGATTGAGCTGGCCTGGCAGTTGATCGATCCGGTGCTGAGCGGCTGGGAGACGCCGGAAGCGCCGCCGCTGGCGTGTTATGAGCCGGGCAGTTGGGGGCCAGCGGAAGCGGACGCGTTCATGGCGCGGGATGGCCGCCAGTGGTGGGAGGGTTGCAGCCATAAGGACGGGGCATGACTACGGTAAGAACGTTGGCCGATGTGGAGGCGCTGACGGAGGCCGCAGCAGAGCATATCCTTGAGCTGGCCAGGGCGGCCATTGCTGATCAGGGACGGTTCTCGGTCGCGCTGTCGGGCGGGTCAACCCCTCGCCACCTGTATGCGCGGCTGGCTGAGCCAGACCTGGCTTCGCAGATCGACTGGTCGTGCGTGCATGTGTTTTGGGGCGACGAGCGCGCCGTGCCGCCCGACCACGAGGATAGCAACTACCGCATGGCCCGCGACGCCCTGCTGGATCATGTGCCGCTGCCACCGGAGAACGTTCACCGCATCAACAGCGAGCTGGCCCCGGCGGCAGCGGCGGCGGAATATGAAGGGGTGCTCCGCACCTATTTTGGGGCATTAGCCAAAAAAGGGCGACCGCTGGCGGCAAGCTTTGACCTGGTATTGCTGGGCATGGGCGATGATGGCCATACGGCGTCGCTGTTCCCCGGCGCGGACGCGATATGGGCGTCCAAGCGTTGGGTGGCGGCCTATCATGTCGACAAGCTGGATGCCTGGCGGATCACGCTGACGCCGGTGGCGATCAACGCCGCCGCGCAGGTGACGTTCCTGGTTTCCGGCGCAAACAAGGCCCCCCGTCTGCGGCAGGTATTATACGGGCCTTACCAGCCCAATGTGTTGCCGGCCCAGATCGTCCGCCCGGAGAAGGGCCGCCTGCTGTGGCTGATCGACGAGGCCGCTGCCGGACATCTGTGATTTCTGATGACGGACCTGGGTGTTTCCGGCTTCAGACCGGTGGACTATAGCGACTATCTGCCCATGGTCAGGATGTGGGTCACAATCTGGGTGGCGATGCTGAGCACAGTCGGGGCGATAGCTGCCAGGTTTTCGGCAGCTTTTTTTAACCCTTCCCCTTTGATTTCCAGCACGGTTCTGTTCGGCTCTTCTTGTTCACTGGTCTGCACCAGGTCTGTGGTGAGCGCCGCGACGGCCTCTGCGTCTTTTCGGTTCTCCTCCGGCACCTGGTTGAGTGTCTGTTGCAGATCGGCGATAAGTTTCTCAAGCTGCGCTCTTGCCTCGTCTTCGATGCGGGCATCGCTACTGGGGTAAGAGATCGTTATGTCCCCTTTAGAGTAGCCGATCTGCGTGACGTTTTTGCTGTTGGTAGCCGACTGAGAAATCCTGATTCGGGGTTCATCGTCCTTGTCTTCTGCCATCGTGGCCTCCCACAAAGTGTGCTGGCATCCGTTGACACCAGTATACTGTCAGCCGGTCCAAAGGTATAGGGTCTTGCCGGATGATGCGCACGAAACTCTGTAGCATCCTATAACCGGGCGCACACGTGCCTGGGGGGGCCGTCGCCCACCACCGCAATCCCCCACCGCCACAAATCGACGGTGGCGGCAATACGCGGCATATCTTTGATCGTGCGCCAGGCGCGCCCCATGCCGGGGGACCGGTGGATGCCGCTGAGGACGATCAGCGTGCCGGTTCTGGAGCGGGCCTTGATCTGGGAGAAATCCCGCAACACGGCATTTTCTTCGTGGTGGCCGTCGATGAAGGCCAGATTCACCGGCGCGATCTGTTTCAGCGCCTGTGCCAGCCGGTGCTCGAAATCACCCGGCACCACGGCGACAAAATCATGGAAGCCCAGCCGGTAGAAGTTTTCGCTGGCGATCCGGGCGAACTGCGCCTCCCGTTCGATGGTGATCAGCAGGCACGTCCGCACCGGGTAAACGTCCAGCAGCCCCCGCGCCAGGTACATCCCGGAGACGCCGAAACCGGTCCCCAGTTCCAACACGCGCTGTGCTGCTGAATAGAGCACCATGCCGTGAAGCAGCGCCCCCCAACGCGGGCGCGTGCTGGATTGTCGGGCCAGGTAGCCAATCGAGAGCGGGCCGTATCGGGTTTCGAAGGCGTCCTGTCGGGCGTAGAGAATGGAGCGGAGGGCTTCAATGTCGCGGAACCGCGCTTGGTGGCGGCGGTACTGGCGCGCCCAGCGCAGCGCTTTGGGGATCACGTCCAGCCCTGGCGCGGCAGACCAGACGCCCCGTCCATGCAGGCGGGTGAGCAGGCAGCCGATCAGGTGCCCCAGTCGGGCGGGGTGCAGGCGGTAGTAGAGGGCGTGCTGGAGGCGTTCGATGGGCGCGTACCGCCGGAACCAGCGGAAAATTTCCGGCGACCGCGCCAGCAATCGGCGCAGCCGGTACAGGAATAGCGCGCCCTTTTTCCAGCCCAACCAGAGGTACCTGGGCAGCCGCACCGGCAGCAGCAGGATGAACCGTAGCAGCCGGAAGGGCAGGGACAGAATCAAACGGACGATCTGCCTGGCAGGGGGAAACCTGCGCCGGGGTGTTTCTCTGAGCCGCTGCGAGGGGCCGGAAAACGCCATGACCCACCTTTAGCCGAAGCGCCGTCCCACCGACACGCGCTGGTTGAAGACTTCGGCCAGCTCGAAAGCTGATTCGACCACCACCAGATCGTACCAGGCGTTCGGCCAGCGGTCGCGGATCTGGGCGTTCATCTGCTCGACCTGATCGGCGCGGGTGACGGCGGTGACCGCCAGCGTTTGGTGGTAGGGCAGGAGGGGGATCAGGTCTGGCGAACCGAGCAGCACCGGGTGGTAGCGCGCCCAGTAAGCCTCCGCCGCCTGGAAGAACCAGTCCGGGTTGACGTTCGATGCCAGGACGATGAAGTGATAGTCCGGCTCGCCATGCACCGGACCGGGGCCTTCGGGGACTGGTACGGCGGTCGGCGGGGCTGCCGGACCCGGCCACGTACTGCCGCCCGTGTCCAGCGGCGGGACCTGTTTGAACGGGGAGGCGGTTTCGGCCAGGCGACTGATGGTGGGCACCCGCCCATTGGGGTTATCCCAGTAAACGTCTTCTTTCCACAGCGTCACGCCGAACAGCCAGGGAGGCGCGTCGCCGCTGGCAATCCAGTTAAACATGGCGGTGGTGGCTTCGGCGTGGCTGCGCCAGGTCACGCCGGGATAACGGGTGTCGTCCACCCGTGGCGGTTCGTTGGGGCCGGGCCAGGGCCAGATGCCGCCTTCCGTCCCCACCACCGGAACCACACCCGCGCCGAAATACTGCCCCAGGAGTTCCATAAATCCCTGTCCGAGCGCGCCCAGCCCGACCGGATCGCCGAAGGGTGTGGTCGGCGTGCCCCCCCATACGGTGCGGCCAGGATCGTTGGCCTGGCAGATCGGGTCGTAAGGGTAGTTGAAGTGCCAGCCCCCTTCAGCGGCATTCTGGTCGGAGGGGGGCCGGGCGCTGAGCGGCCCGCCGCCAGGAATTTCCTGATAAAAGTGGTTGTAGATGTAGGGGTGGGAGGCGAACCACAGGCCGTTGGCCAGCACATGGCGAAACCGGACGTAGTGGGCTTCGCGCAGGTAGCTCATCATGTTGCGGAGCCACACGGTGGCCGCATGGGGCATTTCCGCGCCCGGACCAAGGGCGATAAAAGCCGGATAGCCGCCCATGTCCACCACTCGCATGGCCCATTCCATCCAGTGATCCATCAGCGGCGCGATGTATACCGGGATGTTGTGGGGGTCAAGCCCTGGCTCCAGCTGTCTCGGCCACTCGTTGCCCAGGTTTGGCTCGTTCCACAGCTCGAACCACAGCGCCCCGGCATTGATATACCGCTGGATGCTGCGGTAGGCGTCGGCGTCGGCGGGCTGGCCGCACGACTGCGGGCGAAAGATGCGGATGATCGGCGTGATCCCGGCGGCCAGCAGGTCCGGGATACGGTCGACGTATTCATCGTTGGCCGCAACCAGCTTAACCCAACCGGCGCGGATTTCCCGGTAGCGATCCAGGTTAAGGCGATAGACCCCTTCATTGTGCATGCCGCGCGGGTTGCGCGACCACTGGTATTGATCAAGGCGCATGGCGGATTCCGTCAGGGGACCTGGATCGGCCCCGGCGTCCGGGTCGGTTGCGGGGTGGCCTCCGAGTCGACGGGGACGCCGAAACGGTGGTTAAACTCGGCCCGCCCGTTCAGCGTGATCTGCACATCCGTCGGCGTGTCGTAAACCAGCGGGTCCAGGTAAACGTTGGGGAGCCGCTGGCTGACGGCGGCCCGGACAGCGGGGGCGGTATCGCGGCGCATGACCAGCGTCACGGCGACCTCACGACGCCCATCGGCGGCATAAGTGACCAGTTCCACATCATCCGGCGTCCGCATGGTGTACAGGATGGGGCGATAGGTCGCCCAGTAGCGGCGCGCGGACTGGAACACCCAGCTTTCCAGGCCGGGCGCATACAGCAAGAAGTGAAAGTCTGGATTGACGGGCACTGCCTGGGCCATAGGGGGTCATTTGCTTTCTGCTGTTCGTCGTCACCGGGCGGTATTATAACGGCGAAAGGCGGCCCGGCGCTATGTTGGCGGCTGTGTGACCGGTGGTTCGGGGCCTCGGTGGAAGTCAGCAGCGCGAAAAAAAGCTCCCACTGCCGTTTCATCAACCCCGACGCTGGGCCAGGTTGATCAGTGTGGCCGCGGCGAACAGCCACCACAACGGTTCCAGCGGGAACAGGTAACGGGGGATGGCATCCAACACCAGGTGGATTCCCAGGAAATAGCCGAAGGTCGCATAGAGCGGCCACAGGCTCCGCCAGCGGCGGCGATTCAGGGCCAGCCCGGCCACGCCGAAGATCAGGGCAGCGTAGTGGAAGGCGTAAAGCAGCAGCTTCGGCCAGAAGGCGTCGGCCCCCGTCAGCGCCGCCAGACCGCCCAGAGAGCGATCGTCGCGTAGCCAGTCCAGGACCAGCGTCTTGATGCTCTCGCCGGGATAAAAGACGGTGTTGTGGGGCTGGAGCAGCGCGCCAGCCAGACTCACGCCGCGCCGGGCCAGGTAGCCCAACGGATCGCTCAGCACCACTTCCGCAATACCCCGCGCGAAGGCTTCCTGGCGGGCCTGGTAGTCGCCTTCCGGAGAGGCGCTCCCCTCAAATCCCAACTCGGCGTCGACTTCCGCCGGGTTCTTCCAGCCGACCGCCCCGACGTACAGAGTGCCTAACAGCCCTTCACCGGTCAGCGTGAAGCGGTGCCACTGGACCAGATTGTAAACGGTCCAGGGGGTGATGGTGAACAACAACGCCGCGATCAGAATGAGTCCCTGGCGCAGCGCACACCGGAGGCTGTATTTCAGCCGCAGGTGAGCAAGCGGCACCAGCGGGAAGGCCAGGAGAACCGAGCGGGTCAGCGCCGCCAGGGCCAGCAGACTGCCCGTGGCGGCCATCAGCCGCCCATCCGGCGATCCTATCCGCTCCAGCCACAGAGCCAGCGCCCAGCAGGTCAGGAAGATGGCCATCGTTTCGGTGGTGAGATTGCCCGCTTCGATGATGAAGGCCGGTCCGATGGCCAGGGCCAGCGCGGCGACCAACCCGACGGCATGAGTCCAGGCCGCCCGTCCGATGCGGTAAACCATCCACACGGTCAGCGCGCTCAGGAAGGCATGCAGCACCCGAACGAGGGCCTGCCCGCCGCCCGGATCAAAGGGCTGGATTTGCCCGGCATATCCGGCGACCAGCACAAAAAGCGGGCCGGTGGGCAGCGGGCCGGGGGTTTGGCCGGTCTGGACCAGCAGGCGGCCATTGCTGGCATACCAGGCATAGTCGCCGCCGCTGACGGCCGGCCAGTGGTCATAAAGCAGGACATGCCCCAGGCGCAGCAGCAGCGCCAGCAGGACGACCAGACCGACCTGGGCGCGGGGATGTCTCACAGCCATGCGAAGGACAGCCCAAAGATGCATATGCGGACGGACTTCTTTTGATGGTATACTCGCGCGGCGTTTATACCTGACTTGGGGCTGTCCAACAACCATGATCAACCGTGTCGCCGGCTGGCTGCAACAGACCTGGGTGCCTGTCGCGCTGGTGTCAGGCGTTGCCCTGTTGCCGCGCCTGCTCCTGGCCGCCGCCGCTCACCATCCCGGCCTGTGGGACCCCACGCACTACTACCTGCTGGGCCGGAATATTTACCAGGGGCGCGGCCTGGTGATCGACTATATCTGGCATTTCGCCAATAATCCTCCCGCCGTCACCCATCCGATTGACCACTGGATGCCGCTGACCGGGGTGCTGGTGGCGGGCGGCCTGGCAGCGGGGGGCGAGTCCGTGCCGGCGGCGCTGGGACCTTTCGCGCTGTTGGGGGCCGCCCAGGCCGGTCTGGCCGCCTGGTTCGCGCGGCGGGCAGGGCTGTCCGTGCCGGGGCAGGTCCTGGTCGGTCTGGGGACGGCTTTTATTCCCTGGTTGTTTCTCTCCTCGCTGCACACCGATACAACGACGCCTTTCGGCGTGTTTGTTTTGGTGGCGCTGGCGGCGATGGGACTCGGCCTGGCGGAGAACGGGCGCTGGTTGTGGGTCAGCGGGGCGTTCGCGGGCCTGACCGTCCTGACCCGCAACGATGGCCTGCTCCTGCTGCCCACGCTGCTGGCAAGCGCCGTCCTGTTCGCGTGGCGGGGCCGGGGAGGGGCGCGATGGTGGCATTATGCCGGGTTCCTGCTGATGATGGGCCTCCTCCTCGCGCCCTGGGTGGCGCGGAACCAGGCGACACTGGGGACTCCCTGGCCGGGCAGCGTGGCGCGGGCGGCCTTCGTGCGGGATCACGAGGAGTTTTACACCTACGGCACCGAAATCACGCTGGCGCGTTATCTGGCCTGGGGGCTGCCCCACATCGTCGCCAAGTGGATATTTGAGCTGACGGCCAGCCTCAAACTGATGGTCGTGCTGGCCGGGGAGTTTTTCAGCGTGGCCATCGGCTTGGCGTTGCTCACCGGTCTGCGGGGGTGGATGACCGGGCGACCGGGGGAGGGGAACCAGCCCTCGAGGGCCGATTCGCTGGTCCATGCGCTGTTCTGGCCGGTCATGCCCGCGCTGCTGTTCCTGGCGGGGGCGTGGCTGTTTTACGGCGTGGTGACGCCTTTCCTGAGCCAGGCGGGCAGTTTCAAAAAAGCCTATCTGGGGGTGCTGCCGTTCCTGCTGGTGTTGGGCGCTGGGGCTGTGGAACACTACGTCCGCTCCCGGCGCGCCTTGTGGATCGTGACGCTGCTGGCGGTGCTGGCCATTATCCCCCACACCTATGACGAAGTGCGGGCGGATTTCGCGCTGAACGACGGCTATGCCCAGGCGCTGGCCCCCGTCGGCCAGGCGCTGGACGAGCTCCAGGCGGGCATGGAGGGCGAGCTGATCCTGATGACGCGCGATCCCTGGAGCATCCAGTACCTGTTCGGCTACCGCGCGGTCATGGTTCCCCAGGATGATCTGGACGTGATTCTGGATGTGGCCGACCGCTACGGCGTGACGCATATCCTGCTGCCGGTGCCGCGCCAGGCGTTAAGCGGCATTTACGAGGGATCGGCGGTTCATCCCCGCCTGTCGCTGGCGGCGACCATTGACGGTTCGCCGGAGCGCATCTATGCCATCACGCCATAAAAGGGCGGTTCACAGCACATCCAGCGGGTCCATGTCCAGGTACCAGCCCTGGGCGAGGTCCATGCCCTGGAAGGGCGCGGCTGGGTCTGGCGAGCGGACCAGCACATGCCAGCGATAGTAGCCCTCCAGCTTGCCGAAAAAACACGGCGCGGGGCCGATGATGGTCGTGCCGTCCAGCTTCAATTCGTGGATGCGCGCCCGGATCAGGCTCGCCGCGCGTTCGGCTTCGCGCTGAGCGTGGGGGGCGCTGCGGTGCCGGATCAGCAGGCGGGCCAGCCGGCGGAAAGGGGGATACCCCAACTCGCGGCGCTGGCTGATCTCGCGCCGGTAGAAGGCGGCATAATCGTGGCTGGCCGCTGCCTGGATGGCCGGGTGGTCCGGCTGGTAGGTCTGAATGATGCCGAGACCGGGCTGGCGGCCCCGCCCGGCCCGCCCGATGACCTGCGTCAGCAACTGAAACGTGCGCTCTCCGGCGCGGAAGTCCGGCAGGGCCAGACCCACATCCGCGTTCAACACGCCGACCAGAGTCACGCCGGGCAGGTCCAGCCCTTTGGCGATCATCTGCGTGCCGATCAGCACGTCGGCGTCACGGCTGGCGAAGCGGGTCAGGATGGCGTCGTGCTCGCGGTGATGGCTGGCCGTATCGCGATCCCAGCGGATCGAGCGGCCTTCCGGGAACAGACGGCCCAGCTCGGCCTGCACCGTTTCCGTGCCAGCGCCGAAGTGTTTGATACGACGGCTGTCGCAGATCGGACAGCGGTACACGGGCTGCTGGCGATAGCCACAGTGGTGGCAGCGCAGGGTGTACTCTGGCTCATGATAGGTGAGCGGCATGTCGCAGCGGGGGCACTGGACGACATAACCGCAATCTCGGCAGAAGACATAACTGGCCGTGCCCCGCCGGTTGAGGAACAGGATGGCCTGTTCGCCCCGTTGGAGGACGTCGGCCAGCGCTGACTGTAGCGCCCGGCTGAACATGGAGATGTTGCCCGCTTGGAGTTCGGCCCGCATGTCTATAATTTCGACGGGCGGCAGCGCCACCGTCAACGCCTGGTCGGGGTGGCGGGGATAGTAGAGCGCCGGGGCGTCGTCGTCTTCGCCTGGCTGGAGCAGGTCCCCCTGGTGCCCGGCTACGCGGACCGGCAACACAATCCGCTGATAAAGGCCGCGTTGGGCCGCGTGCACGCTTTCGATGGACGGGGTCGCGCTGCCCAGGATGGTGATCCCGTGACTGCGGCGGGTCAGCTCGATGGCGACATCGCGGGCGTGGTAGTAGGGGGGTGGGAACGGCGGCGACTGTTTGAAGCTGTGATCGTGTTCTTCGTCGAGGACGACCAGGCCCAGGTCCGGCAGCGGCGTGAACAGCGCCGCGCGCGTCCCCACGATGACGGGCAGCTCCCCGGCCCGGGCGCGGCGCCAGGCGTCAAAACGTTCGCCGGGCGACAGATCGCTGTGGACAACGGCCACCTGGCCGGGAAAACGGGCGGCCACGCGGCTCACCGTCTGCGGAGTGAGCGCGATCTCCGGCACCAGGATGATGGCACTCCGTCCATGGGCCAGGGCATGTTCCACGGCCCGCAGGTAAACCTCGGTTTTGCCGGAGCCGGTCACGCCGTGGAGCAGGAAGACGTGGGGCGCGTCTGGGGGCGGCGAGGTCTCGCGCCAGGTGAGGGCGTCCAGGTGGGCGCGGATGCGCTCCCAGGCGGCATTCTGGTCTGGCGTGAAGGCCGGGGCGACGGTGGGGGCGAAGTCCCGCTCGGCCAGTGGATCGCGCCAGGCTTCGTCCTCCCCCAGCAGGATCAGGCCATCCGCGGCCAGATCGCGCAACAGGTTCAGGTCGGCGTCGGTCTGGGCGTATATCCAGTTGACCTGGATGGCGTCCCCTTCGCGGGCCAGCAGGCGGAGAACGCTGAGCGCTTTCTCGCCGCCGCGCAGTTCGATCAGGCGGGCGGTGAGGGCGTCATGATCCGGCGAGCCGTCGGCGCGCCGGTAACGCGGGGCGAGGGCCACGGTGGGAGGCTGTTCCTCGCGGCGAATCAGGCCGCTTTTCTCCAGGGCGGCGCGGGCGGGGTTGGATAACGCGCTGGCCGGCAGGACGCCCCCAGCCTCGACCAGTGACATGAGCGCTTCTTTTTGCCGGGGGGCGTGGTCGAAGTCGCCCGCTTCGATCTGCGCCCGAACCTGCTCGGTGGGCGCGGTCAGTTCCAACCAGCGTTTCCTGGGGGAGAAGATCAGGTCCCCGGCTTTAACCATGCCTTTGACCACGGTCTCAGTGCAGCCCGCCGCCCGGCACACGCTGCCGACCGTCGGGTGCGCGTCAGGAGAGGCCAGCAGCACCTCCAGCACGTTGTCGCGGCGGCTTTCCCGGCCCAGGCGGGGGGCGATGGCTTCGATCCGTTCAGTGGGGATCGCCAGCCGGGCGACCCGCACCTTATGCGGCCGCACGCTCGGCGGGGAAAGCACGGCTTCCCGCCGGACCAGGCCGCGCGCTTCCAGCGATCGGGCGGCCCGGTCCCAGTCCTTGCCGCGCATGGCGTGGTTAAGCTGCCCGCCGCGCAACGGTCCGCGCCGGACCAGGAGGCTGAGCAACTGCCCGGCATCTTCCTCTGGTGCGTTCTCCTGCGCCGTGTGATCGGAGGGCTGGCGCGCCGCCTGAAAACCTTCTTCCGTCAGGCTGATCTGCACGTCGGAATGGCCGGCGATGCCGGGCGGCAGGAACATCCACAGACACGCCCCCAGCGGGGCCAGCGTCGCCTCGCTGAGCCAGCGCGCCACTGCGATATGGACGGGCCCCAACACCGGCAGCGGGTCAAGAAGCTCCAGCACTGGCTTGGTCCGCTCGACCGGGCTGTCGGGCGTTAGTTCCAGAACGATGCCCGGCTCTTCGGCGGTGCCAAAGGACACCCGCACCAGGTGGCCGGGTTGGAGCCTGCCCGCCAGCCCGGGAGGGATTTCGTAATGGAACCCTGTGCGCACCGGCCGGTTGACGGCCACGACCGCATACAACATGGGATGGCTGACCGACTTCCTGACGGGTAAAGTCTGACGGGGTGAGGATCGTCACCCCGCTTTTAGTATACTATCCGTTGGCCTGTTTGCGGCGGATGGGTGGCTATGCCGGGTCCTCAGGCTGGAAGGAAAGCGACACGGAGTTGATGCAGTAGCGCAGGCCGGTTTTGTCGCGCGGCCCGTCGTCAAATACATGGCCCAGGTGGCCGCCGCAGCGACCGCAGACGACTTCCGTGCGGTGCATGAAGTGGCTGTGGTCATCTTTGAGGGCGACGTAACCCTGGTCGATCACGTCCCAAAAGCTGGGCCAGCCAGTGCCCGACTCGAACTTGGCGGCGGACGAGAACAACGGCTGCCCGCAGGCCGCGCAGCAGTACGTGCCATCCGCTTTGTGGTGCACGTATTCTCCGGTGAAGGGGCGCTCGGTGCCTTTCTGGCGGAGCACCCGATACTGCTCCGGCGTCAGTTCCCTGCGCCACTGCTCGTCGGACTTGGTGATCGGCTCGGTCATCATGGGGCCTCCATCCATAACCCGGTCGCGCTAGACGACCAGCCGGGCGACCAGTCTGATTTCCACCCCGGCCAGTGCCTGAGAGACCGGGCAGCCGGCCTTGGCGGCCTGGGCCTGTTGCTGGAAGGTGGCTTCGTCAACGCCTGGCACGTCGGCCTCGGTCGTCAGCTCGATGGCGGTGATCCGGTGGCCTGCGCCGACTTTCTCCAGGGTGACGCGGGCGGTCGTTTCGATGCGCCGGGGTGTATAACCGGCCCGTCCCAGGCCGGCGCTGAGAGCCATCGAAAAACAGCCCGCATGCGCCGCGCCGATCAATTCCTCCGGGTTGGTGCCCGTGCCTTCTTCAAAGCGCGAAGAGAAGGAATACCGCCCTTCGAACGTGCCACTGCTGAGTCTCATGCTGCCTTTGCCGTCGCGGAGGCTGCCTTCCCACACCGCGCTGGCGGAACGAACGGTCACTTTTTATCTCCTTTGTGGCCTGCATAATTTCTCTAATCCGCAGCTTTTTTATTGTAACACGATTTGGCGGCCCTGCCCGCTGCTGTCTGCCGACTCTAACACAACTTTTATGTGAACACGTTTTCCTTGACTTGTTAGAACTGATGTTCTACAATTAAGGTATGCCGCGGAGATGGCACCGTCAGGGGAGACAAATCCCAGGAAAGGAGCTTCCCCATGGAAACGCCCGGTTTGAGTCACATCATCTTAACCGTCACCGACGTTGAGCGGTCCAGAGCTTTTTATGGCGATCTGTTGGGGTTCGAGATCAAGGGGCATGAACCCGGCAGCTACTTTTATTTTGCCGTAGGCGGGGTGTCGATCTGGGTCATCACGCATCAGCAAGTCCCGCCCGGCGATCGCTTCAGTGAATTCCGGGTGGGGCTGGATCACCTGGCCTTTGTTGCGCCGAGTGAGGCGGCGCTCCGCTCGCTGGCCGACAGACTCATCGCGGCCGGCGTGGATACCAAGGGCGTCGAAACCTTTGCCCCCAGCGGCAATCTGTATGTGGCCTTCCGCGATCCTGACAACATCCAGCTTGAGTATTGGCTGGATTAACGGGGCAGGGCGAGAGTCCCTGGCCCCTACGCCCGCTGGTAAAACACGCCCGCACCGTAACCGACCACCTGCGAATAGTCGCCGGTGACGTCGCCGGAGGTGGCGTAATGGAGCACTGCCGCCGCATCGGCACCCAGGTCGCGGGCCGCCCACATCACCGCCCCAATCGCCCCTCGCCCGCAGGCAAACCCCTCCTGCGCTTTTTCTGCTGCAAAGATGCCTTCCGGGTCAAAGGCCGCCACGCGGTCCAGGATGGTTTTGTCCAGTTCGTTGGCGACCTGCTGCGAATAAAAGTGTGAGAGGTCCGAGCTGGCCACCAGCAGCGCCCGGCGATCCGGCAGCACGGTGGCCAGCGCATGTC
>DAOTXK010000076.1:0-18295 GCA_034435395.1 Anaerolineae bacterium | reverse complement strand
CGACGGCGCGCCGCCGTCGGCCCGCGCCAGGGGACGGGTTCCGCCGCCAGTCGACCAGGTCGGCGAGGGCCAGCCCGACCAGCAGCGCGGCGGGGATCGGCGTGATCCAACCGCGCTCCTGGGGGACGGCCAGGAAGGCCAGGAGCCACGCCGCCAGCGCCCATCGCCGCCTGACCAGCCCGTAACACAGGCCCGCCAGCAGCAGCCCATCCCACGGCAGGCGGTAGAGCGACGGGATGCCGGAAACCCGGAATCCGCCCGCGTACCAGATGGTCTCCGCCCAGTAAGCGTGGTGCCGGGCCGCAAACGGCTCCCAAAAGACCTGGACGCCGTGCCGGCTGATCACCGCCAGCCAGTACGGACTGGCGACCACGCCGCCCACTGCCAGCATCAGCGCCAGGCCGCCAAGCTCGCTTGCGAGCCGCTCACGAGTGAGCCGCTCGCCTGCGAGCCGCTCACGAGCGAGCCGGTCGCGCCCCAGGCGGGCATGGGCCAGCCGGGCCAGGCGCGCCCCGGCGTCGATCAGGATCAGCAACCCGCCGGCGTAAGCGCTGCCCGGCGACGCCAGCACGCCCAGCGCCAGCCCCAGCCCGGCCAGGGCGTGGCTGCGCCAGGTATCTTCACGGCAGGCCCGCGCCAGGCTGGCGGCCAGGACGATGATGGCCAGGCTGCCCAGCGCCTCCGCCAGCCCGGCCGCTTCCAGGTGTTCAAGGAAAGCGCCCGGCAGGACCGCGTAGACCAGCAGGGCTGCCAGCCGGGCGGGGGCACGGAACCCCAGTTCGCCAGTCAGCCAGTGGAAGGCGGGCAGGGTCAGGGCGGAGAGCAGCGGCGGCAGGGCGTTCACCACGGCGAACTTGGGCAGGGCCAGCCCGTCGACCAGCAGCGCTTCCAGGTAAAAGGGCAGCGGCGGATAGGCGAAGGGGATGCCGCCCGGCGTATAAAACGGGATGGTCGCCGGCAGGGTATAGCGGTGGGCGGCGATCTGGGTGGCGAACTCGGCAAACAGCCCGCCCAGGTGGAAGGGCAGGTTGAGGTCGATGACCAGCAGATGCCCCAGGCGGACAGCAGCGCCGAGCAGCATGATCCCGATGACCAGATGGCGGCGGGGAGTTGGGGAGTGAGGGGGATGGAGGGGCGGCTGGCGGTTGCTCCGGGCGAGCCAGGGGAACACGCTAGGCGGTCTCCTCCGCCACCGGCAGGGCCACGAAAAACTTACTCCCCTGGCCGGGCGTGCTCTCCAGCCAGATGTGCCCGCCCATCATCTCCACCAGCCGGCGGGTGATGGCCAGCCCCAGGCCGGTCCCCTCGTACTGGCGGGTGTAGGAGCCATCAACCTGCCGGAACTCGTCGAAGATCACCTCCCAGTCCTGCGGGGCGATGCCAATGCCGGTATCTTCGACGACGATCAGGCCCCAGCGGCGGTCGGCGGCGAGCGCTGGCGGCGCGCTGGCGGTGTCGCCGTCCTCCAGGGGCCGGGCCTGGACCAGCACCCGGCCGCTGGGGGTGAACTTGATGGCATTGCCGACCAGATTGTTGAGCACCTGGGACAGCCGCCCCCGGTCGACCAGCAAGGGCGGCACCGGGCGAAGCTCCTGCCGCAGTTGCAGGCCCTTGCGCTCGGCCAGCGGCTCCATCCCAGCCAGGCAGGCGGCGATCATCGGGGCGATGGGCGTCGGCTCCAGCTCCAGCTCCATCCGGCCCGCCTCGATCCGGGACAGGTCCAGGATGTCGTTGATCAATCCCAGGAGGGTCTGGCCGTTGCGGGAGATTTTCTCCAGCCGGTCTAGCTGCTTGTCGTTGAGCGGGCCGTAGGTGCCCTGGGCGAGCATTTCCGCGTAACCCAGGATGCTGTTGAGCGGCGTGCGCAGCTCGTGGCTCATGTTGGCCAGGAAGTGCGACTTTAACTGGTTGGCCTCGGCGAGCTGGATGTTGGCCTGGCGCAGGTTTTCCTGTGCCCGCCGCCGCTCGGCCAGCTCCTGCTGCAAGGTCTCGTAGAGGCGCGCCCGCTCCAACGCCTGGCCAGCGGTGGCAGCGACGTTCTGAGCCAGGGTGATTTCCTCCGGCGTGAACGCGCGCAGGCCGGTGGCGTCCAGGCCCAGCGTGCCGATCACGCGCTCGCCCACCAGCAGCGGCACGAGCAGCAGCGAACCCGCCCCCCGCCGCCGGGCCTCCTCCCGCAGGGCGTGGCTCAGCCGGTCGTCGGTTGGCATGTCGGACAGGTAGAGGGGTACACCCTGCTCGATCACGGTGCGGATGGCCCGGTTGTCGGCCACCGGGATAGCCAGCCCGGCGATCGATGGGCGTCCCGGCGAAAGATATTCGGCGACGATGGTCAGGTGCTGGCCGTCGTCGTCCAGCAGGCCGATGGCCGCCTGAGGCAGCTTGAAGGCCCGGGCCAACTCCTCACAGGTGGTTTCCAGGATCAGGTGGGTATCGGGGAGGGAGGTGGCGGTGGCGATCACCCGGTTGAGCAGGAGCGTCTCGCGCAGCCGCCGCTGGAGAGAAGCTTCGGCCTGCTTGCGGTCGGTGATATCCCGCACGGCGGCGACGTGGGCCTGCCGTCCCTGGTAAACCAGGCGTTTGGCCCGGATTTCGCTGGAGAAGGTGGTGCCGTCCTGGCGCAGGCCGATCGCCTCATACGGCTCTTCCACCCCGGCCAGCAGATGGCGCTGCACCAGATCGCGCGATTCTTCGGCGACGAGCAACAGCGCGCTCTGGCCGATGATCGCCTCCCGCGAATAACCAAACATGCGCTCGAACGCCTGGTTCACGTCCACCACCCGGCCTTCCTGGTGGATGATGATACTCTCAAAGGTGGCCTCCAGCAGCGAGCGGTAGCGCCCCTCGCTGTCGCGCAGCGCCTGGTCCGCCTGCCGGATGTGGGTGATGTCGTGCAGGACGATGACGTGCCCGATGACCTGGCCCCGACGGTCAGACAGGGGTGAGATGTGCAGCTCCAGGTCGCTCCGGCGCGATCCCTCGCCGATGGTCATTTCGGCGCGGGCCTGGCCGGCCGGGGCCAGGTGTTCGGCCACGTCCGGCAGGGCCTGGGGCAGCGGGCGGCCAATCAGCGGGCGGGTCGCCTCGCCGAGCATGGCCCACGCCGCCGGATTCAGGTCCACAATGCGGCCTTGCAGGTCCAGCACGATGACGCTGTCCCGCAGGTTTTCGATGACCACATCGCGGGCGATAGGCACGATGTCCAGCAGCCGCAGGCGGAACAAGGCCCAGGTCAGTGCCAGCCCAGTGATGGTGAAAGCCATCGGGGTCAGGTCCAGCGGGAAGTCGGTGAAGATGTAGATCGCGTTGCCCAGCCAGGGCGCAACCGTGCCCAGGAGCAGGGCGAAGGTCTGGCCGCGATACAGCTGGGGGGCGCGGATCATCGTCCGGAGCAACAGCGCGGTGCCGGCCAGCAGCAGCGCGTAGGAATAGACGGCATGGGTCCAGAAGCCGATGCCCAGATCGGAGGTCACAATCGGGTAGGCCGTGCCCGTATGCAGGGCGATGTTGCTCCGGAACAGGCCATGCTGATCATTGGTCCACACCAGGGCGATGACCAGCAGCGGCTCGATCAGCAGCGGGAGCAGGTAACGGCGCGTCAGCCAGCGCTCGTGGCGGGTGTAGGCCAGGACGAACACCAGCCAGATCGGCGGGATGGCCGTGATGCAGAAATACTGCATGTTGATCCAGAACACTTTGTCCGGGAGCCGGGCCGCCCCCAGCTCCAGGATGTACATCACCGACCAGGCGCTGACGGTGATCAGCAGGATCACCAGCGGCCCGACGCCGGGGCCGGGACGACGCCGCCAGGCGAAGATCGCCAGCGTGGCGGAGGTCAGCGCCGAAGCCACCAGGGGAATCATGAAGGAGGTGAATTGCCAGCTCATCGCTTTCCAGCAGGTTCAACCACACAGCCCGGACCGTTAGCGCGTGCTTCTAATTATAGGCAAAAATGGAAATGGGGCAGGGCGGCCCGAAGGCGGGCGGCCCGAAGGCGGGCGGCCCAGGGGCGGGCGGCCCAGGGGCGGGCGTTACTCCCGCTCCAGCCACAGGGTGAAGGTGTGCGTCGGGCGCTGGAAAACCCGTATGGCGTCCACCGACCCGGCTGGCGGCTGGAACGGCTGGCGGCCGGCGGGCGCGATGTGCAGGTGAGGGCGCAGGAGGCCGCTTTCCAGGTCCGGCTGTCCGGCCTCCTGCCAGGCGGTGGCGATGGTGACCAGGGTGAGGTAGGCGTCGCTGCCGCCGTAGAGATGGACGACCCGCTCGTCGCCGAAGGGGACCAGGCAGGCGCTGGTCCGGCTGAGGATGCCCCAGCCGATGCCCTGCAGGCCAAAGGCCGTCTGCCCGTCGTCCACCTGGTAGGTGACGAACTGGTACGTTTCCGGCTCGTGGAACAGCAGGTAATAACACAGCAGGCCCAGGTTGCAGCGGCTCAACTCCAGGGGGAGCTGCGCCCATTCGTGTTGGTCGGCGAGCAGGGCGTATACGGCGGCCTCGTCAATGGTTTCGTTGTCGCCAAAGGTGAGGCGCAGGGCCGAGGCGGGGACCTGGACCTGCGCGGTCGGCGGGGCGGCGGCCCCCTGCAAGGGGACAAAACCCAGCGGAAAGAGGCGCGAACTGCGCAGCGAACCATCGGCCTGTTTGACCAGAGCCGCGCCGATCTGGACGCCCTCGAAGCGCAGGGGGACGACCAGCACGCCGCCCGCCCGCAGTTGCTCCCGCCAGGCGGCGGGCAGGTCCCAGGCGCTGGCCGTGACCATGATGCGGTCGTAGGGGGCCGCCGGGGCATAGCCGTGCGCGCCATCGCCGGTGATCACGGCGATGGTCGGATAACCGGCCCGCTCCAGATGGGCTTTGGCCGCCTCGGCGATCTCGTCGTCCAGCTCGATGGTGGTCACCTGACCGGCCTCGCCGACGATCTCGGCCAGCAGGGCCGCGTTGTAGCCGGTCCCCGTGCCGATCTCCAGCACGCGATGCCCGGCGCGCACGTCCAGCGCGTCCAGCATCACCGCCATGATCGCTGGTTGGCTGGACGAACTGACCGCCTGGCCTTCTTTGTCGCGTTTGGTGACGATCACCTGATCCCGGTACACGGCGTCCAGATACACGCCGGGCACGAACAGGTGACGCGGCACGGTCAGAAAGGCGTGTTCGATGGGCGGCGGGAGCGGGACGCCTTTGGCCCGCAGCTCCGCGACCAGCGCCGCGCGGCGTTCTTCCATGGTGGGTTGTGGGTCGTGGTCGGTCATCAGCGCCTTCGGCGAATGCTCGGTTTCAGGCTTGAACGGGCGGTCAGCGGTACCAGGCGCGGCGCTTGCGCAGGCTCATCCCGGCGTCGGTCTGTTCGCGGCGGCTGGTGCGGATGCGGCCCCGCGAGTCGATGTGAATCTGCCCCGACTGCTGGAGCCGCACGAATTCCTCCGGCGAGATGGCGGGCGCTGGCTCGCCGCCCAGCCGCTCCAGCCGCTCGGCCATCCCCTCGTCCTCGTCCCCGGCCTCCACGTCGACCACTTCCGGCGCGCCGGAAGACCCCGCCGGGCCGCTGGCCGGAGGGGCATCGCCGGGCCGGGAGGCCGCCGTCTCTTCGTGCAGGGGGGCGCTTTCCTCCGGCGGCAGTTTGTTGTCCGGGGTGCGGTCGTTGGCTTCAGTCATCTGGATGTCCCTCGCCTTCATCTACTTCCACCACATGAATGCCCGAATCGTGCATCAACTCGTCCAGGCTCATCTGTTCCGCTTCGGCTGGCGCAGCATCTTCCAGGCGGCGCAGCTGGCCGCACTCCAGGCAGTCCCACTCGCGGGGGATGGTCACCCATTCCGCGCTGAAGGGGAGGGTCGTGCGCCCGGCGACGATCTCCAGGGCGCGGTTGGCCAGGATGACGGTGTTGCCCGGCATCTCGACGTACTGGTCTGTGCCGCGCAGCAGCTCGTTGAGGGCCAGGTCGGCCTGGGTGGCGGCCACCCGGACCACATGCAGCCACAGGCCCGGCTCGTGTTCCAGCGTGCCTTCCGGCCCGATCATACCATAATCCAGCTCCTGGCTGTCCGTTTCCTGGATGCCCTCGCGCAGGTCGTCGGCCCAGCAGGCATAACACGGACTGGCCTCGTCGGTGGGCCGGATGACGACCACATCGCCGCCTTCGCCGCGCTCGTACACGCCGGCGTAAACCGCCGTCAGGCCCCGCGCCAGACAGGCCCGGTTGATCACGTACTTCACCACCTCGCCATCCACGCCGCAGACGACCAGATCGACCCCGTCCAGCGCGTCCAGGTGATCCTCGATGCGGCCCTTGATGCGCCGGACCTGGGCGTAGGGGTTGCGGGCGCGGATCCGGTCGGCCACCACGTCCACCTTGGCGCGGCCCACGTCGCGGCGGTCGCCGACATGGCGCACCACGTTGACCTCTTCCAGCACGTCGTCGTCGATCAGGACGAAGTGGCCCACGCCGCTCATGGCCAGGCTCTCCGCCACGAAGCCGCCGCCTGATCCCAGCCCGGCGACGGCCACCGTCCGCCCGGCCAGATGATCAAGCGCGTCTTTGCCCAACAGCCGTTCAATGCGGTCCCAAGAAGTCATACGTGTTTTTCGCCTGGCAGGTTTCGCGCTCTGGTCCCTGTTCGGTTGCACTCCCAATTATAAACATCTACCCGCTCTCGTCCACCGGAGGGAGCAACTGCTCCAGGTCGGGAATGAGCGCCGGCAAGCTGTGGTGAACTGTGTCCCACACAATATCCAAATTGACATCGAAGTAGGCGTGTATCAGCAGGTTACGCATGCCGGTCATAGCTGGCCACGGGATTTGTGGGTTGGCCTCTTGGCACTCCTTGGAGACCCTGGACGCTGCTTCACCGATGATGCTGATGGCCCTGGTCAGCGCAAACGACAGTTGCAGATCGGCATCCAGGTCGGCGCGTGTCCGGCCTTTGGCAAAGGATATCGCCGCCCGCGCTGCATCGAGCATATGGCGCAGGCGAACTTCATCCTGTTCGTTCATACTGTACCTCGGCGGTCTCCAGTACTTGTCGCCGGAAATAGCGGCTCAAATCCTCCGGCGTGCGCAGGTCCACCCGCCGCCCAATGATCGCCGAAAGTTCCATTTGCATCGCGCCCATGTCAAAGAACGTCACCACCGCGTCCGGGTCAAACTCCACCAGCACATCCACGTCGCTATCCGGCCCAAAGTCGTCACGCAACACCGAGCCGAACAGCGCCAGCCGCCGGATATGGTGGCGTTCGCTGAACGATTTGATTTCGTCCAATGGCAGCGTGATGTTTTTCATTGCTATCGCTCCGTTATGCACGGTCTATCATACAACATCCGGCGTGTCCATCCCCAGCGTGCCGTCCCCCGGCCCGGCGGAGAGCGCTGCCCGCGCGTGTGGCGCGGTGCAGGCCCGGTAGCATCGCCGTCACGGAAGGCCAGCAGCGCCTGTGGGGAGATGTCGAACATTTCCCGGTTGACGCTCAGCGTATATCTGGGTCTGTTCCGCCGCTCGCTTCACGACTCACAGCCGGGGCCTGAGCGCCTGAACTGGCCGCTGGGCTGCGCGTCCAGGGCGTGCACCAGGTCAAGCAGCATCCTGTCCGGCGACCATGTCCAGCCGTAAATCTCCTCCGATTGGAGCGGCTCGGACTCGGCCCACAGGCGCTGGAAGATGTCCTCGCCTTCCTCCACCGGGGACATCGGCGCGAGGCGGACTCTGGGCGGCGTCTCCGGGTAGTTGATGTCGGTCACCAGGATGTACACACGCGCGCCGCCGACCCGCCCGGCCAGGAAACATATCTCCAGCGGCGGCTGGCCGTCGGCGTCCCACTCCACCACGCTGACGGCCAGCCCATCAGCGACCAGCCGGTCGTATTCCTCCTGGAAGCGGGCGCGGTTGGTGAGGTGCCAGGCGATGGGCGGCACAGCGGGCAGCGCCTGGTCGGACTGCACTTCGGGCCGGGCGGCCACAAATTGCTTCATCTTGCGGCTGAGGTACCAGAAATTGATGCGGACGATGGTGCCGTCCTCCTGGCGGGCATAGAGGTCGAACTCGTCGCCGGGGGGGCCTTCGGCCTCGTCCCAGGGCGGGGCCAGGGTCACAATCGGGGCCAGGAACTGCGGCATGTCGTGGTCAGGATTCTGCACGATCTCCAGGGCGGTCATCAGGTCGCCGTGGCTGGGCCAGAACATCTCGCCGGGCTGCTTATGCCAGTCGCCCAGGTAACGCAGCGGCGCGTCCCACTTACCGGCCAGGGCCTTGCCATAACTGTGCTGCCGCCGCTCGCGGAACCGCCGCCAGTTGATGGCCAGCCAGTACATGATCTCGTCCTGCAGGTCGTCGCCCTGGGCCACCATGTAACTTTCCCGGTCGATGGCGGTCTGATCGGGCGCGATGGTATCCAGCAGGTAGAGGTCCGGCTCGCGGTCGCCCTCATTGGGGATCACCAGCCCGACCAGCGCTTCGGCGGTCTCTTCCTCCGGGTACCGCGACGCGCCGAGGGCCATCTTACGGATCACGCGCTCGGCCACCACCACGCGCGGCGGCGTGCGCCCGGCGCTGTTATACGGTTTCCTGGCCATATGCCGCATGTCGTCTTGGCTCCCCGTCAGAACCCGGAAAAGATCGACCGTTTGATCTGTTCTTCCATCCCCGGCCACACCCCGATCTGTTTCCAGGTGTAGTAGGCGTACAGCCACTCGACGGCCCAGCCGGCGACCGTCACCGCGGTGGAGCGGGCCGGGTTCCAGCCGTAAGCCCGGCCATCCTTGGGATTAAAGAGGCACAACTGCCCGTCTTCGAACTGGTGCTTGGGGCTGTAGATGTAGGGCTTGAGCACGTAGGCTTCCGGCGGGCGGAGCGGGTATTTGTCCGGGTACAGCAGCTTGAGCAGGTGCTCCCGCTGCGGCACGCCCGCCAGGTTGATCTCCACCTCGCCGACCCAGTAGAGCAGGCCGTGGCGGGGCACGATCAGGCGGAAGGTGCCGCCGAAAGTGGCCCGCATGGCTTCCACTTCCAGGCGCAGGCGCGGCGAGACGTTGCTCCGGGTTCCCCACCAGGCGGTCATCGGTGTGCGCTCCTTTCCTTATCACCCTCCACTACACGTAACCGGCCCCGCTGTTGCTGGTCAGCCCTCTGCCGGCCTCAACCGATATCTATTTTATTATGACACGGTTCACCCGCTGGTTACATCCCAAAAGTGGTGGGTTTGCGCCCCGTCGGCGGCGGAGGCGGGCGGCCTGGGGCTGGGGTAAGCGGCCTTCTGGACGGTTGCGCTAACGACTCTGGCGGCGCTGGCCATGCGGGCGGTTGAGCTTCTCGGCCTGGCGGGCCGCCGCCTCTGCTTCCGGGTCGCTCTCCATCAGGCCGCCATCCTGCTCGTCGAGCAGATCCTCCAGCGACAGGCGGCTGAGCCGCGCCCGGGCCAGTTCCTGGTGCAGGTCGTCGGTGATCTCGCCGTCGCCGTCCAGGTAGGCGCGGAACAGTCCGCCGCCGGTATCCTGCCAGGCGAAGTCGTGCACCGCCAGCAGCATGCCCGCCGCGTAGACGCGCAACTTCCACGTGCCGTCCACCCGGTCGAGGTTGCGTAGCGGCAGCCAGGTCTCCGGGTAGACGAAGGTCTCCCCCTGCTGGAGCGTCCACGGCGTTTCGTCGATAAACCGTCGGATGCCGTGCTCGTCCACCAGCTCGAAGCGGATCTTACCCTGGGCGCGCTGCGGCGAGCGCAGCACGACGAACGTACGGATGTACTGGGAGTCGTCGGGCAGGCGGGTCTCGCGGTAGATGGTGGGGTCGTCATCGCCGCCGTAGGCCAGGAGGCCCACGTCGACCGGGGCGACCGCCAGGCTCGCCGGGTACTGCCCGGCCCGCCGGACCGCCTGCGCCGCCACGCGGTGCATCACCCCGCTGGGACGGGCGCGCCGCCGGGGACGCCCCTCCTGCCGCGCGGGGTGTTCATCGGCGGCGGGCCACCGGTACGCGCGGCCCGCCTGGCTGGCGCTCCAGCCGTCGCTGCTGAGCAGCCAGGCCAGCAACAGCAGCCCGCCCAGGAGCAGCATGATCCCCAGCGTGTTGCCGACCCCCAACGCGCTCAGTCCAATGCTGATCAACACCAGCCCGGCGATTCCCCGGCCCAAACGTCCGCCCCTGTTTCTGTGCCTCATCGGGAAATCCTCGCCCTATTCCGGTAAAAACGGTTTCCCGGTCGTTTCACTCCCGTCCCCGCAGCAGCTCCTCCAGCGAGATCGGCGAGTCGTCGTCCTCGTCAGCAGCGGCGTCGCGCAGGCGCTCCCGGCGGTGGGGGGAGATGATGCCCTCCTCAAACATCCGCTGCCGCTCCCGCAGCGACGGCCCCACACCGAAGCTGTGCAGCCCGATCACGCCGCCGTCCACCGAGACGCGCAGCTCCCACAGGCCAGGGCTGACCGTGGCCGCTTTGTCGCCCAGCGGCAGGCGGCGGCTGCACAGCACGTTGTTCTGGCCCTCGCGCAGGTAAACCTTGTCCTCGTAGCGAAAGTGCGGCTCGCCGTGGGTGTCCAGTATCTCGAAGCGCACGGAGACGGTCTCGTCGTTCCAGGACGGGTCAGCGTGCAGCACGACGTAGGGCTGGATGGCCTGGTCGTCCAGCGTGACCTCGCCGCGCCGCAGGCTCATCCCATCCGGCCCGACCTCGCTGACGATCAGGCCCACATCCAGCAGCCGGAAATCGTCCAGGTAGTCGCTCAGCAGGCTGGCGCGTTGTTGGGCGCGTCGGGCGGCGTCGCTGGCCTGGGTCCGCTCCCATCGAGGGCGCTGGACCCTCAGCACGTCCAGGGATGGGCGGCGGGGCAGGCGGCGGCGCACTTCCTCGGCGTCGAAGACCCCCAGCGCTGCCAGCGCCATCGCCGCATAGAGCACCAGGCCGATCAGCTGCACCTGGGGGGGCACGGCCCCGGAGATGAAGACGAGGCTGAGCAGCAGGCCGATGATGATCAGCCAGATGGAAGTGGCACGTTGGCTTTTTGACCGCATGAGTTCTGGTCCTGTATCCGGTCGCCCGGTGATCGTCGGTGGTTCGGGTCAGGCACGGAGTCCTGCATTCGTATTGTACACGCGCTTGGCCGCGCCCGGCACCCCAAAAATCAGGACTCTCCGCCTAAGATCATACGCGCCGGGGCCGCTTACGGTTGCGGGGGCGTCGGCGGTCTGACGACGGTCAGCCGCACGGCGTAGCGCTGATCCCGTCCCATCTCGATGCCGTCCACCTGTATCCGGTAACCGGCCACCCGCACGATCTTACCCGGATAGACCCGTTCCGGGTGGTTCAGGTCCTCCCGCCCTCGGACGAACACCCACAAGACGCACGTCTGCCCGGTGCGCGTGACCTGGTCGTCGGCGATGTACTGGGCCAGGCCGAAGTCCCCGGCGCTGATGCTCAGATCGCCGACGGTGATCTGGCCGCCGTCAAAGAGGGCGAACCGTTGCGCCTGGCCGCCGGGCGCGTCCGCTGATCCCGCGCCGCCCGGATCGGACGGCGGAGGGCCGCAGGCAGCCAGGGTGATCAGCAGGGCGCTCAGCATGATCAGGCCCGGTCGTCCCCTCACCGCTCTCTCCTCCGATGGCGGCATCCCGGCGCACGGAAGCGCCCGGTCGCCGTCGTTCAGATGCGGGCCGTCTGGGCCGCCGCCGTCAGCGCCGCCCATTCGCCCAGCGTCAACGTTTCCGCCCGGCGCTGGGGGTCGATCCCCGCCGCCCGGAGCAGTTCGACCGCCGCCGGTTTGCTGATGCCCAGCCCGCCGCCCAGCGCGTTGACGAGCTGTTTGCGCTTCTGGCTGAAGCCCGCCCGGACCAGGCGGAAGAACGTCTCCTCGTCGCTCACCTGGACCGGGCGCGAGTCGCCGTAGGTGTCGATCCGCACCAGGGCGGAGGTCACGTCCGGGCGGGGCCAGAAGGCCGCCGGGGACAGGCGACTGATGATCCGGGTCTGCCCGTAGTACTGCACCGCCACGCTGAGCAGGCTCATGTCACCGGGGCGGGCGGTCAGGCGCTCGGCGACCTCCTGCTGCACCATGACCACCAGACGGGTCGGCTTGTGCCGCCTTTCCAGGAAATAGCGCAGGATCGCGCCGGTGATGTAATAAGGCAGGTTGGCCACGACGCAGTACGTGTCGTCCGAGTCGACGTGCAGCGCCAGGTCCACCTTGAGGATATCCGCGTGGACCAGCGTCACATTGGGGTAGTCCTCCAGCTGGTGCTGGAGCAGCGGGATCAGGCGGTCGTCCAGCTCGACGGCGATCACGTGCCGGGCGATATCGGCCAGCCAGGTGGTCAGCGCGCCGGTGCCGGGGCCGACCTCGATCACGGTGTCCTCGGCGGTCAGCTCCGCCGCCCGCGTGATCTTCTCCAGCGCGTTGGGATCGTGCATGAAATTCTGGCCCAGGCTCTTCTTGGGCACGATCCCATAACTATCCAGCAGGCGTTTGGGGTTGGTGATGGTCATCGCGGGCATCCGGGGCGTCGGCAGGTCGCTACACGGGCATCTTTGGGGTAGTATACTGCTTTTGGAGGGGATTATCACCGGGAAGCCTGGATTATGTGCGGCATCTGCGGCGTGTTGCAGCTGGATGGGCGGCCCGCCGACCCGATGGTCGTCGAGGCCATGGCCGCCATCCTCGTTCATCGCGGCCCGGACCAGGGCCGGGTCCTGGCGGACGGGCCGTGCGCGCTGGGCAACCGCCGCCTGGCGATCCTGGACCTCTCGCCCGCCGGGGCGCTGCCCATGCCGACCGCCGACGGCGCGATCACGGTGGCTTATAACGGCGAGATTTACAACTATCCCGACCTTAAACGTCACCTGGAGGCGATGGGCGTCCGCTTTCGTTCCGGCAGCGATGCGGAGGCCCTGCTGGAACTCTATCGCCGCCAGGGGCCGGACGCGCTGGGCGGCCTGCGCGGCATGTTCGCCTTCGCCATCTGGGACCGCGACCGGCGGCGGCTGTTCCTGGCGCGGGACCGCCTGGGCCAGAAGCCGCTGTATTACTACCACGACCGGCGGGTTTTTGTTTTCGCCAGCGAGATCAAGGCGCTGCTGATGCATCCGGACGTGCCCCGCCAGTCGGCCCTCACGCCGGAGCGGCTGCCTCTGTACCTGGGCTACGGTTACATCCCCGCGCCGGAGACGCCGTTCCAGGATATCCAGATGCTGCCGCCGGGGCATATGATCATCATCGACGCCGACGCGCCCCAGGTCCGCCCCGTCTCCTACTGGACGCCGCCGACTGCCGCCGGTCCGGGCCGGGCGGACGCGGAGACGCTGGCCCGTCACGCGGCGGCGGTGCGGGAGACGCTGAGCGAGGCCGTGCGCCTGCGCCTGTTGAGCGATGTGCCGCTGGGGGCCTTCCTCAGCGGCGGGCTGGACAGCAGCCTGATCGTCGCCCTGATGCGCCGCCACAGCCACGCATTGGTCAGGACGTTCAGCATCGGCTTCGCCGGGGAAACCAGCTTCGATGAGACACCCTACGCCCGGCGGGTGGCCGATCTGCTGGAGACGGAGCACACCGCCTTCACTGTCGAGCCGGACGCGATGGGCCTGCTCCCCCGGCTGGTGTGGCACTACGACCAGCCCTTCGCCGACAGCAGCGCCATCCCCACCTACCTGGTCAGCCAGTTGACCCGCCAGCACGTCACGGTGGCCCTCAACGGCGACGGCGGCGACGAACTGTTCGCCGGTTATGAGCGGTTTTACGCCGCCGCTCTGGTGCGCAGACTGCGCGCCGTGCCCCGCCCGCTGTGGAAGCTGGCCGCCGTCGCTATCGGGGCGATGCCGGAGGGCACCGGCTATTACAACGTCGTCAAACGGGCCGGGCGGCTGGCGCGGGGGGCAAGCCTGCCGCCGGCGCTGGCCTATTTCGACTGGGTGCGCCTGTTCAGCCAGGAAGCCATCGCGGCGCTGACCCGGCAGCCCGACGCCGCCGGGGCGCATTTCGCCGCCCTGTTCGACGGCCAGGTGGATACGGCGGCCCTGCTCGACGCCAACCTGCGCACCTATCTGCCGGACGACCTGCTGATCAAAGCTGACCGGTGCAGCATGGCCGTCTCGCTGGAGGCGCGCTCGCCTTTCCTGGATCACCAGCTGGTGGAGCTGGCGGCGGCCATCCCGGCCAATCTGAAGCTCAGGGGCCGGGCCACCAAGTTCATCCTTAAAGAAGCGGCCCGCGGCCTGCTGCCGGACGCCATCATCGACCGGCCCAAACACGGCTTCGGCGCGCCGCTGGGGGCCTGGCTGCGGGCGGACATCGCCCCGGTGCGGGAGGTCCTGCTGAGCCGGGAAGCGCGGGCGCGCGGCCTGCTGGATATGGGCGCGGTGGCCCGTCTGATCGACGAACACGCCAGCGGCCAGCGCGATCACGGCTTCCGCCTGTGGACGCTGCTCACGCTGGAATGGTGGCACCGCCTGTTTATCGACCCGCCTGCACTGGAAGAACCGGCATGACCAACCCCGGTGGCGCTTGTGTCCTTCACCTCACCAAGATCACCCAGATCGCCGGGTCGGAGAACCACCTGCTGGCCCTGCTGACCGGCCTGCGACGGTTTGGCGTCGACGCCCGCGCCCTGCTGCTGGTGGAGCCGGACAGGCCGATGGACGACTACCTGGCCCAGGCAGCGGCGCGCGGCATCCCGGCGGAGCGGGTGGTCATCCATCGCGACCTTGACCCGGCGCTCTACCCGCGCCTGTGGCGGTCGATACGGGCCGCCCGGCCGGACGTGGTGCACACCCACCTGCTGCACGCTGACCTGTACGGCATCCCGGCGGCGCGGCTGGCCGGCGTCCCGGCGGTGATCACCACCCGCCACAACGACGACGCCTTCCGGCGGCGCTTCCCCATCCGGCAGGTGAACGCGGCGCTGTGGCGGCTGGTCAACGCCGGCATCGCCATCTCCGACGCCATCGCCCACTTCGTCCGGGAGGTGGAGCGCGCGCCCGCCCACAAGGTGCACACCGTGCGGTACGGGCTGGAGGCCCTGCCGACTATGGATCGGGCGGCGGCGCAGGCGGCGCTGCGGCGGGAGCTTGGCCTGCCGGACGAGGCGCTCCTGCTGGGGATGGTATCCCGCCTGGTGGAGCAAAAAGGTATCCCCTACGCGCTGCGGGCCTTTGAGCGGGTGGGCGGCGAGTTCCCGGCGGCGCAGCTGGTCATCGCCGGCGATGGGCTGCTGCGGGTGGAGCTGGAGCTGATGGCCCGGTCGCTGCGGGTGGCCGACCGGGTGCATTTCCTGGGCTGGCGGGCGGACCCGGCGGCGATCCTGGCCGCCCTGGACGTGTTCCTGATGCCGAGCCTGTGGGAGGGCTTCGGGCTGGTCCTGTTGGAGGCGATGGCCCAGGGGCTGCCGGTGGTGGGCAGCGCGGTCAGCGCCATCCCGGAGGTGGTGGTCGACGGGGAGACGGGGTTGCTCTGCCCGCCGCGCGACGTGCACGCCCTGGCGGCGGCGCTCCGGCTGCTGCTGGCCGATCCAGAGCGGCGGGAGCGGATGGGGACGGCGGGGCGGGCGCGGGTGGAGGCGCACTTCAGCGCGGCCCGCATGGTGGAGGAGACCATCGCCCTGTACCAGGCAGTGCTGGGACGGCCAATCGCCGGCGGCTAACGCGGCGGCGGCCCGCCGAACTGCCGGGCGGCTTCCGCCTGGAACCAGTCCAGGAAGGCCGGGAATGCGCCCTCGTCGATAACGTCCCGCACGGCGACGGTGTACAGGTGGGCGTGGCGGGCGTAATAAATGCCCAGCCGTTCGATCGGGTGGTGGGGCGGCATATCGGTGATGCCGCCCAGGCGGTACAGGGTGTAATAGCCGACCAGCTGGTGGAAGTCCTCTTCTTTAAGCCGGAAGTTTTTGGTCGTCTTGATCTCGATCAGCGTCCCGTCGATCACCAGGTCGGCGTCCGCGCCCCGGACCAGCAGCGACGCCTCGCCAAAGACGGGGTTGAGCAGGCAGACCTCCTCCGCTGTGAAGGCCGCCGGATCGACCAGGCTGAGCAGCCGCTCCAGGTCGTCCATGTCCCTGGGATCGACCGTCCCGAACGTCCGCAGGATCAGGTCCAGCGTGCCGGTGCGGTACACGATGTCCAGTTGGGCCAGCAGCAGCGCCGACCGGAGGAGGTCGGCGGTGATCCGACCGGAGCGGAGGAAGGCGGCGTGGTTGGCCCTGGCCTCGGCCACCATCTGCCGGGCGGTCTTGGCCAGATCAATCGCCCCGCTCTCCGCCGCAAACTGGATCACGTAGCCCAGCACGTGCTCGGCGGCCCACCGTCTGGTGAGGGCCTGGGGGTTCAGCCGTTCGACATAAAAGCGCAGGAGATAGTCAAACGCCGCGCCGACCAGGCCGTAGTTGCGGGTCAGCGGCGCGGCCCACAGCCGACCCCCCGCGGTGAGCCGGGGTTTGGGGAATTCCCGCCGGAACCGCTCTCGGACCGCCTGGGTCTGCAAAAAGGACGATAGGGTCATCGCGCCACCTCCCGGCTCCGCCGCCCTGGCCCGCCCGGTACGCCCAGGCCATCCACCCTCTCGCCGCTGGCGGAGGGGACGACAGCCCGCCGCCAGCCAGCACAGACGGCCAGGCTGCTCCGCTCACAGCGCTGGCCGTCTGCTCCGCTATCAGGAGGAGCATTCCTGATGACTCGGCCTGGTCCGGCCAGCGGGCCGGGCGAGGGGCTTTCCGGCGGCTTTCACTCCGCCCAGATTTCGATCTTTTCGGCCTGTTCCTCGTCGACCATCTCGAAGATTTTGCCGGTCTCGCCCCCCTCGATGGCGTCCATGATCTCCTGGTAGTCAACGCCGGAATCGCTGGGGATGAAGCGCGCCCCCATGCGGATGCCGGTGCGTACCAGCCCCATCGGGATGTTGATGCTGACCTTGGCTTTGTTGGTGGCCGTGTCTGTGATGCGCACGCGCAGCCAGCG
Organism: Anaerolineae bacterium; assembly: GCA_034435395.1. GTDB lineage: Bacteria > Chloroflexota > Anaerolineae > Aggregatilineales > Ch27 > DAOTXK01. Next base: position 1,383 of record DAOTXK010000076.1, on the reverse strand, counting down.
GGTCTCGCGGCGAACCGCGCCGGGGCCTGCCGCGCCCGACCGCCCGGCAGCCAGCGCCTGAAGCAGCTTGGTGGCCTCCTCGGCATTGATCGTACCTTCTTCCAGCATCTTAAGAATCCGGGTCCGTTCCTCGGCTGTTCCCATCACCACTCCTTCCTTGTCTGGCCGGGGCGGCCCTGCCCTCGGCCACGCTATATCAGGTACACCTGCACCCGGTTCTCTTCATCATTGATGTCGATGATGACCGGCTGGCCGTCCGGGCTGTCCATTTCGTCCTGCATGGTGTCGATGAATTCCACGGCGGCGTCTAACTGCTGGGCCGTCTCCTCGTCCACCCAGGGACGGACGGCCCTAAACAGCCGGGCCAGCAGGTGAACGGGGACGGGCAGGCTGATCTGGAAACGCTGGCCGTCCCTGGTCTGTATCTTAACCAGCAGCCAGCGCGCCTGGCGGCTCCACCAGGCCAGCAGGCCGACCAGCCCGAAGGCCACCAGGGCCATCCAGTAGAAGCCCTGCTGGACCCGGTTCAAGAACCCCTGGCGGGGGCGGCTGGCCAGCTTTAACCCGGCCAGCAGCGCGCCGCCCATCGAGACGGCGAAGGGCAGCCGCCAGTTTTCCCGGAGATCGCGCACGTGCGGCAGGTCATGATCGGGCAGAGGCGCGGCGGTGTCCAGGGCGGCCAGCCGCCGGTTGGCTTCCTCCGCTGTGATGGTCCCCGCCTCCAGGTCCTTCAAAATTTGTGGGCGTTCGTGATCCGTTCTCATGGTTCACCTTTCTTCCGTCATCCGCCGTATGTTATCCGAAATAGACCTGCACGCTCTCATCCTCGTCGTCCACGTCAATAATGAACGGGGCGGCGTCGGGGCGGTCCATCGAATTTTGCAGGGCCTCCACAAAGGCCGCGGCCATGTCCAGGTAGCCGCGCGTCTCCCCGTCGACGAAGGGCCGCGCGACCGCCCGCAGCCAGCCGACCAGCCGCAGCGGCACGGGCAGGCTGATGGCGAAACGTCGCCCGTCCCGCTCCCGGACCCGCACGTGCAGCCAGCGGGCGGTGCGGCTCCAGAAGGCAACCCCCACGGCCAGCGCCGCCAGCATGAAGACGCTCCAGGCGCACAGGAAGCCGACCGCGCCGAAAAGACCTTCCCCGCCCTGGGCGGCGGCCATGCCCAGCGCGCTCACCACCAGGAAGCCCAGGGCAACAGCGAACGGGACCTGCCAGCAGCGGCGGTACCGGTCCAGGTCCGGCGGCGGCTCCGGCATGAGGACGGCGTCCACCCCGGCGAGGGGGACCGCCTCACCTGAGGGCGCTTCCCTCGTCACCAGCGCGGGTTCGGCGGCCTGGAGCGCGGCGGCAGGTTCGCCCCCCCGCAACCCCCGCCGCCC
>DAOTXK010000075.1:0-10230 GCA_034435395.1 Anaerolineae bacterium | reverse complement strand
GTATCAGGCAATTGATCACGCACTGGCTCACTCATATCAACTCACTTCGTCGCCTATATATTGTGGGGAACTCCGAGATGGCTGGTGAGTGATTATCACACACTTCCTGGCCTTCGACAATAAGGGCGCTCCCCCGGAAACTGGCTCATACCAGCCAGCCTGGGGACGCGAATCTTGCCCGCCACCGATCGGGCCACTCCTATCTGTGATACCCTCAACAACCAGCACCCGTCATCAGTTAATTGATTTTTGTAATTCGTTAATTCAGGACTTGTTTTTTCTTAAATATATAGGTATACTTATATTCATAGCCACCAGCGACATCGCCCGATTGGCGACCTGCTGGTGCTGCGTTATCGCGCTTTCGGCATCTATCAAGGAGTGTGTGCCCGCGTCGGGCCTGGCAGCGGGCCTACCAACACCATTCCATCCGGTATTTGTGGAGATACCCATGACACTGGTCCTGGTCATCGAAGATGAGGAATTCATTCTGGAGAACCTCATTGAAATCCTTAAACTGGAGAGCTTTGACGCCCTGGGGGCAAGAGCCGGGTTGACCGGGCTTCAGATGGTCAGTGAGCATCGCCCCGATCTGGTGATCTGCGACATTCGCATGCCTGAGTTTAATGGATTCGAGGTGCTTGAGCGGCTGCGCCGCAGCCCGGCCACGGCCAATATCCCATTTATCTTCGTGTCGGCCAGGGCGGACGAGGCCAGCGTTCAGGAAGGCCAACAGCGGGGGGCCAACGACTACCTGATCAAACCGTTTGGGCCGGTTGAATTGCTGGCCACGATCAAAAAATGGGTTACTCCCTAAGCCGACGAGGCCATGACACGCCTCACCACACCCTGCCAGCTTCGGTCACGATTGGAGAACAAGCCATGACCACCATTCTGGCCATAGAAGACGAAACCCCCATTCTCGAAAACATCCTGGGGACGATCGAATTGGGGGGCTATGATGCTAAAGGAGCCCCGAACGGACGCCTCGGCGTGGACATGGCGCGCCAGCACATGCCCGATCTGATCGTTTGTGACATCCTGATGCCTGAACTTGACGGCTATGGCGTGCTGCTGGAGCTGCGCAACGATCCGGCCACGGCCATGATTCCGTTTATCTTCTTAACCGCCAAGGCCAGCCGGGACGATATGCGGCAGGGCATGGGACTGGGCGCGGATGATTACATCTCCAAACCATTCACGCCGGATGAGTTGTTGGCCGCCGTGAACGCCCGCCTGGAAAGACGGGCCTCCCTGGCAAAGGAGTATGAAAGACAACTGAACGAGTTGCGTGGCCACATCGTCCATATGCTGCCCCACGAACTGCGCACGCCCCTTTCCAGCATCCTGGGGTATTCCGAACTGCTCATGCTCGGCGAACCGACCATGGCCAGGGAACGGGTCGTCGAGATGGCCCACAGCATCAACCGGTCTGCCAGGCGTCTGCACCGCCTGGTTGAAAACTTCCTGATCTATGCCCAGATCGAGATCATCGGCGTCGACCCAGACCGCGTGGCCGCGCTCCGCAGCCTCCGGATCGCCCAGCCCCGGGCGCTCATTGAATTCCTGGCCCACGAAAAAGCCCAGGAGTACAGGCGCGAGGCTGATCTACAGTTGCACGTCCAGGAAGTGCCGGTTGTTCGGATCGTCAAGGATAATCTACAAAAGATCGTGACGGAACTGGTGGACAACGCGTTTAAGTTCTCGAAAGCAGGCACACCGGTACATGTGGGCGGCGTTGTAGAGGGGAACAATTACCTGCTGAGGGTCACTAACATGGGGCGTGGCATGACCCCGGAACAGATCGCCGCCGTCGGCGCTTATACGCAGTTCGAGCGCAAAATTTACGAACAGCAGGGGACCGGCCTCGGCCTCATCATCGCCAAACGTCTGGCCGATCTGCACCAGGGAGCGTTAACCATCGAGAGCACACCCGGCCAGACAACCACGGTATCCGTAACGCTGCCCCTGTCCTGATCGCTGCCCAGAACTGCTCCGTCAACCCGGCTCATCGGCCAGGGACGGGCCACCGCCTTAGCCGTCCGCCCGGTCTTCTTCCCCAAAGCGGTTAAGCCACGCACAGGCGGCGCCAATCAGGCCCACATCACTCCCCAGCGCCGCCGGGATCAGGCGAACCTGCTGATGAGGCACGAAGCCGCAAACGGCCCGGATGGTTTGTGCTATCCTCTCCCAAAACAGGTGGCGGCTGCGCATCAAGCCCCCGCCGAGGGCGATCACATCCGGCGTGAAGAGCGTGATGAGATTGGCCAACCCCAGACCAAGATAGTATCCCTCGCGGTCTACCGCTGCCAGGGCGTGCGGATCGCCGCGTTCGGCCAGCGCACAGATGCGCCGGGCGTCAAGAACCTCTGCCGAACCGGACACAGCCGAAAACCGGGCATTAAACCACGACGCCAGGGCCGGTCCACTGGCCAGGCTCTCCCAGCAGCCACGCGCGCCACAGGCACAGGCCGGCCCAGACGGATCGATGACATGATGGCCTATCTCCGGATGGGCACCGTTGACGCCACGGTAGAGCTGACCGTCAATGATCAAACCGCCGCCGATACCCGTGCTGATGGTCACATAAACGAACTTGGAGGCCCCTCGCCCAGCCCCCCACCGGGCCTCCGCCAACGCCGCCGCATCCGCATCGTTTTCCATCGCCGCCGGCCGATCAAAACGACGCGATAATTCGGCGACCAGTTCCGCCCCTTCCCACCCGGTCAGAAACTCCACATCGCCGATCGTTCCTCTCATGGGATCAACCGGTCCGGTGCACCCGATGCCAATGCCACACAGCGTCCCGCCGGCCTGCTCCCCGGTCTCCTGGAGCAGGGCAACAATCCGGGCCAGCGCGTCGGCAAAGCCACGCTCAGGGGCCGTCGGGCACTCCGCCCGCGCCAGCACCCGACCGGACGCATCGACCATACCGGCGGCGATCTTGGTGCCCCCAATATCGACCGCGCCGATCATGGTCCGGCGTGATGTTGACGCCCCGTCACCCATGAACTGGTCAGCCATCATCGGAGTCAACTGGTTCAGCCACCACAACCAGCCGGCTCAGGTAAGTCTGCACGTCAATGTCCCAATCGGTGCAGGTGATCAACGTCAGACGCGGCACGCCATCCTGGGTCACATAACTCACGGCGTCGGGAGCAGCACGCTGGATCGTCACCACCTGGTATGCCTGCTCGTAACCGCCCTCTCGCAGGATCACCCGATCGCCGATCTGCGCCTCAAACAGGTGAGCAAACGGCCCCGGCTCGCCGAGCGCCGTCTCCACATGCCCGGCCAGCACGATGTTGCCCCCTGCCTCCCCCAGCCAGCTTGTGCCCTGTAAATGGCCGACGGCATCGCCCAGATAACGCGTCTCCCAGCTGGTCGGGGTGCGCACCGCCTCGATGATACGCGACGTGAGCAACGCGCCGGGGAAGGTGATGGTTCGCGGCGGAGCGTTCACATCAGGGGTTGGCGTGGGCAGCACATCCTGGCGCGTCAGCCGGTCAGGCATGGTCGGCGTCAGGATTGGCGTCTGTCCTCCCGGCGAGGGCGACGACAACACGAACTGCGTCCAGGCGAAGAAGATGAGGGCCACCAGCACCGCCATGGGCAGGAGCGCGCACCCAGACAAAGGGGTTCTCCGCTGACGTTCATAAGGAGAGCGCATCTTTCCGCGACCTTAACACACTGGCGGACGACATGGCCCGACGCACAGAACTGGCATGACTGGCCCATGAACGGGCAACAAAACGATCCGTATCCCGGCCCGGCGCTCCCGACTCTACACGAAACGGCCAGGGCAAACAAGCAGTAGTCCCAACCGTCTCTCCAATGACAGCGGAACAGCCTGGGGACGGCCCCTCAGGCCATCGCCGGTGGAACTTCAGTCGTCCCGGAACAGCCGCGACCGGCGCGACGGCCCCTGGAGGGGGGCTGACTCGCGGTTGCGCCGCTGGGTCTGCGCCACCCCAAAGTACGCCAGCCATTGGTCCGGCGCAGAGGGGTCTTCCGCGCCGTGCGGGGTATGGCGCGCCCGGATATGGCACAGCACCGGCGTGTTGACCGCTGCCCCGGCGATGATGGCCTGCCCCTTGGTCAGGGCCGGCAGTTCCCGCAGCAGGTCACGGCCCACGCTCTCCACACTCCCGGCCACCTTATCCTGATCAACCGGATTGACGATGCGCAACAGGAACTGGGTGTTGCACTGCGAGAGCACATCGGAATCGAGTTTGCCGGGCCGCTGCCTGATCAGACCGACGCCAACGCCAAACTTACGCCCTTCGGCCAGAATCGTCTTGAGGATGCCGGTAGTGACAATATCCACCCCGGCGGGGGCGAAGTTGTGCGCCTCCTCGATCAACACGAACACCGGATATGGCAGGTAATAATCGTCGCCCTCGAAGACCTGGCGGTTCTCGGTCCGCAGACGGGCATAAAATATGCGCCGGAGCAACGCCGCCACGATGACCTGCTGCTGCCGGGCGTCCACCTGGCTGAGCTGCATCACCGTGCACCGGCCCGGCCGGAACAGCTCCCGAAGCGGCGTCTGTTCGACATCGTCAAAAATCTGTCCCGGCCCAGTGGTGATCGTGCTGTGTAAGCGCCACAACACAGCGTTGGCCGATCCCCGGTCAAAAGCGTCGGCTTCGTTATCGCCGATCTCATCGAGCGCGTCGATCAATTCCTGCAACGTCCAGCGGTCTTCCTGCCCACAACGGTTGCGGCTGGCCGACTGGGCGCGGCGGTAGGCCCGCCCCAGCACGTAGCTCATCCGCTCGGAGACATTGGGCAGCAGGTAACGCAGATCACCCTGTTCCAGCGTGCCCACCCGGATTTTGACATCGCCGGGCCGGTAGATGCGGGCTTCCGGGATGTAACCATCGCCGCGCAGCGCTTTGTGCCTCGATAGCTCGTCCAGAGTCTGGTACTCGCCGTGGGGGTCGATGACCAGCACTGCCGCCCGGTTATTGGGCCGGAGCATCTCTTCAATCAACACGCTGGCCGCATAACTCTTGCCCGCGCCCGTGCTGGCGATGATCGCCAGATGCGTGCTGACCACCGCCCCCACGTCGATGGCAATCGGGACTTCGTCTTTGGGTCGGCTCAGCAACCAGCCGATGGTGGCCGCGCCGACCTCGTCCGGCTGGGCGCGGCTCAGGACGTGCGACAGATAATCATTATCCGCCAGGGCCAGCGGCGTCCCCACCCGCGGCGGCACGCGCGGATTGACGAAGTCGCGCAGCCCTTCATCATAGTAACCGATCACTTCCGCCGTCATTTCGAACAGCTCGGCGGTCCCTCCGGTGTAGCCGACGAAAGCCGCCACCCGGTTGGGATCGACCTGAGGGTCGCCGGAGAAGCCATTGGGGTACAGGCGCACCGGGCGGCGCTCCGTCACCCGCGCCAGGACGGTCTGCTGTTCTCCATTCACCTGCGCCTGATAGGTGATAAACTCCCCCACTTTAAGCCGCTGTCCGGTATCCGGCGAGACAAACAAAAAACTGTGCGGGGTTGGCCCCGGACCCTTGGCGCGTCCCAGTGGATCGCCCATCACAAACCTCCCATCGGTCCAATTTGTGCCCGCCAGGTCAGGTCATCGGCCAGAACGGCCATCTCGGCTCGATACTCTGGCAGCAGATCGGCCAGCCGTTCCAGCACAATGCGAGCCAGATGATACGCCAGCGGATTGTCCTGTTGGAGCAGCACCGGCAGGTAGACCAGATTGACGGCATCCCCTGCCAGATGGAAATCCCGAATCTGGTCGTCGTCCATCTGATGCACCTGCGCGTCATTGCTGGCCGCCAGCAGCGGCACGCCCTGCATGACGCGCCCCCTGGACGTGATTCGCCCGATGGCCGTGACCCCAACCAGCACCGCTCGCTCGTTCAAATAATCCGGCGCGAACATCATCAGCTCCGATTCCGAAGACAGACGAGGCCCCAACCGCCCGAAATCCGGGTTCAGGAGCACGGTGTCGTAAATCAACCCGACCAGATACCCCGCCCAGGCTTCGCCCAACTCAATGCTGACGAACGTCCCCAGGGCGTAGTTGGAGGCCTGCGGCACATCGGCGACTTCTTTCGCGCCGTAAATCTGGCACACGTAGTCGGTGTGCCCATTCGACTTCACAATCTTACCCAGTGGCAGTCCCACCGCTCACCTCCTCACAAGCGCCGCCCACGTTTGCTGATCGACTTCCGGCTGAAGCGCACCGGGATGTCGTTTTCGGCGGCGAACCCTTGAAACAACCGGTAAAAACGCTCGCGATCCTGCATGCTCAACACGGCAACGGCGTCGGCGGTCTCCAGCGGATAAGGGTAACCCACCCCGACGATACATTCCGCTCGCACCACGTCCAACACCCACTCATACCGCTCGCGATCCTCAAACACCCAGCGGGGAATTTCCAGCCGCGCCGGGGGGTTGTGCTGGGTCATCTGCAAATAGGTGAAACAAATCCGGTCATAATATTCGTTCCCCAACACCCCGTCGTCGCGGTCGCAGATGTACGTCCGGCAGCGGTCGCCCCACCGCAGGGGCGGGTTATGATAATGCAGCAGGCCGGAATCAGCGACCCGCAGGGGCCGCAGTTTTTCGTACCCATATTTGGCGTTGGTGGTGACGCTGAGCATCAGGCTCAAAAAATCGATGGAATCGCTGGAATCGACGTAACCAACCGCCGGGACACCGGTCTGCTCGGACACCTCAATCAACTCATTCACACAATCCCGGTACTGATCCTGGCGGTCTTCAGGCAACCCCCGCACGAACGAGATGGTCAGCGTGCCATCGAGAAAGGCAATGGCGCGTGGCCGCCCGGCGTGGGCCTTCATGAACGCGACCGCGCGCGCGGTTTCCCCCTGGTATCGCCGCCAGCCGATTTCCACTCCAGAAGGATCGCCCCGGAGGTCTTCCGGCAAAACAACCTCCACATCCACGTCTTTCACGTATGGGACCGCCGGGTCATGCGGATTCTCAAACCAACCGATCTGCACCAGGCCAACCGATACAGACATATCGCCGCTGGGTTCGATGACCGAACCGTCAGCCGCGAACGTGGTCACGTCTTCCAGCACAGCGGCTGCCCACTGCCGCGCCGAATGGTGATGAGGCCAGCCGCGCCCTTCCCGGAACGGGATGATGAACGGCTGTTCATCCTGCTCCCTGGTGGGCCGTGCGCCGAAACGGGACTCGCCTGACTGCGCCAGTTGCGCCAGCGCCGCCTCAACCTCGGCTGTAGACATCCCTTCGAAGTGTTTCAAGTTCTTACGCAGCCGCCGGATATGATGAGAGACTGCCTCTTCACCGTGTTTGAAACGATCGCGATTGCTGTTTAACGCGCTGGTGACACGGTCGACATACAAGGGAGTCATAGGATTTTCACCTGGCTCAGGCCATCTTCCTTTCGAATCTGAATGACGTGATAACTCTCCTGCTCAAACGTGTCATCGTGGCTGATGACGAACAACTGCCGCAGGCTCCGCATCTCCCCCAGGCTTTCCGCCAGCTGACTCCGACGGGCTTCATCCAGGTTGGCCGTCGGCTCGTCAAAAAAAGCAAACTGGACGTTGGCCAGCTGCGTCAGCAGGGCCAGCCGCACCGCAATCGCCGCCGCCATCTGCTCCCCGCCGGACAGCAGTTGAAAATCCCGTTGCTCGCCCCGGTAGGTGAGGCTGACAGCATAATCGTCGCTCCAGTTGAGCACAAAGCCCGGATCGCCGATGATGTCGACAAAGATGCGATTGGCCCGCTCGGCGATCAGGCGCACCAACTGCTGCGTGATCTTCGGCCCGGCCTGGCGGATGCTGTTCCGCACGAACTCAAAGGCTTGGTGCCGTGCCAGCAGCCGCTCATGTTCCCGCTCCTGCTGCGCCAGTTGCCGCCCGGCCTGTTCCAGCTCGGCCAGCTTCTGCTGCCGGGCCTGTAATGTCTCCTCATGTTCACTCAACCGGGTCTGAACCTCCACCCGGCGCATGTCCAGCTCGCGCAGTTCAGCGCGGCGCGCCTGGTGGGCATCCGCGTCATACGTTGCCGCCAGGGCATCCCGCTCCTGCTGGGCCTGCCACTGCGCCGCCTGGCGGGCCTCAAGCTCCTCTTGCAGCGCCGCCAGCGCCTCCTGCCGCGAGGCAAGCTCGGACGCAACCCCCATCTTCATCAGGTGTAGCTGATGATCTTCCCTGTTCTCATCGCGGATTCGCTGGGCTTCCGCCAGGCGCTCATTCAGATCGGCGTACTCGGCCAGTTCAGCCTCAACCCGCTCAAGCTGGTTTTGCAGTTCTTCCCACCGCGCCTGCTGTTCAGCCAGCCGCGCCTCCACCAGGGAACGCTCATTCGCTCGTTCCTGCGCCCGTTCAAAATCGTGCCGCGGGTTGCCGAGCGCATCCAACTGCGATTGCCAATCGGGGAGAGACTGGCCGCTTGCCGCCAGCATCTGCGCCCGCTGCTCATGCTCGGCAAGCGTGGCCGCCAGAACGTCGCACGCCTCCAGCGCCGACTCATACAGTCGGGCGGCCTCCGTGCGGCGACGGTCAAGAGCCGCTGCCACATCTTCCCAACGAGCCTGGATCGGCCCCAGGCTGGCCTCGCCGGGCAACGCCGCGATCTGCGCATCGATGGACGCCCGCGCGGCGGCCAGCCGGTCCGCCTCGGCCTGAGCCGCCTGAAACTCCTGCTGAGCGGTCTGATAAGCGAGCCGGAGGCGTTCGCGTTCGGCGGCGAAGTGCGCCTCTGTGTCGACGCGGGCGTGCTCATCCATAGGCCGCTGGCAGACCGGGCAGCGAGCGCCCGCCACGCTCAACAGCGCCTGATAACCCTCCAGCGTTTGCTGCTCGTGGGCGATCTGATCCAGCTTGAACTGCGCGTCCCGCAACAGGCCCGCCGTGGCATTTGCTTCCCGGACCACCGCCTCCAGTTGTTTCTGCCATTGGCGGCGCGCCTCAAGCTGCCCACGGATGGTTTCGACTTGCTGTTGGACGCTCTGGAGGTCGCTGCTGGCGTCCTCTAGCCAATCACCGGCAGCCTCCACCTGAGCTACCTGATCGCGGGCCGTGCTGGCCTGCGCTTCCAGCGATGCGGCAGGCTGAACGGTCCGGGTTTCCAGCGCCACCACCACCCCATTCCGGGACAGGCGCACCTCCGCCTGTTCGCGCCGCCGGGTGAGGTCCGCTAACATCGCTCCATATTGGGCGATCGCTTGCTCCAGCTGCTGGAAAGCCTCCTGATCCTGCCGGGCCTGGCTGATTTCCTGCTCCAGTCGTCGCTGCTGCTCGACCAGGGGAGCCAGCCGCTCCAATTCCGCTTCCGCCTGCTCAACGGCCTGCAAATCGTCGTCTGTCCGCCGGCGATCTTGCTCGCAGAGCTTCACATCAGTTTCTATGCCGTGCCGCACGCTCACCAGCCGGTCGCGCTCCTGCCGCGCTTCTTCCAGCCCGGTTAATTCCGCCTGGGCGCGTTCATAGGCGCGATACGCGGCCTCTGTGTCAGCCACGATCTGAGCGGCCTCCTGCGCCTCCTCCACCTCAGCCTGTGCCCGGCCCAGGCGATCTTCCAGCAACTTCACTTCGGACCGCCAACCGGCGATCTGGCGGTCGAGCGAGTCCAACTGCTGCTGGAGCATGTCGAGCGCTTCGACCTCATGGGCGATCCCGTCCAGTGACCCGGTTAAGCAGTCCAGTTCGGCGCGTTCGGCCCGGATGCGGTCAGACAGGGTCTCAATCTCTGTCTCAACGCCGGGCAGGTCTTCCAGCTTACCGCGCAGCCTGTCCTGCTCCCGCTCTTTATTGTCGATCAGAGCCTGGATATAGTTGGCCGTCTCCCGCAGGTTTTGCCAGGCACGTTCATACTCATCGATGCGGAGCAGGCGATTGAAGGTTTCCCGGCGGGCGCTGGCCGGCTCAAGAAAGACGGCGGTCATGGTCCCCTGCGGCACACCAACGGCATCCTGAAACAAAGCGGCCAGATCGGTTTCATCATCCACCCGCAAGTGCTGACGAATGAAGGCGTGGGTATCGTCGACGCCTTCACAGACCCGCCGCCCCAGCGCCGGATCATGGATGTAGGTTTTCGCACCGCTGCCAACCCCGCGCACCACCTCGTATTCCCGCTCATCAACCGCGCTGACAAAACCCACGGCAATCTCGCCGCGCCGCGCCCCTTCCCGGACGAACTGCTCATGCGTGTACGCCTTGCTGCCGAACAGCGCCAGGCCAATGGCCTCCAGGATAGTGG
>DAOTXK010000074.1:0-33877 GCA_034435395.1 Anaerolineae bacterium | reverse complement strand
GAGTATCCGGGGACCAGTACAGCAGAGATGGCTCGCCGGTTATCATGACAGCGTGCATGATGTTGCTGTCCAGTTCGACAACCTGGGCCAGCGCGGCGAAGTCGCGTCCCAGAATCGCGCGCTGGCAGCGGTCGAATCGCTCCTGGGCGGTGGCGACGCGCGCCGCCTGCAACGGGCTGGTGGCGGCGACGGCATGCCCGGCGGTGGAGCCGACCCTTTTGGGCTCCCGACTGACCACAGCTATCAGATCGACCAGGGACCAGTGTTCAGCGCTGGCGAACGTTTCCGCGTAGGAATCCTCGTGTCGATTTCCGACGTACCAGGCGACGAACCCCCCAGGAATCGAGCGCGCCGCCGACCCCGAACCCAGCCGGGCAAGGGCGCTCAACTCGCGCTCTGACAGCGCGAGGCCGAGAGCGGCGGTGGCGGCCAGTGACAACGCGGCAAAGGCCGAGGCCGACGAGGCGATGCCTGTCCCTGCGGGAAAGTTGCTGTCGGAGGCGACCTGGGCGTACCCCTGGTGGACGGCGATTCGGCGCACGTGGTCCAGATGGCGGACGACGCGATCAAACGCCGCGCCGCTGGCGGCCTGGCCATTGATGATCACCCGGTCCGCCGTCAGGTCCTCACGCCAGGTCACGGTTGTGCGCGTGTGCAGTTCGGCCAGGTTGAAAGAGATCGACGGCGAGGCGGGCAGGCGGAGGTCGTCGTCCTGGTTGCCCCAGTACTTGATCAGGGCGATGTTAGGAGAGGCAATGGCTGTCGCCGTTTGTTCAGACATGAGGTTCGCCTGTCCTTGAGGTGAGGATCAGTCAGCCGCCCAGTGGGGGGGCTTCTCCGGCGGGGACCTGCGGGGCGGGCTGTTCAATGCCGATGGTGAACCCCACTTCATTAGAGCGGAGTTCCTGGGTGGTATAGACCCCCTGATCCGGAAAGATGGGAGTGGCCGTGGCATTGGGCGGGATGTTCAGCGTGCCCCGGAAAGGGTTGCGGTAGGTGGCCCGGATGTAATATCTGCCGGGTGAGAGGCCGAGGCTGCTGAGGCGAACGCTGTCGAACGTCAATTGTTCGGTGCAGCGCTGCCGGGGACCGAGCACGTGCAGGACTTCCACCGGAAAGGTGGTACGTTGAGGGTTGGGGGGGCGCACGGTGGTCGGCTCGTTTAGTGGGGCCAGGTCAGAAGCTCGAATTATCTGAAGGCTCAGTCCCGGCGTGCCATCATCGCGCAGCAGCGCTTCCTGAGGCACAAAAAAGAGCGTGATCGCGCCGACGCCTTCGTTGATGAAGGTCACGTTAACCACCACCGGGTCCCCCACGGCCAGGCTGGTGCGTTGCAGATCGATCACCAGCCGGAGCGCTCCCTCCGAACGTGCCGCGAGCAGCGATTGATTGTTGCCGCCGGGGATCGGATGGGCCAGCGCGCTGCAAGCCATGCCGAAACGCCCGCCTGGTATCACCCGTGGCATGATAATGACCAGGACCAGAAAAGAGGCCACGACGATAATGCCGATAGTGGTGTTACTGGTATCCGCGATCAATCGTCTCGCTCGTTGCATGGTGGTTTCTTTCCAGCCACTGGCGAACAAACTCTATGATAGCCAGTGCCGTGTTTTCCGCCATCTCAAACCAGTGGGCGTCCCGGTTGTAGCGGCGGAACCAGGTCTCCTGTCGGCGGGCGAAGTCCCGTGTTTCCCGGCGGATGGCCTGCACGGCGTCTTCCAGGGAGATTTCGCCATGCAGGTGGCTGGCGAGTTGCGCATACCCCAGGCCGCTCATGGCCGGCAGATTCCGGCTGTAGCCGGCTGCCAGCAGGCCGCGCACTTCCTCCAGCAGGCCGGCCTGCATCATCTGGTGGATGCGCTGGTCGATCCGGCGGTGGAGTTCGGCGCGCGGGCGTGTCAGGCCAATCTGAACGATATGATACGGGGGGGGCGTCTTGCGTTGAAGCTGGCTGATCGGCTGGCCGGACTCCAGGCATACCTCCAAAGCGCGGATCACCCGCCGCACATTGTGGGAGTGGATGCGCGCCGCGGAAACGGGGTCATGCTGGCGCAGACGGTCATGTAGGGCGGGGGGGCCATGGGTAGCCGCGTATCTTTCCAGCTTTTGCCGCAGTCGGGGATTGGGTGGCACTTCAGGAATGCCCCAGCCTTCGATCACTGCGCTGATGTACTGCCCGGTTCCGCCCACCAGCAGAGGCAGCCTGCCTCGCGCCAGGATGTCGTCAATGGCCTGGTAGGCCAGCCGCTGATAGACCGCCAGGGAGAGCTTTTGATCGGGCCGGACCAGATCGATCAGGTGGTGGGGGACCCGGGCCTGTTCTTCCGCTGTGGGCTTGGCAACGCCGATATTCATCCCCTGATAGACCAGACGGCTATCTGCGCTGACGATCTCGCCTGACAATCGTTGGGCCAGCGTGATGGCCAGCGCGGTTTTTCCTACCGCGGTTGGGCCCAGGATGACGATCAGCGGCCCGGTCCCCTTACCAGCCGACGGCATTTTTGATCACCTCGATCTGTCGCCCACGCGGCGTCAGGGCGATGACCACCCAGTCGACCCGCCAGGGCGCGTCATGCAGATCATGCGCCTCCAGGTACGCCTGGACCGCCTGCAGGATACGGTCCTGTTTAAGCGGGGTGACGCTTTCGATGGCGCTGGTTGTATCGGGGGCGCGTCGCGTCCGGACCTCGATAAAAACCCATTCGGCCCCGTCGCGGGCAACGATGTCCAGCTCACCCTGAGCACAACGCCAGTTACGGGCGATGATCTCATAACCGTGAGTGGCGAGGTAATCGGCGGCCAATCCTTCGCCGTATTGGCCCAGGGAGTGTTGGGGTGTGGACATGAGATTTCGTCCGGGTCTGAATATCGAACCTCCTTCAAGTTTCTAACCCGGGTTAAGGTGGAATGCAAGAATGTCGTTGTTTGCATCTCATTCTCGTATCGTGCTAAAATGCTGGCGTTCTTATCCAGCCACCGGCGTAAGGCCAGGAGCAGACATGTCTATTGCAACGGTCCTCAGACAGGCAGACATCTTTTACGAACTCACGAACACGCAGCTTGAGCTGGTGGCCTCCATCTGTGAGGAAAAAACCTACCAGACGGGCGATGTGATTTTTGAGGAGAATACCCGGAGCGACGAGTTGTACGTCATCGCCAACGGGGAGGTGGAGATTCAGATTAACCCTTCGCTGATCGGCGGCCAGGACTCTGGAACGCCACAGACCATTGCCACCCTGCGGCGGGGGCAGAACTTTGGTGAAGTGGCGCTGGTGGATGAGGGATTACGTTCCGCCTCCGCCCGGTGTGCGCAGCATGACACCCACCTGATTGTCATCCCGCGCGACAAGCTGATGTTGTTGTGCGACACCTATCCCCAGTTGGGCTACCGTCTCATGCGCAACCTGGCTGCCGACCTGGCGATGAAAATCCGGAACACGGACCTGCAAGTCCGCGAGCAACTCACGTGGGGAGTCCGGCAGGCGTAGCTGCATGGCGCGCGGATGACGGTTGCCCCCTGAGTGGTGTTTTGGGTTGTTGGTGCGGACCTGTGGCCGAAGTGATGTGAATTTTCTGTGAATTTCGCGCGACCGGGCGGCTGGTGGCGCGTTATTTGTTATGATAGAGGTCAATCGTTGTTGTAGAGGTAATAACTGAAGAATGAGCGCTGTCAACGACAAACTACGGTCAGTAACTGTGATGCAGGTTTTTATGGGGCTGGTCCGCACCATGCGTCCCCGTCAGTGGACCAAAAACGCGGTCATTTTTGCCGGGCTGGTGTTTGATGCGCAGTTATTCAAATTCGATTCGCTGGCGCGGGTGGCGCTGGCATTTTTTTTATGGTGCCTGGTCGCCGGGTCGATCTATATCATCAACGATCTGATCGACATCGACAAAGACCGCCAGCATGTGCGGAAGAAATACCGTCCACTGCCGTCCGGGCAACTGCCGGTTCCGGTGGCGGTGGTGGCGGGGATTGTGATCCCGCTGGTCTCGCTGGCGGGGGCGTTGCTCTACAGCCCGCCGCTGGCGCTGGTGCTGGTGATCTACATAATGCTCCATACGGCCTATTCCTTTTGGTTGAAGAACGCGGTGATCATCGATGTATTTGCCATCGCTGCCGGGTTCATGTTACGGGTGGTTTCCGGGGTGGTAGTGATTGAAGTGGCCCGGTTTTCCCCCTGGCTGTACGTGACCACGGGATTTCTGGCGTTGTTCCTGGCAGTGGGCAAGCGGCGGCAGGAGTTGCTGCTGCTGGCCGACAAGGCCCCGGATGTGCGCACCATATACAAAGAATACACCCTGCCTTTACTGGACGAGATGCTGCGAATCGTGCTGATCGGCAGCCTGTTGGCGTATACCCTCTACACGTTTGAGGAGAATCCGGCAGGGCCAGCGATGCTGCTCACCGTGCCATTCGTGCTCTACGGGGTCATGCGTTATCTGTATCTCATGTATGTGCAGGGTAAGGGCGGCGCGCCAGACGAAGTCGTGCTGGAAGACCTGCCCTTGCTGGTTGACATCGTTCTCTGGGGGCTGTGCGTTTTGGCCATCCTTTACCTGAGGGGCTGAGGCGACGGATGGATGGCGGTTAGCGCAACAGCGCCGGGCAAGATCATCCTCTTTGGCGAGCATGCCGTGGTGTATGGGCAGCCGGCGATTGCTGTGCCGCTGTCAGCGGTGCGGGCGCGGGCGGTGGTCAGCCCTGGCAAACCGGGGCAGGGCCTGCTCATCATCGCCGCCAATCTTTCCCGCACCATCGTTGTTCATCCCGAACCTCAGGAGCAGGAGCATGCCCTGGCCGTGGCGGCGCGGTTGTTGTTGGCACGTCTGCAGCTGCCGCCGCCGGACTTCCAGGTGCTGCTGCACAGCACTATCCCGGTGGCCAGTGGGTTGGGGAGTGGCGCGGCGGCGACGGCGGCGCTGCTGCGAGCCTTGAGCCTGGCGCTGGATCGCCCGATCGATCCCGAAACGCTCAACCTGCTGGTATTTGAAGTCGAGAAACTGTATCACGGGACGCCCAGTGGCATTGATAATACGGTGGTGGTCTACGAGCAGCCGGTGTATTTTGTGCGCGGCCAGCCAGTGGAGACGTTTACCATTGGCGCGCCCGTGCATGTGTTGGTGGCCGATAGCGGCGTCGCCAGCCCGACCCATCTGGCGGTCAACGACGTGCGCAAACTCTATGAGCGCGATCCTCAGCGCATAGGGGCCATTTTTGAGCGGATCGGGGCGATCAGCCGGGCGGCCCGGCAGGCGATAGCATGTGGTGATGTGGGGACGATAGGCGCGCTGGCACGAGACAATCAGGCGCTGTTGCGCGAACTGACAGTTTCGTCACCGCTGCTGGACGACCTGATCGCGGCGGCTGAGGCGGCAGGCGCTTACGGGGCCAAGCTCTCCGGCGGCGGGCGTGGCGGAAACCTGATCGCGCTGACTCCGCCGGACCGGGCCTCACAGGTGGCCGATGCCCTGGTCCGGGCGGGGGCCAAACGCATCATTCCGACAACTTTGGGCTGAAGGAATCCAGGAACATGCTGATCTTCCTGAAGCTGGGTGGCTCGCTGATCACCGACAAAACTCAGGAAGGCGTCTTTCTGGCCGAGCGGATGAAGCGGCTCGCGGCTCAGTTGCAGGCGGCGCGTATGGCGCGCCCGGACCTGAAACTGCTGATCGGGCATGGGAGCGGATCCTTTGGGCATTTCGCCGCCCAGCGGTATCACACGACCGCTGGCGTCAGGACGGCGGAGCAGTGGCAGGGTTTTGCCGAGGTCGCCAGGGTGGCCCGACATCTCAACCATCTCGTGACGGATGTCCTGGCTGAGGCTGGCCTCCCGGTCTGGCCGATTCAGCCGTCGGCGTCGGCGGCTTGTGAAGACGGTGAACTGCGGCAACTGGCGGCCAGCCCATTGCAGAGGGCGTTGGAGAAGGGACTGGTGCCGCTGGTCTACGGGGATGTGGCCCTGGACACAGTCCGTGGCGGCACGATTATCAGCACGGAGAGCCTCTTCTTCTTTCTCGCGCCGATCCTGCGCCCGCAGCGCATCCTGTTGCTGGGGGAGGTCGACGGCGTTCTGGACGGCGACGGACAGATCATCAGCCGCATCACGCCGGAGACATTCCCCCGCGTTGAGGCAGCGCTGGGCGGTTCGCGGGGCGTTGACGTGACCGGGGGGATGGCCGCCAAGGTGCGTGATATGGTCCGGCTGGTGCAGGTCTGTCCCGGCCTGGCAATCCACATCCTGTCCGGACTGGAGCCAGCCCGCGTCCGAGAGGCGCTGTTGGACGCTGACAAAGCAACCGGGACATTGATCAGCGCCGAACCGTAGAGGCTCCCCTTCAGTGGTTGCTGGCCATGTCCTGCCACGCATCGGCCAGTCGGTTGGCCGCGAATACGGTCAGGGTGATGGCGATGCCTGGGGGGAGGATCGCCCAGGGAGCGACGCGGAAGGCCGCGCGCCCCTGGTTCAACATGGTTCCCCAATCCGGCGCTGCCAGGTCGCCGCTGAAGCCGAGAAAGGCCAGCGCCGCGCCGTTCAGGATCGCCCAGCTTAGCGAGACCGCGGCGAAGCTCAGCAACGTTTCCATGATGTTGGGCAGGATGTGAAACACCAGCACGCGATAGGAACTCGCTCCAATCGCCCGCGCGGCGTCGATGTAGAGCTGGCCCCGGACCTTAAAGACGGCGGCCCGGGCTACCCGCGCATACGCGGGCAGACCGGCGATCCCCACCGCCAGCGCCAGCTGTGACGGGCCGGAGTCGATCAGGGCCACCAGGGCCAATGCCAGCAACAGGTTGGGAAAGGCCAGCAGCGTGTCCATCCCGGCCATCAGGAGACGGTCAAGCCAGCCGCCGTAATACCCGGCGATGACTCCCACCGGCAATCCGGGCAGGATCGTGATCGCCATCGCCAGCAGGGCCACGCCCAGCGTCTGGCGACCACCCCATAAGGTACGGCTGTAGACATCTCGCCCCAGCGCGTCCGTGCCGAAGAGGTACTCCAGCGAGGGGGGGTGTAAGGCCCTATCCGGGATGGCGTGGCGAGGATCGTAGGGGGCCAGGACAGGAGCCAGCAGGGTAACCAGGACGATGATCCCAACGATGGACAGGGGCAGGCGATAGGCTGCCCTTCGGCGCGGCGGGGCTTTGAGCAGCAGTTTCAGGTTATCTTGAGCCTGCATATCAGCTGCCCCCCTCAACACTCAGCGCGACGCGCGGGTCTAAAGCGCTGTAGAGCAGGTCAGCGGCGGCGCTGATCAGGCTGTAGACGATGGCCGAGAGCACGACCACGCCCTGCACGACCGGATAATCCTGGTCCAGCACGGCGTTCTGAAGAAGCTGGCCAACGCCCTGCCGGTGAAACAACATCTCCGTGATCACCGTGCCGCCGAGCAGAAAGCCCATCTGTAAAGCGATGACGGACAGGATAGGCGGCAACCCGGCGCGGAGCACATGCCCGGAAAACACCTGGAAGGCGGGCAGCCCCTTGGCCTGGGCGGTGCGCACGAAGTCGGCCTCAAGCGTGCTGCGCAGGCTGGTGCGGGTCACCCGGGCGATGCTGCCGGATACATGGAAGCCCAGCACACCAGCGGGCAGGATCAGGTGCGCCGGGCTGCCGGAGCCGATGGCCGGCAGCACGTTGAGCTTTGTGCTAAACAGATAAATCGCCAGCGTGCCGGTCCAATAGATCGGCGTGGAAAGCGCCAGGACACTCAGGAACCCGGCCAGGCGGCCCGGCCAGCGCGGCCCGTACAGCGCCTCTAACGTGCCCAGCGCCAGGCCGAGCGCCACGGCGACCAGCAGGGCGCTGACCGCCAGCGCGATGGTCGCCCGCAATTGTTCCGTGATGAGGGCGCTGACTGGCTGCCGGGTGAGGAGCGAGTCGCCCAGATCGCCCCGAATCAGCCCGGACAGGTACCTGGCATACTGGGCGAGAATAGGGGCATCCAGGCCCAGAGCGGCCCGGCGCGCGGCAATATCGGTTTCCGGAGCGCCCCCTTGCAGCATCTGGTTAACGATGGCATCGCCAGGGATAACCCGCAAAGCGAAAAAGGCCAGCGTGACGGCTGCCCAGACAATCAGCAGGGTGGTGAGCAGGCGGTCCCGCACCAGGCGGCGCATCAATTGGTCCCCGCCTCCGGCGACAGTGAGAAGTTGTACAACAGCGGGAACCACCCCTGCGCATCGAAGGCCACACCCTGGAGATCGGCTGATGCGCCGACGAGATTCACATAGTCGCGTATCGGCAGGATCAGCGCCTGTTCCATGATGCGCGTCTGGGCAGCGGCGTACATCTGGGCGCGTGTGTCGGGATCAGGCTGGCGGGTGCCTTCCTGCAAGTAGGTATCCAGTTCGAAATCGGAGTAGCCGGTCCAGTTCAGGGAGGCCCCGGTGGCGAAAAACTGGCTCAGCAGACTGGGATCGCTGCCGAAGAAGTTGAGGGCGATCAGGTTATAGTCGCCGGACCTGGCAGCTTCCTGGAGCTGGCCAAAACCGGCTACCTGCCGAATCTCCACCTCGATGCCCAGTTCGCGCCATTGACTCTGGATCAGTTGGGCGACCTCAGGCGTCAACCCCCAGGGGGGCACGATCATGATCAGTTGCAGCGGGATGCCACTGGGCGCAGTCTCGGCGGTGGGCGTCGGCTGGCCGGGTTCAGGAGTGGCCGCCGGGCCAGTGGGAATGAACAGGATGCCATCATCGCGGATTCCGGTGAAGCCAGCGGCGAACAGGAGCGACTGCGCCTGACCTGGATCGTGGGCGTAGAGACTGGCAACGTCCGGGCTGTAGTACTGGGTGGCCTGGCTCAGGGGGCCGTCAGCCACGGGTGAAAAGCGCTGGAAAATGGCGTCCACAATGGCGGTGCGGTTGGTGGCGTAGATCAGCGCCCGGCGCACGGTGACGCTGTCCGTGGGAAACCGCTGAGTATTCATGAGAAATTGCATGGGCTGGCCGGGGATGGGCACCGGGTAAAGCCGCAGGCTGGCATTCCCGGCCAGGAGCTGCGCGTCGATGGGCTGGATTTCCCCGATGATCTGGGCATCACCGCCTTCCAGCGCCAGGGCGCGGGTGGGCGCGTCCTCAAAGAACCGGAACTCGAATGTCTGGATCGGACGGGCTGGCTCCACGTAAAAGGGCGGCCCCCAGGCATAATCTTCATAACGGACGATCACGAATCGGTCGCCGGGGACGTATTCGACCATCCGGTAAGGACCCGTGCCCACCTGGTGAAACTGGTAGGTGGCGTTGTCATACTGGGCCAGTTGGGTCGGGCTGGCGATGCCCAGGTAGACCTGGCTTAATGAATCGAGCAGTGGGGCATAAGGTTCGGTGAACGTCAGACGAATGGTGTGATCGTCAATGATCTGGTAGCCGCTGATCGGCCCCAACATAAAGCGGGCCTTCTGGGAACCGGTTTCCGCCGCCAGGATTCGGTCCAGGTTGACGCCAACCGCCTGGGCGTTGAAGGGGGTTCCGTCGTGGAATGTCACATCATTGCGGAGATAAAAGGTGTAGGAAAGGCCGTCGGCGCTCATATCCCAACGAGCCGCCAGGCCGGGCACGAATTCACCGGTGCTGGGGTCCTTGTAGACCAGGGTATCGTAGACCGAGCGCAGCGGAATCCCCAGCTCGGCGGAGGCATGGATGTGAGGGTCGAAGCCGCTGGGCATAAGGGTGAGTCCGTACACGATGCGCGGGCCTTCCCCCTGGTTGTTTTGCAGGCCCGTGCATGCGCTTAGCAATAACAATGCTGTCAGCAGGGTGATGATCCACCAGACTCTCATGCGTTTACTCGCCTGATCAGTACATGCGGCCAGCTTTCCGGGGGGGAGTATACCGCACGGGCAGTTGGCCGGGTAGCCACATGGGCCGGAACCGTCCGGCGCGGTAGAATGACAGCGGATTGGCGCGGGAAACGGGTTACAATGACGACTTTCGACACCAAATTGCTATTGCCACCAGAGGAGGAAGCGTCTTTACCTCCCTATCGCCCGGTGTGGCGCGCCGTGGGCTACGAAATGGCCCTGCTGGTTGCCGGGGCGCTGGTGATATACTTCGGGGCTTCGCTGCTCAATATCCAGATAGGGGCGGCCAGGCGTCCGCTGACGACGGCCCTGCTGGCGATAGCTCCCCTGGGGCTATGGCTGTTGTTTTCCTGGCGGGGCGAGCGCCGGGTGCAGCACCCTCGTCGGGGGCTGCTGACCGTCCTGGTGATCAGCGCGTTGGTGGCCAATGCGGTGGCCGCGCCCTTCATCGAACAGTTGGTGGAGCCGGACAAGTGGCTGAATGCGCTGCCGGGGATCACCCGCATCCTGGGCCACATGGTCACCGTCGGATTGACGGTTGAATTCCTGAAATACCTGGTGCTGCGTTATGTATGTTGGCCGAAGTGGTTTGAGCGCCGCGTCGATTGCGTGGCCTATAGCATGGCGGTCAGCCTGGCTTTCGCCACCGTGTTTAACCTGCGCTTTGCGCTGTTGGAGGGAGGCGCGCAGCCTGGCGCGGCGGCGATTCGTATCGTGTCGGTGGTATTGGCCCAGCAAGGTATTGGCCTGGTAGTGAGCTACCGGCTGATGACGCTGAAGTTTGGCCAGGCCGGTATGTTTTCGCTGGCAACCGGCTTGCTGATAGGCAGCTTTTTGCACGGCGTATATACGGCTTTCCGGGCCGGGTTTGTGGTGGGCGGGTTCGGCATCGGGGCCACAGCGAATGTGCCGCTGATGGGTTTGGGTTTTTCGGTGGCTTTTGCGGGGGGGCTGTTCGCGGTCTTTTCCTTTTTGATTTCGGCGGCGGACGCGCGCGACGTGCAGATGTCACGGGTGGGCTAACGACTGGCGATGCAGACGTTTCCGATACCTGAAGAGAGACCCCTCACGCGGACCCAACGCTGGGCGAACATGTTAGCCATCCTGACGGCCCTGGCGGCCCTGGCGTTTGGCTTCCTGCTCAGAGATCAGATTGTGAGCAGCACGGAGACCTTCCGCGATCTTGCGGCGGGCATCCTGGCCCAGTATCCGAGCGGGTGGCTGTTGGATACCGAAGGGGATTATGTCTTTCGAGCGCGCGATCCCCGGTCGCCCAGCTTTCGGACGACGCTCCAGGTGGCAGTCGAGGCCATTGGCGCTGACGCCGCTGCCCGCAACGTCCTGGATAACCTCACGATGGAGCGGGCGCTGACGCTGGCGGCCTATAGGACGTTGACCACCATCCCGGATTACCCATTGCCGGATGGCGAACAGGCCACCCGGCTGGACTATGTCTATGTGGCGACGGAGGCTGACCCGTTTTTGCAGAGCCTGCCGGTGGTCGTCTATGGCGTGGATATTGTCTCAATCAAACGCGGACAGGCGATCATTATTACGTTCCGTGTGGAGGCTGATCGTTTTGATGAGGAATTCTGGCGGCTGGAGCGGTTTCTGGCGACCCTGGAGTTTTAGGCTGTGGGCCGGGCTTATGGCGGCGGCGATTCTGTGGGGTGGCATCCCGTTGCCGGCCAGGGCGCAGGGGGCGCTGGATTTTAACAACATCTTCCGGGCGACCGTTTTTGTGGCGAGCGTCTACAACACCTCGGCTGGGCGCGTGATCTCCTGCGTGGGGTCCGGGACTCTGGTCAGCCCCGACGGCCTGATCCTGACCAACGCCCATCATGTGGTGGACGGCGAGCGGTGCCGCGTGGAGGACATTGCCGTTTCGTTGACCATCCGTCTGGATGAGCCGCCGGTGCTGACGTACTATGCCCAGGTGGTGAATTATGATCTGGGAACGGACCTGGCGGTGCTGCGCATCAACCGGCAGATAGACGGGCGGGTGATCGATCCGGCGACATTAAGCCTCCCGTTTGTTGAACTGGGTGACTCCGGTCTGCTGGGGTTGGATAGCACCATCACGGTGTTTGGCTATGCGGGCATCGGCAACGAGTCAGTAACGTTTGCCAGAGGGACGGTGCTCGGGTTCATCGCGGAGCCGCGCGGCGGCGACCGGGCCTGGCTGAAGACCAGCGCCACCATTCTGGGGACCATGAGCGGCGGCGGCGCTTACGATCAGCGCGGGCGGCTGATCGGCGTTCCCACCACCGCTCCGGCCAGTCGGGCTGATGCGGCGCTGGACTGCCGCCGGGTACAGGATACGAACGCCGACGGCCTGGTGGATAACCGCGACGATTGCATCCCGGTGGGCGGATTTATCAATGCCCTTCGCCCCTCCACGCTGGCCCGTGGGCTGGTGCGGGCGGCTCGGTTGGGGATTCGTAACGGTGGTCACCGATTCTCTGCTGCGGTGGCTGCCTCTCCGTCAGAAGGCGTTCCCCAGTTCGGCCCGATACATTTCTCGCCCGGCGTGAACGAGGCCGGTTTGCCGACCACTTTCGTGACGCAGATGCCGGCCAACATCAACAGTCTGTACCTGTTCTTCGATTACGCCAACATGCGGCCGGGTCTTGTCTACGAGCTGCGAACGACGATCAATGGCGCGCCCAGTCCGCTCTTCAGCCAGGCGCCTGCGCTGTGGGGTGGGGGCGCCAACGGCCTGTGGTATATCGGCAGTTCCGGGCAGGTGTGGCCCAACGGGGTTTACGAATTCACGCTGTTCATTGAGGGCCGTCCGGCAGGGAGCGCCCGCATCACGATTGGCGGGCCGCCGCAGCCTGGGCCGGCCTTCAGCGATGTCGTCTTCGGGTCGCTGGATTTGCAGGGCAACATCCTGGGGAGCGGGTATGTGCTGCCGACGGGCAACGTGGCCCATGCGCGTTTTATCTTCCGCGACATGACTGACGGCCTGCCGTGGACTCAGGTCTGGTACTATGAGGGGATAGAGATACGCCGGAACACCGAAGCCTGGCGCTTGGGGCTGAGTGGCTCGACCACGATCCCCATCGAAAACCGGGATACGGGACTGCTGCCGGGTCGCTATCGCGTGGAGCTATGGATTGAGGACCGGCTGGCGACCCTGGCCGACTTCGTCATTGCCGGGGCGCAGACCAGCGCCTTCGCCCAGATATTCGAGGCCGTGCGATTCTCGGACCAGATGGCCGATGATACGCCTGCCGGGATCGTGGCGGAGAGTTTCCCCAACACCGTGGAGAAACTGTATGCGTTTGTGGACTGGCATCTGTTGGGGGCGGGCACGCCCTGGTCGTATCGCTGGTTGGTCGATGGCGAGGTGTTGTTTGAGGCGACTGAAGGCTGGCGAGGGCCGGAATCAGGTACCGGCTTCTGGCTGGCGCTTGGCTCTGATGCCCGCCTGCCGGATGGCTCCTACACCCTGGAGTTACGGATCGCTGACTTGCTGCTGGAGTCCAGGACAGTCAGAGTGGGGTTGGGCCAGTTATCCGTCACCCAGCAGGGCCAGGCGACCGGCGTCCGGCTGTTCGGCCAGGTCGTCGACGCGGAGACGGGCGAGGGCATCCCCGGTGTGTTATTTATCGTGCTGGAAGCCGAGTTTTCGGTGGAGGATTTCGTCTGGGATGAGTCGCAGATTTTTGGAATGTCGCTGACGGACAGCCGGGGGTATTTTGAGATCGCACGTCTGTTGTCCTATGGCGAGTTTTACAGCGTGATCGTGCAGGCAGCTGGCTACCTGCCAGTGGCCGCCGACGGGATTGAGTTGAACCCGGATGACCTCAGTCTGAACGGCCAGCTTGAGCTGCGCCTGGAGATGAACCGGGATTTCGGATAGATGGGCGAGCGGGCGCGTCTTGATGTATTGCTGGTCCAGCGAGGGCTGGTCAGGAGCCGGGAGCTGGCGCAGCGTCTGATCATGGCCGGTGAGGTCATGGTTGATGGTCGCCTGGCCGACAAGGCGGGCATGCGCGTGCCGACTGACGCCGCGATCGCGCTGGCAGGGTCTCCCCGGTATGTCAGCCGGGGAGGGGAGAAGCTGGCCGCTGCTCTGGCGGCGTTTCCGGTGGTGGTGGCCGGACGGGTCTGCGCGGATGTGGGGGCCAGCACCGGCGGTTTTACCGACTGTTTGCTGCAACACGGCGCGGCGCGGGTTTATGCCATCGATGTTGGCTACGGCCAGCTGGACTATCGGCTTCGCCAGGATGATCGCGTGGTCGTCAGGGAGCGAACGAACGCGCGCTACGTCGCCGCGCTGGACGAGCCGGTGAGTCTGGTGACGGTGGATGTCTCGTTCATCTCGCTGCGGCTGCTCCTGCCGGTGATTCGAGGGTGGCTGGCCGGGCAGGGCGGGGTTATCCCGCTGATCAAGCCGCAGTTCGAAGCCGGCAGGGCACAGGTCGGCAAGGGCGGGGTGGTGCGCGATCCGGCGGTCCATCGGCGGGTGCTCTCGGAGGTGCTGACTGCTGCTGTGGACAACGGGTATGCTGTGCGCGGGCTGATCTGCTCGCCGTTAACTGGCCCGGCGGGGAACGTTGAGTTTCTGGCATGGCTCACCGTTGGCGCTGAGACCGCCCCGGTTCTGCCGCTGGACGAGTTGATCACCGCCGTGATCGCTCTCCATGATTGCCATCCGGACGGCTGACCGGCCTGTGTCTGGATGGCCAATTGTGGCTGCCCACGCGGTCTATACGGGCGCGGTCGGCTCAGGTATACTCCTGGGCGATCGGGCTGGACACCTGCCTGGCAATGGTGCTCCCTGGGTTTGAGACAGGTCACACATGGATACCACGCATATTCGTAATTTTTCGATCATCGCCCATATCGACCATGGCAAAAGCACGCTGGCCGACCGGCTGCTCCAGTTGACGGGCACCATTTCCGAGCGAGATATGCAGGAGCAGGTGTTGGACAGCATGGAACTGGAGCGGGAGCGCGGCGTGACGATCAAGGCTTCGGCGGTGCGTATGATGTATACCGCCGATGATGGCGAGCAGTATGAGATCAACCTGATCGATACGCCCGGCCACGTCGATTTTTCTTACGAAGTCAGCCGCGCCCTGCAGGCCTGCGAGGGCGCGGTGCTGGTGGTGGATGCCAGCCAGGGTATTGAGGCGCAGACCCTGGCCAATCTCTACATGGCGCTGGAGCAGGACCTGGAGATCGTCCCTGTCGTCAACAAGATCGACCTCCCGGCGGCGCGTCCGGACGAAGTGGCGCGGGAACTGGAGGACCTGCTGGGCATCCCGGCGCATGAGGTGATTCCGATCTCGGCCAAAACGGGCGAGAATGTGCGGGCGGTGTTGGAGGCGGTGATCGCGCGTGTGCCCCCGCCCGCCGGGGATGTACACAAGCCGGCGCGGGCGCTGATTTTTGACTCGCATTACGACCCGTACAAGGGGGTGATCGCCTATGTGCGTGTCGTGGAAGGGAAGTTCACGCCGCAAGACCGCCTGAAGCTCATGGCCAGCGGGACGCCAGTGGAGCCGATTGAGATCGGGGTGTTCAGTCCGGATATGAAGGCCACGGGCAGCCTGCACGCCGGGGAGGTCGGCTACATCGCGACCGGCCTGAAAACCGTCCGTGAATGCCGGGTGGGCGATACCATCACCACGGCCCGTGACGGCGCGACTGAGCCGCTGCCCGGTTACCAGCAGGTGAAGCCCATGGTTTTCGCCGGGATTTATCCGGTGGACAACGACGATTACGAAGACTTACGCGACGCGCTGGAGAAGTTGCAGCTTAATGATGCGTCGCTCGTCTACCAGCCGGAGACTTCCCAGGCGTTGAACTTCGGCTTTCGGGCCGGTTTTTTGGGGTTGTTTCATATGGAGATCGTGCAGGAGCGGCTGGAGCGGGAATACGACCTGGATATCCTGGCCACCGCGCCCAGCGTGGCCTATCAGGTTGTCCTGCGCGACGGCTCGACGATAACCATCGACCGGCCCTCGGAACTCCCGGACGAAGGTGAGATCGCTGAAATCCGCGAGCCATGGATGACGATACAGGTTTTCACGCCGCAGGATTACATCGGGCCGATCATGGACCTGGTGACCCGAAAACACGGCATCTATGAGACGATGGAGTACCTGGACGCCACCCGGGTGATGCTGACCTACCGCATCCCGCTGTCGGAACTGATCGTCGATTTTTACGACCGGCTCAAGAGCATTTCCCGGGGGTACGCCAGCCTGGACTACCAGTTTGACGGCTACCGTTCGGGCGATCTGGTGAAGCTGGACGTGCTGGTCAACCAGCAGCCGGTGGACGCCCTGGCGATGATCGTGCACCGGGACGACGCCTACCAGAAAGGGCAGCGGCTGGTCAGCAAGCTGAAGCGGCTCATCCCCCGTCAGTTGTTCGCCGTGCCGATCCAGGCAGCGGTCGGCAAACGGGTGATCTCCCGCGCCAACGTCAAAGCGCTGCGCAAGGATGTGCTGGCCAAATGTTACGGCGGCGACGTGACACGCAAGCGTAAGCTGCTGGAGAAGCAGAAGAAGGGCAAAAAGCGCCTCAAGATGATCGGCAATGTTGAAGTGCCGCAGGAAGCGTTTATGGCGGTCCTGAGGCTCGATGAGGAAGATTAGGCGCTTTGGTGCCAGCGGCTCCCTGATTGTTTGTGCATCAAGAAGGCTCGAAGGTGGCGCGAGGAAACCGGACCTCAGGCGTGATTGTGCAGCCAGCGCCAGGCCAGCGCCATGCCCCAGGTGCTGGCCCAGATGGTCGGTTGCCCATCCTGCTCCCCAAAGCGGTAGACGCGCGTCTTTTCCAGGGTGGGCGTCACCACGGCGATGATGGTGAGGTCTGAGCGCACGATGACGGCGATGCTGAGCGCCGCCCCGAACTGCTGGCGTGCCCGATGGGCCGCCTTCAGACCGAGCTCTTCCGGCGCGACTGCTGCGTCAAGGCCGAGTGACCGGGACAGTTCTTCCGCACTCTCATAGTGTTCCGCCCCGGCCAAAATATCAGGTCCGCCTCGTGTTTCGAGCAGACGGTGCCGGAGTTTGTTGCCGAGGCCGGTTTCGCTGATGGCCAGCGTCAGTCCGTGCTGCCCCAATTCCCGGACGAGCGCGGTTTCGATCTTCTCTTTCCCCACACCGTAGATAAAGGAGCCAACCCGCTCGCGTACCTGAGCTTCGACCTTGGCGATCATCCGGTCGGCGGTTGCCTCGTCATCCGCTTTAGCGGTGATGCGGATGTCGGTCTGTCCGACGTGCGCGGCCAGCCCGACGGTGGGGTTGGACAGCTTCATCAGGTCGCCGATGGCGTCGTCCACCTGGCTTTCGCCGATGCCCGCCGTGCGCAGTATGCGGGCTTTGATGACGCTAGTCAGGTGGAAGCGGTCACGCAGGTAGGGCACGACGGCGGTGTCCAGCAGGTACTTCATCTCGCGGGGGACGCCGGGCAGGCTGATGACGACGCCCCGTTCGCACGCCACGGCGAAACAGGGGGCCGTGCCGACGGGATTGGGGATGGGGATGGCACCCTCCGGGATGAAGGCCTGCTGGCGATTGTTGTCGCTCATCTGGCTGCCGAAGCGGGCAAACCGCTCGGCAATCTGGTCGTACAGTTCCTGGTGAAAGACCAGCTTGCGGTGGGTGGCGGCAGCCACTGCCTGGCGGGTGACATCGTCCACCGTGGGGCCCAGGCCGCCAGTGGTGATCACCACGTCAGCACGGTCGAGGGCGATGTTCAGCGCGCTGGTGATACGCTGTTCATTGTCGCCGACGGTCGTGGTATAGAACAGGTTGAGGCCGATGTCCCGCAGGACACGGGCGATGTGGGCGCTGTTGGTATCGACAATTTCGCCCAACAGCAGCTCAGTTCCAATGCTGAGGATTTCGGCGTTCATAAGCCTCTCTGGTGGGCAACCGGCAGCCGGTGAGCCTGACGCGGCGTAAACTGTAGAGCCGGGGAGACAGCTGTCGGCGGAAGGTCAACGCTGCCCATGCCGCCCGGTCTGCCGAACCGATCGCGTGAAGGTAATTGTGATGATGGGAGATTGTAGTCTTTGTCGTTGCGATGCGCCAGGGGCATGGAGTATACTGAGATTGTCCTGATGATAATAGAGCGATATCTGTTCACAATATAGCTGGCGAAGCTGACTGATGGCTGCAATGACTCGTCATGAGAGCAGGGGGCGCTGGCCTGCTGGGCGTTGATCGGCCCGGCAGACTTTGGCCGCGTCGTGGCGGTCCACACCGTGGTGTACGCCCGGCCAGTTGCTCGCTCCAGAGAGAGACCTTCCATAGCCGGATGGTATTGGAGGGACGCCGCATAAAAAGAGAAGAGACTTTCGCCTGAGTGCGGGGTGGGCAGCCGTGATCGGATCAGGCTCACCACCTGTCGGATCGGTGGGCGCGGGCGCTCGCCGGTAAAACCGCTGGCTGATCCTCATGTAGAACGCCGAAAACACTGCATGAGGGTTATGGCGGTCTGCTCCGCACGGAGAAGATGAGGGGAGTTTGGCATGGCGAATTCGGTCAGCGAAAGACCTGTGCTCACAATTGAGGAGGGGGAGCACATGGGACTCCGTGTGCTCGTCGACGCGGACGATTTTATTATTGGGCGTGGCGAAGAGTGTAACTTGGTGTTGAATGACCGGGCCATTTCTCGCCAGCACGCGCGCATCTGGCGGGAAGAAGGCTCCTACTATATTGAGGACCTGGAGAGCAAGAACGGGACCTGGGTGAACGGAGAAGTGTTGCAACAACCCCGCCAGCTGTCAGACGGTGACAAAATTCAACTGGCGATGACGGTGCGGATCACGTTTAATGAATCCGATGCGACGGTTGAGCTTTCCTTTGACCCGTCGCGCCTTAAGAGCCGTCTGTCGCTGGATCGTGATGCCCGGCGGGTGTTTATCGGGCAGCAGGAAGTGCTCCCGCCGCTGAGTCTGCCCCAATACCGGCTGTTGCAGCTCCTGGCCGACGCCGAGGGAGCGGTCTGCACCCGGGAGGAGGTGATTGAGTCCGTGTGGCCGGAAGCGGCGGGCGAGGGCGTCAGTGAACAGGCGATTGATGCGCTGGTGCGTCGCCTCCGTGACCGACTGGCCGAGGTGGACCCCCACCACCAGTATGTGGTGACGGTGCGCGGACATGGCTTCCGGCTGGATAATCCCAGCTAGGCGGCGTCAAGGCAATTTTGCCAGTTCAAGATATTCCGCGCGGACCGTTTGATCGGGCCGGATATCCAGGGCCGTCAGGATTTCGCTGGTCAGTTTTGCTTTGTATTCGGCGTCCTGCGCCGACCAGGTGCGGCTCTTGATCTCCAGATAGTAGCCGTCGTGCGCCGGCTTTTGCAGTTCGTCCAGGTTAATGTAAAAGAGCACCCCCTTGTACAGGATGTGCCAGCGCAGGCGCTCCTTTTCCACCGTCAACTCCCGATCCGGCTGAAAGTACTCGCGGTAGAAGCGCACTGGCCGGTCGGCGGAGGCGATAAACTGGGACCGGGACAGGAGGATAGCATTGGCGAATTCCCGTTCCTTGGTCGGCATCGTGTACGTCAGGCGGGTGCGGACGCTGGCTATGGAGCCGTCGGGGCCGATAGCATCATCCTCCCGGTAACGCACCCGCCCCTGCTTTACGTCATCGAACAAGAAGTAGATGTCATATTGCTGGTAGTGGGTGTGCCGCACCAACTGAACGTCTTTATGGCCAAGCAGGATGGTGATGACCTCGGTGTCAGGGACCCGCGCCTTAACCTGGATTTCAAAGCTTTCTTCCTGTTCCAGGCCGCCGATGGCCACCAGTTTGCTCAGCACGTTACCCTCACGGGCGATCAGGAATCGGTCGATTCGGTGGGCGTAATCTTCGGCGGCGGTCCGGACGGCTACCTCGTCGACGGTAAGCAGGCGTTGATCGCGCATCAGCCATTGGCCATCGCATAACACGTGGATGACATCGGTGCTCTTGGCGGCGTAGACGATCTGGGAATAGATGGCATTGGGATCGCGGGCGAAGTGGGGGAAGTTATGCAGCGGGGCACGGTCCAGCGTGATCAGGTCAGCGCGCTTGCCAACTTCCAGACTGCCGGTGATGTCGCCAAGGAAAAGAGCCTCCGCGCCGATACAGGTGGCCATGGCCAGAGCCTGGCGGGCGGGCAGGGCGGTTGGATCGTAGGTTGCGCCTTTGGCCAGGAATGCCGCCAGACGGGCCTCGTCAAACATGTCGAGGTCGTTATTGCTGGCGGTACCATCTGTGCCGATGCCCACGATCAGGCCACGATTAAGCATGTCCTGCACAGGCGCGATGCCGCTGGCGAGTTTCAGGTTACTGCTGGGGTTATGGGCGATGCGGGTGTCGTGTTGGTGCAGAATGCGCAGATCGTCGCTGTCGACGTGGACACAATGGGCCGCGAGCACTTTGGCCGACAGCATGCCCAGTTCCTGCACCCAGGAAACGACGGACATGTCATAGTCCCGGCGGCTCTCATCGACTTCCAGGCGCGTCTCGGCGAGATGGGTCAGCAGGGGAACGTCGAACTCCAGGGCGAGGTCAGTGCACGCCCGGATGATGGGCGCGGTGTTGGTATACGGGGCATGGGGGGCCACGGCAGGTGTGATGCGCGTATGGCCGCGCCAGTCCTGGATGAACTGGCGGGTGTAAGCCAGGCTCTCCTCGTAACTCTGGGCATCCGGAGCCGGGAACTTCAGAATGGTCTGGCCCAGGACAGCGCGCATCCCGGCTTGGTCGACGGCGCGAGCGATGTCTGCCTCAAAGTAATACATGTCCGCAAACAGCGTGGTGCCACCGCGTATCATCTCGGCACAGGCCAGCAATGCGCCCTGGTAGCAGAACTCAGGGCTGACGAACTCGCGCTCAACCGGCATCATATAACCCATCAGCCAGACATCCAGGCGCAGGTCGTCGGCCAGCCCACGGAGCAGCGTCATGGGGACGTGGGTGTGGGCATTAACCAGGCCAGGCATGATGATCTGGCCGTCACAATTGACCGTTTCTGTGGCCCGGTAGGTGGCGGCCAGTTCATGGCTGGGGCCGACGGCGACGATCTGGCTGCCCCGAATGGCAACCCCGCCAGCCGGTATGATGTTAAAACTATCATCCATGGTGACGACGATGCCGCCAGTCAGCAGGGTGTCGGCGTGTTCCATGGGGTCTCTCCTTGTTCCCAGCGTTAGGCCATTATAACCTGGATACGGGCGTCGAGGACAGGGTACAGTCGCCATCCGGGCTGTGCCGCCGGGAAGGCGGAAGGTGCGCAGAGTCACCTGATCAGGGATAATGGGTGGCGGCGGCGCGTCACGGGACGGGTTGCCAGCTCGCGGGCCAACAAGAGGTTGGGAAACGTATGCTACGTCGAGGGATGCTCTGGCGCATATCCTGGTTGGTGGAGGCGGGGGCCGTCTGTTGGTTTTTGGCCCAGGCCCTGCGGCTGCTGTTTGGCACGATTTACGCTCATGTTTCCAGCGCTGATATTGTGCTCCGGTTGGGCTACCCCGATCCCCCTGTGCCGGGGGCAGTGCTTCCAGCAGTGGCCCAGGTGGAGGTTGTTATTGTTGCGGTGGCGGCCTTAGCCCCGCTCCTGGCATATGGTCTTGCCCGGCGGCCTGTCGCCTTCCCGGTGACCGCGGCGGCCGTGGCGGTGGGCCGGGTGTTTATGACGCTGGATGTGCCGTTGTTTAAGGTGATGGGGGCGGCAATTGTTGCGGCTGGGGCGGCACTCTACCTGGCCGCGTTGGCCCGGCAGTATCCGGCACAGTTTGCGGTGGCGCTGATCAGCGGTCTTATCATGGACCAGATCATCCGCGCATATGGGCAGACGTTCGACCCGACCTGGACGGAGACGTTTCTGGGCCCACAGACCGCGCTCTCCATCGGTCTGTTTGTGATCGCGGTATTCCGTTCGGTCTTCCGGCGGGGATCATCGTTCGCGGCTGTCGAGGTCTACTCCGGCGTGGCGCTGGGGGGCGGCGTGGCGCTGGGAGGGCTGTTGTTTCTGGAAGGCGCGCTGTTGGGCCTGCCGAATGCCCTGGCCCGCTGGAGTGGCATCGAGTATACGCTGGTAGCGCCCTGGCTAGCCGCGGCGACGGCCCTGCCGCTCGTGCCCGCCGCGCGTGAGGTGGCCCGCCGCGTGCTGACGCTGGTTGATGTGCAGTGGCGCGGCTGGTTCTGGCTGCTTATCATCTGCCTGCTGCTCGTGATCGGCAACCGCTTCAACGGCATTATCTCTCTGGCGGCGTTGTTTATCGCGCAGTTTCTGGTGGTGTTATCCCTGTGGTGGATTGTCCGGCCAGTGAGCCAATCCGAGCGTGATGTGACAGGTTGGGCGTTCGTCCTGGCGTTTGCGGCACTGGCGGTATTGGGCGGAGCTGATTTTTTTACATATGAATACGCGTTTGTGCGGGATTTTGGCGGTGGTTTGGGCTGGCTGAGCAGCCTGCTGCGGGCGATGCGCGGTTTGGGACTGGTGGTGGTGCTGGTGGCGGCCGCGCTATCCAGCGTGCCCTTGATGGATACGCGACGGCGCATTCCCTGGCAGAGAGGGTCACTTCGGGAAGCGGCGTCCGGCGGTGGGGCCGTTTTCGTGGGGGCCGTGGTAGTCGCGCTGGGGGTGTTGCCTCCCCAGATCGCCTATCGCACTGACATGGACCGAATCAGGATCGCCACCTACAACATTCATGGCGGTTACAGCCTGTACTTTGACTATGCTCTGGACGGCATGATCGACACCATCTGGACCAGTGGGGCGGATGTTGTTTTGCTGCAAGAAGTGGACGCCGGGCGGCTGGTCTCGTTTGGGGTCGATCAGGCGTTGTGGCTGGGGCGGCATCTGGGCATGGAGGTTCACTACCTGCCGACCAACGAGTCCCTGCAGGGGCTGGCGGTGCTGTCCAGGGTGCCGGTCACCCAGGAGGCAGGTGTGCTGCTGACCAGCCGGGGCTGGCAGACGGGGTTGCAGCGGGTGCAGATTCAGCCGGACGAAGGCGTGCTGGACGTGTATAACACCTGGCTGGGCCTGCTGTTCGCTCAGGATCAGGAATTGCTGGCCCTTCAGGAGCAGGATCAGTGGCAGCAATTGCAAGAGACGCTGGCCGTGATCAGCGCCGATCATCCCGGCGGCGTTTTAGGACGGGTTGTGCTGGGGGGCACATTTAACAATTCACCCGATTCGCCCGTGTATGACCGGCTGATACAGACCGGGTTCAGCGACCCCTTCGCCGATATGCCCTTACAAAGCTCTGCCACCTTGCGGCGTGGCGAAGCCTTGCTGGCGCGCTTCGACTACCTGTGGCTGCGGAATGTCCTGCCTTCAGGACGTGCCGTGCTGGAGGGCGATGCCTCCGATCACCGTTTGGCCGTGGTTGAGTTGAATCTGGCTCAGTGAGCCAAGTCAGCCGGCAGGTCCTCATCTGATGATTCCTGGAGGGACTGGAGCACGGCGTGGGCGGCTTCCTGGGCGGCCGCCTGTTTGCTGGGGCCAGCGCCGCGCCCATAGACCCGGTCGCCAATCAAGACTTCTACCGTGAACTCTTTGGCATGGTCAGGCCCGCTGGCCTCGACGGTGCGGTAGGTAGGGGTCAGGTTCAGACGGGCCTGGCTCCACTCCTGCAAGCGGCTCTTGGCGTCTTTGTCCGAGTCCGCCGCCAGAATGGCCGCCAGGGCGCTGTCGAAGTACTGGAGTACGAATTGGCGCACCGCATCCAGCCCCTGGTCCAGGTAGATGGCGCCAACGACGGCTTCGAAGGCGCGACATAGATTGGCTACCCGCGTCCGCCCGCCGCTTTCTTCTTCACCGCGCCCCAACAGCAGCGCCTGGCCCAGGCCGCACTGCCGCCCGAAATGGCCCAGCGTTTCCGTGCGAACCAGGGCGGCCCGCAGGCGCGTCAGGCGGCCTTCGCGCATCTCCGGGAAGCGGTGGTATAACCAGTCCCCGGCGACGAAATCCAGCACGGCATCACCCAGGAATTCCAGCCGTTCGTTGTCTTCCAACGGGCTTTCCGGGTGTTCGTTAAGGTACGAGCGATGGGTAAGCGCGCGCCTGAGGATGGAAAGATCGTGGAAGCGGACGTTTAGACGCGCCTGCACTTCTTCAAAGTCAGGTAATGTGGTCACTATCAGCCTCAACAGGAATAGATTACGCAGCCTGGGGACATTATACCGCAGCTTGGGCGCGGGGTTTCCGTAGCTGTTGGGGTCTGGTATACTTGCGCCGGTCTGGGGATCAGCAGGGGGTAAGGGCTCGTTGGAGTCGTTACGGAGAGGCTTGCAGCGGACTCGCCAGTCTTTTTTTGGCCGAATCGCCCAGACGCTGGGGGCGACGGAGATTGACGAGGATGCCTGGGATGAAGTGGAGGGCCTGCTGATCCAGGCCGATGTCGGCGTGGAGACCACGATCGATCTGGTGGAGCGGCTGCGGGGCCGGGTTCGCCGGGAGGGTCTGACACGGCAGGAGCAGTTGCAGCAGGCATTGCAGGAGGAATTGCGCGCTTTATTGGACGACCCGCCGCCGTTGAATCTGAGCGGGCGTGACCTGTCAGTCGTGTTGGTGGTGGGTGTCAATGGGTGCGGCAAAACGACTTCCATCGGCAAGATGGCCTATCGCCTCAAAAACGCCGGGCGTAACCCGGTGATCGCCGCCGGGGACACTTTCCGGGCCGCCGCCATCGAACAGGTTCAGAAGTGGGGAGAGCGGGTTGGCGTGCCGGTGATTGCCGGGCAGCCGAACGCCGACCCCGGCGCAGTGGTGTTTGATGCCACCCAGGCGGCCAGGGCGCGCGGGCATGACGTGTTGATCGTGGATACTGCTGGTCGTCTGCACACCAAGTTCAACCTGATGGAGGAACTGCGCAAAGTGCGCGGCGTGATCCAGAAAGTTATTCCCGATGCGCCGCACGAGACTCTGCTCGTCCTGGACGGCACGACCGGTCAGAACGCCCTGGCGCAGGCGCGCCATTTTCAAGAAGCCGTCGCCGTGACGGGCGCGATTGTGACCAAGCTGGACAGCACCGCCAAAGGGGGAATGGTCTTCGCCATCTACCAGGAGTTGAAGCTGCCGATCCATTACGTAGGGGTTGGTGAAGGCATACACGATTTGCTGTTTTTTGATCCGGACCAGTTTGTGGCCGGATTGTTTGAGGAGGCACCGTAAGACGGTGCCACCAGGAAAGGGCATGTGGGACAATGGAAGAGTTAACCAGTCGCCTGAATGAACTGCGCGACACCATCACTCATTTGATGGTGCGTCTTTGACATCCCTGGACACGAATCCCAGATTGAAACAATGGAACAACAGGCTGCCAGCCCCGGGTTTTGGGATGACCCGTCGCTGGCCCAGCGGGTCATGCGACAGATCGCCCGTCTGCGGGATGAGGTGCGCCGCTGGAAGGATATCGCCCGTCAGATCGATGATACGTTGGAATTGGCGACGCTTGGCGATGAGACCTTGAGCGACGAACTGGCGGCGGAAACGGACCGGCTGGAAGCGCTGGTCGCTCGATTGTCGTTCCAGACCCTGTTCTCCGGGGAATATGACGCCGAGGATGCGTTCCTGGCAATTCATGCCGGCGCCGGCGGCACGGATGCCCAGGATTGGGCGGCGATGTTGTTGCGCATGTACCTGCGCTGGGCGGAACAGAAGGGTTACAAGGTCCAGGTGCTCAGCGAAATGCCCGGTGACGAGGCCGGGATCAAAAGCGCCACCCTCAGCATTGCCGGGGACTATGTTTACGGGTATCTGCAATCGGAGCGCGGCGTGCATCGCCTGGTCCGTCTGAGCCCGTTTGACGCGGCCAACCGACGCCATACGTCGTTTGCGCTGGTCGAAGTCTGGCCGGATGTCCAGGGCGAGATCGATGTGGCGATCGATGAGAAGGACTTGGAGATCGAAACCTTCCGCGCCAGCGGGGCCGGGGGGCAGCACGTCCAGAAGAACGAGACGGCGGTTCGAATCACCCACCTCCCCACCGGGATCGTCGTCTCCTGCCAGAACCAGCGCAGCCAGACGCAGAATCGTGAACGGGCGCTGCAAATCCTGCGGGCGCGACTCTTTGACCTGGAACGGCAAAAACAAGAGGCGGAGGTGGCCGCGCTCAAGGGTGAGCATGTTGGCGCTGAATGGGGCAACCAGATTCGCTCCTACGTGCTGCACCCGTACCAGATGGTGAAAGATCACCGCACCGAACACGAAACCGGCAATACGACGGCGGTGCTGGATGGGCGTCTGGATGATTTTATGGAGGCATACCTCCGCGCGCGGATCGGACAGGGCAGCAATGTGGGATAGCGTCTGCCCGGCTCGGTTTTACAGGGAAGGGCGATGAAGCAGGCGCCGGGCCCATCACCACGGGTGTATGACGGCACTCGCGCGTGAATTGGCGGATCATTGCGCAACTCCAAACACTTCCCCGAACGCCTGGTGTAAATAACCTCCGGCTGGTCCTTTGGACAGGGTCCAGACGGAGGTTCAGGTGTCGTCAGGGGATGTTGCGTCACTGCCGGATGGCCGGACTGCGGCGCAGGAAACTGCGGCGCAGGAAAAACTTGGCGGTCTCGGCAGCGGTGGCGGGCAACAGGGTAAAGGGCAGGATCACCAGCCAGTGGTCGAGATCAAGCGGCACCGTGTTAAAGATCGGCTGCAAGAACGGCAGGTAGATCACGCCCAGCAGCAGCACGAAGGAGGCCGATACCGCATAGGCCATCCACTTGTTGGTGAGAACGCCGATCTGCCACAGGTTGTATCGTTCCGAGCGGGCGGTGAACGCCCGTAACAGTTCCGCGACGACCAGCGTGGTGAAAGCAATGGTCTGGGACAGAACCGGGTTGTCCGGGTTAGTTTCCAGGGTGTTCAGGCTGATCACAAATGCGCTTAGCGTGGCGAATGTCTCCACCACGGCCTGGATGACCGTGAGCGTCCACAGCTCGCGGGTGATAATCGGCTCCTGGGCCGGGCGCGGCCTGATTCGCATGATATCCGGTTCTTTGTCCTCCAGCCCCAGCGCCAGGGCCGGCGCGCCATCCGTCACCAGGTTCAGCCAGAGCAGGTGAATGGGCAGCAAGGGGAGGGGCAGGCCCATCAGCATGGACAGGAAAATGATCAGGATTTCCCCTACGTTACACGAGATCAGGTAGAAGACGAATTTGCGGATGTTGGCGTAGATGACGCGCCCTTCTTCAATGGCGGCGACAATGCTGGCGTAGTTGTCATCGGTCAGCACCATGGAGGCCGTCTGCTTGCTGACATCGGTGCCGGTGATGCCCATCGCCACACCGATGTGGGCGCGTTTGAGCGCCGGGGCATCGTTGACGCCGTCGCCGGTCATGGCGACGATATTATCGCGGTCCTGCAAGGCTTCCACGATGCGCATCTTGTGTTCCGGGTTGACGCGGGCGTATACGGAAATGTGGGCGGTCTGCTCGCGCAGCGCCTCGGCATCGAGTTGGTTGAGGTCCTTGCCGGTCAGGATATCGGCCTTATCTTCCAGCAGGCCCAACTCCTGGGCGATGGCGGCGGCCGTATCGGGATAATCCCCAGTGATCATAACCGTGCGGACGCCAGCATGGCGGGCCACGGCGATAGCGTCTTTCACTTCCGGCCGCGCCGGATCGCGCATCGCGGCCAAGCCGATGAAGGTCAGCCCCTGTTCAATATCATCCGCCTGCGGGTGGTTGGGAAGCTGATCCAGGGTGCGGCAGGCAATGGCCAGGACCCGGAGCGCCTGGCCCGCCAGAGCGGCGTTACAGGCCAGGATTTCCTGGCGCTGCTTTTCGCTGAGTGGAAGGACCTGCCCCTGTTGCAGGATGTGATCGCAGCGTTCCAGCACCAGTTCGGGCGCGCCTTTGGTGAATACCTGGTGGGGGCTGTCGCCGTCAGGAGCGCGGTGAATGGTGGTCATCCGTTTGCGCGCGGCGTCAAAAGGCACTTCGGCCACGCGAGGCCATGCCCGCTTGATCGCGTCCGCCTGTAAACCGGCCTTCATGCCCATGACGACCAGTGCGCCTTCGGTCGGATCGCCAATCAGGGACCAGGTATCGTTTTCCTGTTGGATGACAGCATCGTTGCAGAGGATGGCTCCGCGGGCCAGCATTTCCAGCGAGGCCATTTCGGCGGCGGCCAGTTTCTCACCGTCTGACGCCGGTCGGTTGCGTGAGAAGTGGCCGACTGGATGGTAACCCTCGCCGCTGACATGGAGCAGTTGACCGTCCACCATCACGTTAACCACGGTCATTTCGTTGGTGGTGAGCGTGCCCGTCTTGTCTGAGCAGATCACGTTGGCGCTGCCCAGCGTCTCCACGGCGGCCAGTTTGCGAATCAGCACGTGGCGGCGGATCATGCGTTGCATGCCAATCGCCAGTGCAATAGTCACGACCGCGGGCAGGCCTTCCGGGACAGCGGCAATGGCCAGGCTGACGGCCACCATAAACAACTCGATCAGCGCGTTCTGGTGTTCGGATGCCGAGAGCCACACGCCCAGATCATCGATCGGCGTCACGCTGATCAGGCGTAACACGCCCACGACAAACACAATGGCGCAGATCACCAGCGTGGCCCATCCCAGCCAGCGACCAAGCTGGTCCAGCCGCCTTTGCAGCGGGGTAGGCGGCTCGTCGTAGCTCAGGATCAGCTCGGCGATGCGGCCGATCGTGGTGTTCATGCCCGTGGCAATCACGATGCCGCGGCCACGCCCATAGGTGATCATGCTGCCCATGAAGGCCATATTGGCTCTGTCACCCAACAAGGCGTCTTCACTCACCAGGCTGTCGGGGCGTTTTTCGACGGGGACCGACTCGCCGGTCAGGGCGGCCTCGTCGATGGTCAGGTTAAAACCTTCAGACAGCCGTGTATCTGCCGGGATGTAGTTGCCCGTCTCCAGTATGACGATGTCACCGGGCACCACCTCCCTGCTGGGGATGTCCAGAATTTTGCCACCCCGCAGCACGCGTGCCTCCGGCGCGCTCATTTTTTTGAGGGCGCGGAGAGCGGCTTCCGCTCGCCCTTCCTGGATAACGCCCAGGATCGCGTTCAGGGCCACGATAGCGACAATGGCCAGGGCATCGGTGTATCCCTCGCCCGTATATATGCCCACGATCGCCGAAACGATAGCGGCCACGATCAGCAGGATGACCACAAAATTGTTGAATTGCTCCCACAGCATTTTCAGGAGAGTTGGGGGTGGTTCCTCGCGTAATTCGTTGGGACCGTACTGGGCCAAGCGACGCTGCGCTTCTTCGGGGGAGAGGCCACGGGAGAGGTCGCAGCCCAGTTGTTCAGCGACTTCGCTGGCGGGCAGCGTGTGGGCATTCAGATCGGGCATCGGATACCTCGCTTGACACCGGTTTTCACTGACCCCAGGCCATGGTTTGGGGTTCGGGCCTGTTCGTTGTTTATGATTGAGGGTAATCCTGTCATGGCTGATGGTCAATGGCCTGACCGTTTAACCCCCAAAACTTAGGGGGATTCGTCTATCCATCGGGTGGGCGGTGTTTTCGGGTGGGACGGACCTGATGGCTATCCGGCGGATTTTGCCCTGCGTTGGCTGTCCTGGCAAGTTTTTCGCCGGGATCGAAACGTTTGCAGGGTGGTGCTGGCCTGGACGAAGCCCGCGAGTGGAGTTTGGTGTGGGCGGCCTTGCCGACGAAACTATCAAAATTCGTGCTCAAGAACGATTTGCAGAGAACAGGCGCTGATGGTAGATAGGAGGTGCCTTCTGCGGGGTGATATCGCTTGTCCGAAATCGCCAGAGTGTGTATTCTTGTTTAGGCATAGTGCCCAGGATCAGGCGGCTCGGGTTATGACAATGTGCACGATGCATCCTGAGTTTTTCCACTAACTGGGCGGCAGATTGTGGCCTATGCTTAATGTGAGCGTTTTTGTCTCTTTGGCGCAGGCGTGCTGGGGTGGTGGTGAGAGGAGAGCCAATGGCTACGGGCACCATTATCATTCATGAGGCGCGCTGTAAAGGATGCACGCTGTGCACCCAGGCCTGCCCGAAAGGCATAATCGAGATGGCCCAGGGGCGGGTGAATGTCAAGGGGTATGTCCCAGCCGTTCTGATCGACCCTGATGGGCAGTGCACGGGTTGCGCCTTGTGCGCGACGATATGCCCGGATGTCTGCATCACCGTGTACCGTGATGTCCCGGCCTCTAAACTGGAGGCCGCGACGGCATGACGGAGGATAGTGTGACCGCGCGACTGGTGAAAGGGAACGTGGCGATTGCGGAGGCCGCCGTCCGCGCCGGGTTGGAGGCCTATTTTGGATATCCCATCACGCCCCAGACAGAGTTGCTCGAACACCTGGCGGGGCGGATGGTTGAGTTGGGGCGGGTGTTTGTGCAGGCGGAGAGTGAGGTCGCGGCCATCAACATGGTGTATGGGGCGGCCTGCGCGGGCGCTCGCGTGATGACTTCTTCATCCAGCCCTGGGATCAGCCTGATGCAGGAAGGGCTGTCGTACATTGCAGCGTCGGATGTCCCGGCGGTGGTGGTGAATATGATGCGCGGCGGGCCAGGTCTGGGCAATATTCAGCCATCGCAGGGGGATTACTTCATGTCCACCCGGTCGGCGGGGCATGGTGATTACCATCCCATTGTGCTGGCCCCAGCGTCGGTCCAGGAAGCCATTGATCTGACCGTGACGGCCTTTGATCTGGCGGATAAATACCGGCATGTGGTGCTGCTGGCCGGTGATGGGCTGATCGGCCAGATGATGGAACCGGCGGTCATGCCGGACATGCGTCCCATCCGGCCTCGTCCGGAATGGGCGGTCAGCGGGGCCAAGGGGCGGGAGAAGCATATCGTCACGTCCATCAACCTGGGCGCGGAACGCAATGAAGCGGCCAACCGGCGCATTCAGGAGCGGCTCAAGGTGATCAAGGCGCAGGAGCAGCGCTCCTATGAATGGCAGACAGAAGGCGCTCGCCTGCTGACGGTGGGCTATGGCACCGCCGGACGTATTGCGCTATCAGGCGTAAAAATGGCGCGTGATGCCGGCCTGCCGGTGGGGTTGTTCCGCCCGATAACCCTGTGGCCGTTCCCGGAGGATCGGCTCCGAGAGTTGGTTGCGAGCGGCGTTGAGGCCGTTCTGGTGGTGGAGATGAACGCCGGACAGATGCTGGAGGATGTGCGCCTGGTGGTCGGACATGACGTTCCGATTGCCCACCATGGTCGCCTGGGCGGCGCGTTACCGCTACCGGAGGACGTTTTCCACGAGATTAGCACGCTGGCCGCCAGGGTGGGGCTGGCTCAGTCAGGGATAGCTGGTTGAAGGAGAGGCAGGCGGTGGTCGCTCAGGATACGGAGATGGTTCGGACGGTCGTCTATCAGCGCCCTGCGCCGCTTGAAGATGTGGCCACACACTACTGCCCCGGCTGCACACACGGTATCGCTCATCGCCTGATTGCCGAGGTTATCGAGGAATTGGGTATTCAGGAGCGGACGATCGTGGTCGCGCCGGTTGGGTGCTCGGTTTTTGCCTACGAGTATTTTGACCTGGACGGCGTGGAGGCCGCGCACGGACGGGCCCCGGCAATGGCGACGGGCATCAAGCGGGTGTTGCCGGACAGGGTGGTGTTTACCTACCAGGGCGATGGCGATCTGGCCGCGATTGGGACGGCTGAGATCATCCACGCAGCGGCACGCGGCGAGAACATCACCACTATCTTCCTCAATAACGCGATTTACGGCATGACCGGGGGACAGATGGCGCCCACTACGCTGCCCGGCCAGCGGACCAAGTCCTCGCCAACCGGGCGTGACGTGGAAACCATGGGGTACCCGCTTAAGATGTGCGAGTTGCTGTCCCAGTTAGAGGGGGCGGCCTATATCGTGCGCCGTTCATTGCACAACGTGCGTGAGATTCGTAAGGCCAAGAAGGCGATCCATACAGCATTCCAGGTGCAGTTGGCCGGGTTGGGTTTTTCGATGGTCGAGCTGCTCTCGTCCTGCCCGACTAACTGGGGTTTGTCCCCGCCGGATGCCTTGCAGTGGATCGAGGAGCATATGATCCCTTACTACCCGCTTGGCGATTACAAGGTCCTCGACGTGGTTAAAGAACTCAAATAAGCAGGGGGCGCTATGCAGGAAGAGGTTATCTTCGCAGGGTTCGGCGGACAGGGTGTGCTTTTCGCCGGGCAGTTATTGGCCTATGCGGCGATGCGCGAAGGCAAACACGTCACCTGGATCCCGTCCTATGGGCCGGAAATGCGAGGCGGCACCGCGAACTGCACAGTTGTCGTCAGCGATGAGCCGATTGGATCGCCGGTCGTGCTGCATCCCAGCATCGCCGTGGTCTTCAATAATCCGTCGATGCTCAAGTACAGCGATCTGGTCAAGCCGGGAGGGGTGCTGGTCGTGAATACGTCCCTGGTGGAAGCCGTCACGCCACGCGACGACATCATCATTCTGCGCATTCCGGCGACGGAAACCGCCCACGCGCTGGGTGAATCGCGGATGACCAACATGATCCTGTCGGGGGCCATGCTGGCTGCCCGGCCGGTGGTTGCCGTGGAGACGCTGATTGAGGCTATCGGGGCAGAACTGCCGAAACGTAAGCAGCATATG
This sequence comes from Anaerolineae bacterium, assembly GCA_034435395.1. Taxonomy (GTDB): domain Bacteria; phylum Chloroflexota; class Anaerolineae; order Aggregatilineales; family Ch27; genus DAOTXK01. The sequence continues at coordinate 1,522 of DAOTXK010000074.1, read as the reverse complement.
CTGGCGATCAACGTGGAGGCGATTAACATTGGCGTGAGTCTCGCTCAGGAGCAACTGGCGACCGCCTGATAACGTCCGGCCTGTCCTGGCTGATGGGTTGCACAATGCCCCGTGGTGGTAGAGTAACCAGGGGCGTTGTGTTTTTGCCATCGGCGACAGGGTGGCGCTACAATGGCGCTTTGTTGACCGACAAGGTTGAACCGGGGAGGGGGGTCATGAAGCGGGAGGAAGCCTGGGCGCTGGTCACGGAACATACCCGGTCGCCGTCGCTGCGCCATCATATGCTGGCGGTGGAAGCGGCGATGCGCGCTTATGCGCGTAAGTTTGGCGAGGATGAGGAACTGTGGGGTGTGGTGGGCCTGGTCCACGATTTTGACTACGAGGAACACCCCGACATGGATGCCGACGACGGGCACCCCAAATGGGGTATCGCCTACCTGCGGTCACAGAACGCCGACGAGCGGATTGTACGGGCCATTGAAGCGCACGCCGCCGAGCGGACCGGTATCCAGCCGGAATCTTTGTTGGAGCGGGCGTTGGTCGCGGTGGATGAGTTGACCGGTTTCCTGACCGCGGTGGCGCTGGTCCGTCCCACCAAGGATATTCGCGACATCACCCAGATCAAGTCCGTCAAGAACAAATGGAAAGACAAAAGCTTCGCCGCCGCCGTCAACCGCCAGGAGATCGCTCTGGCTGCCGAGGCGCTGGGGGTCGATCTGTGGCAGGAACATGTCCCATTGGTGCTGGAGGCGATGAAAGGCATTGCCGCTGAACTGGGGCTAGATGGCCACGCCGCGAACGATGCCTGACTGAGCGCGGCGCTGAAGTGAGCAACGCGGCGCTGGAGTGGGTGATGAGCAGAGGGCCGCTTCCTGGGGAGGCGGCTCTCTGTTTTTGTTCGGGCGAGACGGCTACTGGGATTCGTAGGTGAAGATGCTGATGGCGAGCGGGTTGCCGATGGGAATCTGGCCCGGCGTGCGAAGCTCCCAGATTCCACCGCGCAGGCCGCCGCGCTGGGGCGTGCGTCCGCCAAAGGTAAGCGTGACCTCTGCGCCCACGTTGACACGCTCGCGGATGAAAATACGTGGGCCAGCGTTGAAGGATTCCCCTTCCAGGTAGGTCAGCGATGTATTCCGTTCCCAGGGACAGGTGCCTGTATTGAGAAAAGTGATCTCAAACGAAAAGTTGGCGTTGCTCACGATGTAGACTGGCTCTGTGCCGCCGCCGTAAGCCGGGAAGTAGCTCGCCTGTGGATCCTCTGGAGCGGGGGGGATGAGGGCGTAGTCAAAGTCGCAGGCGCTGATGGTGGCTGTCATGGAGTCCGCCGCCAACGTGGCCTGCACCAGGGTCTGCGTGATATCGGGCGTAGGTGTCAGGGTGTGGGTCGGGGTGAGCGTCGACGTGCTGGTCATAGTCGCCGTGTAGGTGTATGTGGCTGTTGGCGTATCAGTGGCTGTCGGCGTGTCCGTGGGGGTGAATGTCGGTGTATTGGTCGCGGTGGGGGTGTCAGTAGGTGTAAGCG
>DAOTXK010000073.1:0-5151 GCA_034435395.1 Anaerolineae bacterium | reverse complement strand
GCGAGGGGCGGGTGGGGCTGGTCCGTCATTTTCCGCTGGGGCCGGTGCTGGGCATCGCGCCGTTCAACTACCCGCTCAACCTGGCTTGCCACAAGCTGGCCCCGGCCATCGCGGCGGGCAACTCGTTTATTCTCAAGCCGGCCTCGGCCACGCCGCTCTCGGCCCTGCTGCTGGCGGAGATGACGCTGGAAGCGGGTTATCCGCCGGAGGCGCTGAGCGTGGTGGTGTGCCCCGGCGGGCGGGCGGAGAAGCTGGTGGCCGACGAGCGGATCAGGTTTTTCACCTTCACCGGCAGCTCGGCGGTCGGCTGGCACCTGAAGCGCATCGCCGGCCGCAAGCGGGTGGGGCTGGAGTTGGGCGGCAACGCGGCAGCCATCGTACACGAGGACGCCAACCTCGACTATGCGGTGAGCCGCATCGCCGTGGGCGGCTTCACCAACGCCGGGCAGAACTGCATCTCGGTGCAGCGGGTGCTGATCCACCGCCCCGTCTACCATCAGACGGTGGAAGCGCTGCTGGACCGGGTCAGCCAGCTCAAGGTGGGCGACCCGCGCGATCCGGCGGTCGATGTCGGCCCGATGATCAGCGAGCAGGCGGCCCAGGAGGCGTGGGAGCGGGTGCAGCAGGCCGTCCGGGGCGGGGCGGAAATCCTGCTGGGCGGCCAGTGCGACGGCGCGATGTTCCAGCCGACCGTGCTGGCCAACACCACGCCGGACATGGCCGTCAACCGGGAGGAGATTTTCGCCCCGGTGATCACAGTCACGCCCTACGACAACTTCGAGGAGGCGATCCGGCTGGCCAACGACACCGACTACGGGCTGCAATCGGGCCTCTTCACCCAGAACATGAACCGCATCCTGCGGGCCTTTGAGGAAATCGAGGTCGGCGGCCTGCAAATCAACGATGTCTCCACCTTCCGGGTGGACCAGATGCCCTACGGCGGGGTGAAGGGATCGGGCGTGGGGCGGGAAGGTCCCCGCTACGCCATCGAGGAGATGACCGAGATGAAGCTCATGGTCATCAACCTGCCGGGCGGCGCCGAGTAGGCCCGGCAGGGGGCAGCGACGACGGCCCTGGAACAGGCATTGGCGGGGGCACTGCGCGCGGTGCCCCTGGTTTCTGGTCTTTTTCAGCAGTGACGGGTATCAAGGAGAATCACCGATGAAACTATTTCTGGACAGCGCCCATGTGCACGAAATCGAGTACGCGCTGGAGATGTGGCACATCGACGGCGTGACCACCAACCCCCGCCATGTGGAAGCCTCCGGCAAGTCGTTCCTGACCGTGATTCGGGAGATCGGCGGGCTGTTGGCCGGGACGGACAAAACCGCCTCGGTCGAAATCAATCCCCACCACGACCGGTGGGAAGACATGGTCGCCGAGGGCGAAAAACTGGCCGCCCTGTCCTCCAACTTCGTGATCAAGGTGCCGGCGACGGAGGCGGGTTTTAAGGCGTGCGCCATGTTGCGGGAGCGGGGCATCCGGGTCAACCTGACGGTGTGTTTCTCCGCCGTGCAGGCGCTTCAGGCGATGCGCCTGGGGGCGACGTATGTCTCGCCCTTCATCGGCTGGAAGGAAGCCAACGCCGAAGCGATCATCAGCCTCATCGACGAGATCGTCACCATCCGTGACAACTACAACTTTGAGACCGAGGTGCTGGTCGCCGCCGTGCGCAACGGTCGCCAGATCGCCGAGGCCGCCATCGCCGGGGCGGACATCACCACCGCCGGTTTCGCCGTCTATCAGGAGGCTTTTGATCACCCCTATACCCACGTTGGCCTGGCGAAGTTCCAAGAATTCTGGGACCGGACGCCCTACGGGGAACTGGCGAGGTGAACGGCCATGGTCAGACCGCCTAAGATCGTCATCATCGGCGCGGGGAGCGCCATCTTCGGCCTGGGGGCGATGAGCACGCTGCTGCGCGCCGAGCGCCTGCACGGGGCGGAGCTGGCCCTGGTGGATATCGACGAGCCAGCGCTGGAGACCATGACCGCCCTGGCCGAAACGATGAATCGAGCCTGGGAGGCCGGGATGACCATCACCAGCGCCACTGATCGCCGGGACGCGCTCCCCGGCGCGGACTTCGTGGTGGTGTCGGTGCAGGTCGGGCAGCGGGAAACCGTCTGGGAGATGGACTGGCAGATTCCGCTGCGGCATGGCGTGCGCCAGCCTTACGCCGAAAACGGCGGCCCCGGCTCCATCGCCCACACCGCCCGCAACATGCCGCTGATCCTGGGCATCGCCCGCGATATGGAGGCGCTTTGCCCGGACGCCTGGTATCTCAATCTGGTCAACCCGCTGATCCGGCTCACCTGGGGCGTCCACCGGTATACGGGCGTTAAAGTGCTGGGGCTGTGCCACCAGTTGCTGTGGGCCTACGCGATGGCGGGCGCGGTGCTGGCGGACCGCTACGGCATCCCGGTCCCCGCCGGTTTCCACGTCCATACCAACGCCGACAACATGCCCAACTTCATCTCGGTGGCGCGGGCGGCGTATGAGCGGCTGGACATCAAGGCGGCGGGCATCAACCATTTTTCGTGGGTGTACGACATCCGTGATAAACAGACCGGCGAGGACCTGTACCCGCTGCTGCGCGAGCGCTGGCTCACCGGCTACCGCCGGGACTTCGAGCCGCTGACCCGCGAGATGTTAGAAATTTTTGGGCTGATGCCCACCCCCGGCGACGCCCACCTGTGCGAGTATCTGCCCTGGGTGGCCGACCCGGTCACCAAACCCTGGGAGAAATACCACCTCACCCTGCAAGACTGGGAAGGCAACCGGCGGCGGCGGGCCAGACGCCGCGCGATCGCGGAGGCCGTGGTCCGTGGCGAGATGGCCGTTGACGAACTGCGCGATATGTGGCATTTTGACATCCTGCGGGAGCCGATCGCCGAGATCATCGCCGCCATCCACTACAATGACAATCTCTACACCGAGCAGCTCAACATCCCCAATAACGGCGGCCTGATCCCGAACCTGCCGCCGGAGGCCATCGTGGAGGTGCCGGGCGTGATCTCCGGTCTGGGGGTGCAGGGGATGGGCTTCCCGCCGCTGCCGGAAGGTATCGCCGCCCTGTGCCGCCGGGAGCTGGAGCTGAGTTCGCTGGTGGTGGATGCGGCGGCGTTGGGCGACCGGCAACTGCTGTTGCAGGCCCTGCTGCTGGACCCGATGGTGACCGACATCGACACCGCCCGCGCCATTCTGGACGATTTTTTGACCGAGTTCGCGGCATATCTGCCCCAGTTCGCCTGAGGCAGGGCTGACTCACAGGAGGGAGCACGCCTATGAAAAAGGTTTTCGTGATTGAAAAAGAAGACAATGTCGGCACTGCCGTAGGCGAGCCGATCCAGGCCGGGGATACCGTCGGCACGGACGGACGTGTCACCGACCTGACTGTCGTGGCCCGTGATGACATCCCCTACGGCCACAAGATCGCCCTGCGGGATATTCGCCAGGGCGAGCCGGTGATCAAGTACGCCCTGAGCATCGGGACGGCCACACAAAATATCAGGGCGGGCGAGCACGTGCATCTGCACAACGTCGAGAGCAATCGCGGTCGCGGCGACAGGGCAGCGGGCGCATAAGGGAGGGGAGACAGCCATGACTGAATTTTGGGGCTATGGGCGTCCGGATGGGTCGGTTGGCGTGCGCAACCACCTGCTGATTCTGTCCGGCACGGTGTACGCCAACGGCATTTGCCAGCGAGTGGCCGATCACATTTACGGCGCAGTCGCCATCACCCATCCGCTGGGCCGCTGCCAGGTCCGGCCAGACCTGCGACTGACGCGCCGCTTTTTATCCAACACCGGCATGAACCCCAACGTGGGGGCGGTAGTCGTGATCGACCACTTCCGGGAGGAAGGCGCGACCGCCGAGGACATCGCCCATGACATCCAGGAAGCCACCGCCAAGCCGGTGGCGGTGGTGAATATTCGCGAGTCCGGCGGCCTGATTGCGGCGACCGACCAGGCGCTGCGTTACGCTGCCGACTTCGCGCGCCAGTTGAGCGACCAGCGGCGGGAGCCGGTGCCGCTGGCCCGGTTCCTGCTGGGCATGGAATGCGGCACCTCCGATACCACCTCCGGCCTGGCCAGCAACCCGGCCACTGGCATCTGCTCCGACCTGATCGTGGCCGAAGGCGGGCGCTCCATCATGGCCGAATGCACCGAATGGATGGGCTGCGAGCAGTGGCTCACCAGCCGTGCCGTCAGCCAGGAAGTGGCCGACAAGATCATCGCTGGCGTGCAGGATATGGAACAACGGGCGCTGGCCAGCGGCGAGGATATCCGCGGCTCCCAGCCCACCGGCGACAACATCGCGGGCGGGCTGACGACCATTGAGGAGAAGTCGATGGGGGCCTGTAAAAAGTCTGGCAGCGCGCCGATCATCGACTTCCTGGACATCGCGGCGCGCCCCACCAGCGACCGGCCCGGCCTGTACGTGATGTACGGCCCCGGCCACGGCGCGGAGTCGATCAGCAGCATGGCGGCGGCGGGCTGCCAGGTGCTGGTCTTCTCCACCGGCGGCGGCCACACGTCGTCCCACCCCATCATGCCGACGATCAAGGTCACGGGCAACGCGCGGTCGTATGAGCTGATGAAGGACACGGTGGAACTCGACGTGAGCGCGGTGCTGCGCGGCGAGATAACCCTGGAAGAGGCCGGGCAGATGGTCTTTGACGAGGTGGTGGCCGTCGCCAATGGCCGCCTGACCAAGTCGGAGGTGTTCCAGGATCACAACAGCTTCGCCATCCATCGCATCGGCGTCAGCATCTGACCGGCAGGGGTATCAGCGGGCGGGCGCGTGGCGTATGCTCCCGCCGGTGAAGCCAGGATGTGGCACAAAGGCCCGCGTCTGATCGCGGGCGGGCTGTCCCCTGCTGGTGATGGCGCTCCCGGAGAAGGCCGCTACACGGCGCGCATCTTACCGCCGTCTACCTGTAGGGTTGCGCCGGTGATATAGGCAGCGGCGGGCGAGAGCAGGAAGGCCGCCGCCGCGCCGTATTCGTCGATGGTTCCCAGCCGCCCCAGCGGGATGGCGGCCACGCTCCGGGCGCGCACCTCTTCGACGCTGAGGCCCTGCCGGGCGGCGGTGGCCTGGTCCAGTTGGCGGACGCGCTCCGTGTCGATGCGGCCAGGGATCAGGTTATTC
>DAOTXK010000072.1:0-1904 GCA_034435395.1 Anaerolineae bacterium | reverse complement strand
GTCGGTGCGGCTGTCGCGGTAGTGCACCGGGTTGGCCAGCAGGCGGCCGTCCCGGTCCAGCAGGGCAAAGTCCACCCCCCAGGTATCCACGCCCACGCTGGCCGCTTCCCCGGCCATTTCCAGGCCGGTTTTGATCGCCTGCCACAGGCTCAGCACGTCCCAGTAGAGCGTCCCCCGGACCTCGACGGGGATATTCGGAAAGCGATGTACATCCTCCCAGGTCAGGCTCGCGCCGTCGAACCCCACCCGCATCACGCGCCCGGACTCCGCGCCCAGGTCGACGGCAATCACGTGTGTCGTGCCCATCCGGACCACCTCCCCTCCTGACCAGCTTCCCCGGGGAACCCTCCCTGATTCCCCAGGATAGCCCCCTAAGGCGAAAACATCCAGCGAAAAACGTAAGGATTCGAAACCTCAAAGGTCACTTATCACCCTGGCGATAGTCGCCAGCCGGGGCCGGTGACTCCCCACGGTTCCCATTTTACCGGATAAAATCCAGAATCTCCGCGAAGGTGGCGGCGTAGAAGTCGCAGAGCGCCCGCGCCCCGGCCTCCACGATGTTGCCACCGGCCAGGCCGATGGTCGTGAACCCGGCCAGCCGGATGGCGCACACGCCCGCCCCGCTGTCCTCAATGCCGGCCACCGCCCCCCGCTCCTCAAAGGGGATGCCCAGCCCCACCCGGCAGGTCTCGGCGTACAGCCAGGGATGCGGTTTGGGGGAAAGCTCGCCCAGCGTGCCGACGGCCCCCCGGTGCAGCGGATACCCCGCCGTGATGATGGCGTCATAGAAGTCCTCCGGCGCGCCCAGACCCAGCGTCCGGAAGGCGGAGAGAATCTCCGGGTAGGCCTTCTCGTACAGCCCGGAAGTCACCAGCCCGATCCGGACTCCCCTCGCCTTGAGCGCCAGCAAAAAATCTTTGAGGCCCGGCGCGGGCACAAAGGCATCCGCCCGCCCGCCCCCCGCCAGGATGGCCTGCATCTCGCGGTGAGTGTGCTGGAAGTAGTAACGCCGCGCCTCCTCCACCGTTTTGTCCGGGCAGTATTTGTTGATGCCGTATTGCAGGTGCTCGGAGACGCTGTGCCCGGAGACGTAGGGCAGGTCGGCCTCCTCCAGCTCAAACGCCGGGTCGCCGCGCAGGCTGGCGATGGTCTGCTGGATGATCCATATCCAGAACCCTTCGCTGCGCACGCTGGTCCCGTCCAGGTCCATCAACACCGCCCGAACCGGTTTCTCCAGCGCCACCGGGTGGACCGGGTAGTAGGCGGGGTAGCCCATGGCCGACGTGACATAAGCCAGCGACCGGTCGCCGAAGGCGATAAATTCCACCTTGCCGTCGCCGGTGGCGGCGATGGCCGTCACGCCATCCTGCCCGACCCGGAAGCGCCCGTCGCTGCACGTCTCCAGCGCCACCAGGCCGGAGTCCGGCGGGAACTGGCCCAGGTTGGGGATGGTGATGAGGTCGCTCATGTCGTTTGCCTGCGCCCCTTCGCGCGCCCGCACCGCCTCAGCCTCGCCCACCAGCGGCCACGACCGAGACCAGATCGCCCCGATCGAGCTTCAGTGGCCAGTCCGGCTCCTTCAACTCCGCCAGCCGGATGAGTACGATTATGCGGCACAACCGGACCGGCTGCCAGGGAAAAAGCCAGCCCGCGGCTCGTATGGCCGCCTCAGGCGTCATCACAATCGGTTCTTCTGGGCGGCAGCCGGGTGTACAGTAGGGTGTGTGTGCGCCTGTTCACGAGGGGGGAGGGCTTTGATGAAGGCCATCATGGTGACGTTCGACTCGCTCAACCGGCACATGCTACCGCCCTACGGCTGCGAGTGGGTCCACGCGCCGAACTTCGAGCGGCCGCCGGAGCAGTACGAGCGCCTGGGGCTGCCGGGGCCGGCGTAAGGCCGCCTT
>DAOTXK010000071.1:0-10531 GCA_034435395.1 Anaerolineae bacterium | reverse complement strand
GCCGGGGCTGTCGCCAGTGACGAGCCGCCCGCCTGGCTGCCCGCCGACGCCCGCGATGCCGAGGCGAACCCGCCCTGGCTGGAGGAAATCCTGGCGGCGAAGGCGGCCCAGGCCCCCCCAGATGAAGCCGGTGGAGAGGCCGTCCAGGAACGCAGCTTATCCCTTCGGGAACGCGGCTTATCCCTTCGGGAACGCGGCTTATCCCTTCGGGAGCGCCGGGCGCAGCGCCGCCGGGAACGGCCCCGCCCTGCCGGGGCCAGCGCCAGCGCCGTCCAGTCGATGGTGATCGTGGTCGCGGCGGCGGTGCTGATCGCCACCATCTTCACTTTCTGGACGCCCGCCAGCTTCCTCAGCGACCAGACCCGCGAGGGCCTGCGCCCGGCCTATGCCACGCTGAGCGCGCAGTCCCCGCCGACGCCGATCCCCACCCCGCTGTGGATGCGGCGGGTGGGCATCGTCAGCGGGCACTGGGGGCCGCATCCCTCCACCGGGCGCGACGACCCCGGCGCGGTGTGCCCGGACGGGCTGACGGAAGCCCAGGTCAACCGCAGCGTGGCCCAGCTGGTGGTGCAGTCGCTCAGCGGGCGCGGTTACGACGTGGAGCTGCTGGATGAGTGGGACCCCCGCCTGGACAACTATGAAGCCTCCGTGCTGCTCTCCATCCACGCCGACACCTGCCATCACTTCGACCTGCCCGGCGCGACCGGCTTCAAGGTGGCGCCGCCCGCCGCCCGGACCACGACCCGCGCCGACGACGCCCGGCTGGTGGACTGCCTGATCAGCCATTACGGCGAGATCACGGGCCTGCCGCTCCACCCCAGCGTGAGCCGCGACATGACCGAGTACCATTCCTTCCGCGAGATCGCGCCCATCACCCCGGCAGCCATCATCGAGCTGGGTTTCCTTTATGAGGATCGCGACACGCTGGAAAACCATCCCGATTTGCTGGCCCAGGGCATCGTCTCCGGGTTGCTGTGTTTCCTGGAGGCCACCCCGCCCACCCCATTGCCAGAACTGACGCCCTGGCCGACCGCCATCTACACGCCCACGCCGCTGGAGACGCCGGGACCGTCGTAAGGGGATAAAGGCGGGCGTGAGCGCCTCAGGCCGCCCCGACGGCGGGAACGGACAGGAAGGGGCGGAGAGACGCGCAATCGCCAGTCATCCTGGACAGACTCGCTTTTGTTTCTGGAGATGGTGTGATGGAGCGCGAACTGGTCATGTACGTCCGCACGGCGGGCTGCCCTTACGTGAGCATCGCCCGCAGCGTGCTCAAACGGCTGGAAGTCCCCTGCCGCGAGGTGAACATCGACCGCGATCCGGCGGCCCGGCAACGGCTGCTGGACTGGACCGGCTACCTGTCCGTCCCCACGCTGATCGCCGCCCTGCCAGGCCAAGACCTGCCCCTCAGCGAGCCGACCCCGCTCCCGCCGGATCGGAGTCCGCGCGGCATCGACCGGGGGGCGCTGATCACCGAGCCAAACGCCGAACAGCTGGCCGACTGGCTGCTCAAACAGGGCTTCCTCAGCCGGTGACGGCCCGTCTCTGCCCCGATTCGGGACGACCGGTCGCCGTTCCCATCCTTTAGCTAAGCGCCCAGTCTTCGCCTGGTTAATAGTTAACGTAACGTTCGGTGGTCGTATTAATTAATCACCCTTCTCATTGCTTTGTTCGCCAATCCATGTTACATTGCTGCAAACGCTGACATACACGTTGGTTGGTGCCACGATCACCCGACCGATCGTCAGCAAGCGCAGTGAGCTGTCCAGGGCGGCCACCGAGGGGCGCTCCACCACCGCGTCACGTCGCGCCGATCAGGGCAAGGGCCAGCCGATTGTGCGTTCATGCCTGATGCCCAGGAGTACTGGTTGATGGCCTCGCCTTCATCCCCGGAATTCTCAAGCCCTTCGCCGGAAGGGTACCGCCGCTGGTATGGGTTGCTGGTGGCGGGGGGAATTGTGCTGGCTGCCCTGTTGGTCCTCCCGCCGTGGCCTGACCCCGTCACCTATCTGTGGCTGGGCTGGCTCACCTATATCGCCCTGTACCTGATCTATGCCCTGCAACAAGTTCCCGACCGCCTGCCGGTCCGGGAAATCTTCGGCCTGAACCTGCCGCTGCTGGCGACCTACCTCACTTTCGGCCTGCTCCCGGCGCTGGGTGTGCTGGTCATCGGCGCGCTGCTGGCCGGGGCGCTGGCCCTGCTGCTCCCGCCCTCGGGGTCCCCGCCGCTATCCAGCCGCAACTGGCGGGGAACCGCCCGCCAGGCGCTGCGCGAGATCGGCGCGCTGGGGCCTGGCCTGCTGGTGGGCGCGGCCGGCTACCAGCTGATCGGCGGGCGCGTGCCGCTGCGCCTGATAGACGCCCCTGCCCTGCTGCCGCTGCTGGCGCTGTTCGCGACCAATTTCGCCGCCAGCAATGCCCTGTACCTGCTGCTGCGCCGGTCGGCCATCGCCATCAGCCCGGCGGAACTGCGGCAGCAGCTCCCCCACTTCCTGCTCACCGAGGCGACGCTGGACCTGCCAGCGGCCATCCTGGCCATTGCCTTCTACGTCTTTTTTGGCTCCAGCTGGCTGGCCTTCGCCCTGATGCTGTGGGTGCTGATGCTGTCCGCCCCGCTGATCCGCAGCCTCAGCATCTCGCGCAATGCCCTGGATCGCTACATCCAGGAGCTGAGCACCCTGAATGCCGTCGGCGAGATGCTGGCCTCCACCCGGTCCACCCAGGAGCTGGTCCAGGCCATCTACGAGCAGGTCAGCCGCCTGATCGACGCGCCGACGTTTTACATCGTCCTCTACAACCGCGAGCAGCACGCGCTGGAATTCCCGCTGATGATCCGGGAGGGGCAGCCGGTCCAGCAGTCGGCCCAGCCCTGGCGCAACGGCCTGACCGAATACATCCTGCACACCTGCACCCCCCTGCTCCTGGCCGATGGCTACCAGGAACTGGCGGCCCAGGTGGGCCTGATGCCCACCGACCTGGACCGCTCTTGCCGGGCCTTCCTGGGCGTGCCGATCTACGACCGGGAGGAGGTGTTCGGCGCGCTGGTGGCCCAGCACCCCACCAATCCTCACGCCTATTCCCCGGCCAACCAGCGACTGCTGGAGATCATCGCCTCTCAGGCGGCGGTGGCGCTGCGTAACACCCGGCTGCTCTCGGAAGCCCAGCAACTCACCGAGGGCGTGGTGTCCATCAACCAGGTGTCCAACGTGATCAACGCCAGCCTCAACCTGGACACCATCCTCACCCAGATCTGCGAAACGGCGGTGCAACTGGCGGGCGCGCCCAAGGCGGCCATCTTCCTCAAAATCGAGGACCCGATAGGCTTTAACCCGGTCTTCAGCATCAACCTGGATACGGCCACCCTGGACGCCCTCAATCCCCTGCAGGGCGACTCCCGGCTGTCCTGGACGCAATTGCTGACCTCCGCCAGGGCCAAGGGCGTCCCCGACATCGAAACTGATCCCAGCGCCGCCTGGCTGTACTCGCTGGTGGCCCACGAAGGCATCCGCGCCCTGACGGTGGCCCCCTTCATCTCCATCCGCAGCATCGTCAACCAGCGGACGCTCTCCCCCAACCGCGACCTGATGGGCTTCATCATAGTCTTCTACCAGCAGCGGCACCTCCCCGGCGAGAACGAAATGCGGCTGCTGGAGATGCTGGCCAACCAGGCGGCGGTGGCCATCGAGAATGCCAACCTGTTCAACGAGACGCAGAACGCCGTCAAACGCCTGGCCTACCTGGCGGAGGCAACCCGCATCTTCACCGAGAGCCTGGCTCTGGATAAGGTCAGCCAGTCGGTGGTGGACTGGATCGTGGACGCGCTGGACCTGGACTCGGCCACGCTGGCCCTGTGGGATCAGGACAACAACGCGCTGAACGCGCTGGCCCATGCGCGCGGCTTTAACGCCCCCTTTGACCTGCCAGCGCCGGACTTTTCCCTGCCGCTGCCCGACATGCCGGAAGTCACCCAGGCGCTCCAGGGCCGCTGGTCCTGCGTGTTCCAGGCCGCGGAAACCGAACTGTCCCCCTGGATGCGCCGCATCTTCGCGGCCACCGGGCTGAGTTCCCTGGTGTTGACGCCGCTGTTGATGCGGGATGAGGTGATCGGGCTGCTGGCGCTGGGCCTGCTCAAGCCGCGCGCCCTGCCCGCCAACGACGTGAACCTGGCCGAGGCTATCGCCAGCCAGGCCGCCACCGCCATCCAGAACGCGCAGTTCTACAACCTGACAGAAACCGCCCTCGCCGACCGGGTGGTGGAGATCACCGCCCTGGAAGCCGTGCTGCGCCGCATTTCCGCCAGCGTGGATGAACGGGCCATCATCGCGGCGGTGCTGGACGCCGCCTACACCGTCACCAGGGCGGATATGCTGTCCTGCGCCCTGCTGACCGACGTTCACACCCTGCTGATCTACTGGCGCTTGGGCGGCGAAAAAGGCTCCCTGGCTGAAGAAAATCATTTGACCAGCGAGCGGGGGAGCATCGGGCGCGGCCTGGAAAGCGGCGCGCCGGTCCTGGTCCCCGATACTCGCCGGGAACCGGCCTACCCTGCCCCCGGTCACGGCTCCGGCTACCACTCCGTGTTATGCGTGCCCATCCAGTATGAGGCCAAACCGCTGGGCGTGATCAACCTGGAGAGCGAGATGGCGGAGGTCTTCACCGAGCACCATCAGCGTTTCCTGCTCAACCTCGCCGGGCACGCGGCGATTGCCCTGGCGCGGGCGCGCCTCTTCGCCAGCAACCAGCGCCAGATCGAATTCCTGGATGCGATCCGCCGCCTCTCCATGGACCTGCTGGGCGCGCCCAACATGGAAGCAGTGCTGGAACAGGTCTGCACCGTGGCGCTGGAACTGGTGGGCGCGCTCAACATCCACCTCTACTTCTATGACGACACCACCGACGAACTGACCTTCGCCGCCAGTCTGTGGCGGGACGGGCGGCGCAATGTGGAGGCCGCCATCCCGCGCCCCGGCGGCCTGACCCGCCAGGGGCTTCAGGCTGGCCGTCCATTGATCAGCGAGGATGTGGAAAAGCTGCCCGGCATCCCCACCAGGATGCTGGGCGTCTTCCCCCTGAAACGCGCCGGGCAGACGGTGGGGGTGCTCAACGCCGCCGTGGAAGACCCGGCCCAGCTTGGCCCGGATGAAGTGCGCGCCCTGGAATTGCTCACCAACCAGGCCGCCATCGCCATCGAGCGGGTGCGCCTGTTCGAGAGCCGCCAGCGTCAGATCGAAATCCTGCACTCGCTGCGCCAGCTCTCCCTGGAACTGCTGGACACCCTCAAGCTGGACACCGTGTTGGAGGTCGTCTGCGGCAGCGCCATGGCCATCGTGCCGGCAGAAGACGTTCACCTGTACCTCTACGACGAGCGCGCCGACCGGCTGACCTTCGCTGCCAGCCTGTGGAAAGATGGGCGGCGCGACGTGGAAGCCATGACGCCGCGCCCGGACGGCGTGACCTACCGCACGGCGCATTCCGGTCGGCCAACCGTCATCCAGGGGAAGGAGTTGCAGGCGGTCAGCATCCCCGGCGTCGCCATCGAGGCGGTGGCCGGCATCCCCCTCATCCAGGGCCGGCAGGTGCTGGGCGTGCTCAACGTGGCCGTCGCCAGTTCCAGCACGCTGGACGAGAATCAGCTCCACGCGCTGGAACTGCTGGCCAACCAGGCGGCTGTGGCCATCCGCAACGTGGGCCTGTATGAGCAGGTGCGCAGCGGTCGCGACCGCTTGCAGGCCATCCTCAACACCATTGGCGACGTGCTGGTCCTGGTGGATAACAACGGCTATCTGCTCCAGGTCAACCCGGCTGCCGAGGACTTCCTGGGGGTGGATATCCGCCCCTACGTGGGCCAGCACATCCTGCGGGTACGGCAGGCGCTGGCCCGGCAGGTCCCGCGCCTCAACGATATCTTCACCGGGGACAGCCTGAAGGAACTGTGGCGCAGCCTGCGCCGCGACCCGCACCAGATCACCCAGCGGCAGTTGAAGACCGAGTTGTACGGCGAACCGCTTTATGTGGAGGAAACCAGCGCCCCCGTGCTCTCAGAAGACGGGCAGCCGCTGGGCCGCGTGTTCGTCTGGCATGATGTCACCGAAGCCCACATGCTGGAGGAGACCCGCGCCGAACTCACCTACACCATCGTCCACGACCTGCGCAGCCCGCTGACGGCCATCAAAAGCGGCCTGAGCATGCTACAGGAATTGGGCCTGGACCCGCCGGATTACCAGATGACCTGGGAGATCGTGCAGGTGGCGGAAAGCAGCGCCGACAGCCTGCTGGTGATGGTGGAGAGCCTGCTGGATGTGGCCCGGATGGAACGCGAGGACCTGCCGCTGGACCTGGCCCCCACCTTCCTCAGCCAGCCGCTGGAGCAGGCCATGAAGCTGCTGAAAGTGCTGGCGCGGGATGCTCGCGTCACCCTGATCACCGACCTGCCGGACGATCTGCCGCCGCTGGTGATGGACACGGAGAAGATACGCCGGGTGTTCGTCAACCTGCTGGATAACGCCCTGCGTTACACGCCATCCGGCGGCGAGGTGCGCGTGACCGCCCAGGCCAACCCCGGCCAGAACGCGGTGCTGGTCACCGTCGAAGATACCGGGCCGGGCATCCCGCCGGAGCTGCGCGAACGCATCTTTGAGAAGTTCACCACCGGCATCACCGGCCAGGCAGCGCGGGGCAGCCGCAAGGGCCTGGGGCTGGGACTGGCCTTCTGCCGCCTGGCCATCGAGGCGCACAAGGGCAGGATTTGGGTGGAGGACAGCCCGAAAGGCGGGGCCGCGTTTCGATTTGTCTTGCCCACCTCGCCCGAAATGAGTATGATGCAACAGACCCTGGTCGCCAGCGAGGTTTCATCGCCGGGCGAAACGGAGAAAGGCCGCTGACCCGCCCGCCGCTCCCACCGAGGCTCAGGGATGTTTTCCGCGCCGTCCGCCAGTGATCAGAGGCCAGTGGGCCGAGGCTGAGGACCGATCACCACCATCGAGAGAGCCGCCGGACAGACAACACATGAGGGCCAGACGGAACACCCCCCTTTTTTCCTGGGCCTTGGGCCTGCTGACGCTTTTCGTCCTGATCCTGAACATCCCCGACCGGCTGGACAGTGTATTGGGGCTGTGGCTGCTGTTCGCGGCGCTCACCGCCCTGGCCCTCAACCTGGGCGTCCTGCTGACCTCCAGTGAGATCAGCGCTGCCCACGTCTTCGCCATCATGGCCTTCCTCACCCTGGGCCACGGGGGAGCCGCCTCCGAGGCGATCTGGGCGGTGGCCGTCGGCGCGCTGGTAGGCGGCCTGATCCAGGCGGCCCGCGCCGAGGAATGGCTGCCCCGCCGCCGGGTGACGGTCCGCAGCCTGGGTACGATGGCCGAAATCATGGCCCAATTGACGCTCAGCCTGCTGGTCGGGGCGACGCTCTACATCCACCTCGGCGGGCGGCTGCCCCTGGGGTCCATGGTGCCCGGCGACGCCCTGCCGCTGCTGGCCCTCACGGCGGGTTACGTGGGTTTTTACCTGCTGTTTCTGGCGCTGCGCATCCGTCTGGAAGGCGAGTCGGTCTACGCCGTCTGGAAGGCCGATGCCCTGACGCTGGCCGGGGTGGTGGTGCTGCCGGTGCCCTTCGGCATCCTGGGGGCCGTGGTGGCCACCGACCTGGACAACCTTTCCTGGACCATCCTGATCAGCGGCGTGATCCTGGTGGTGATCGGCGTGTACGGCCTCAGCCGCACCCAGTTCTACTACCGCCAGCAGGTGCAGGAACTGTCCTCGCTCTCGGTGGTCAGCCAGGCCCTGCGCACCAACCTCCAACTCCACTCCCTGCTGGAGACGATCTACCTGCAGGTGGCGCACCTGCTCAACGTGGACCACTTCACCGTCGCCCTGCTGGACTCCCTCTCCCACCAGATTTCTTTCCCGCTGGCCATCCGCCGGGGCAGCCCGGTCGAACTCCCCCCGCGCCCGCCGGGCGAAGAGCTGCTCGACCATGTGATCAACCAGCGCGCCCCACTGCTGGTGGCCCGCGATGTGAGCCTGGAGGCCCGGCGGCTCGGCCTGCAACCGCCGTCGGGACCGGTGTATTCCTGGCTGGGCGTGCCACTGCTGGCCCCGGACCGGGTCCTGGGCGCGATCGCCGTCGCCTCCGGCGATCCCGAACACCTGCTCAGCGCCGCCGACCAGCGCCTGTTGATGAACATCGCCGCTCAGGCCGGGATCGCCATCGAGAACGCCCAGCTTTACGGCCAGGCCCAGGACCGCGCCCTTCAGTTGGGGACGCTCAACAGCATCTCGGCGCTGCTGACCGGCACCCTCTCCCCGGAGAAAGTGATCAACCTGATCACGTCCTCGGTGGTGGCGGTGGCCAACTGCGATGCGGTGGCCGTATACGTCTATGGGGACGACGGGTTGACGCTGGTCCGCAATATCGGCCTCAGCGAGGCCTTCAGCCAACACCCGCCCGAACCGCTGATCGCCCGGCAGTCCAGCGGCCTTGACCCGGCCCGGTTGGGCCGCCAGCCGGTGGTGGTGGCCGACTCCCACCACGATCCCCAGGTCAGCGACGAACACCGCGCCCTCCTGGACCGGGAAGGCAAACACGCCTGGATCGAGCTGATGCTGGTCGCCGGGGACACGCCGCTGGGGGTGATCACGGCCTATTTCAACCAGGCGCGCGCCTTCAGCGGCGAAGAGATCGAATTGATGCGGGCCTTCGCCGTGCAGGCCGCCCTGGCCATGCATAACGCCCGCCTATACACCACCACCGACATCGCCCTGGACCGCCGCGTCAACCAGTTGCAGGCCCTCTATGACATCGGCCAGGAACTGACCGCCATCCTTAACCTGGAAAAAATCTTCGAGCTGGTGCTGGACCGCGCCCTGGAAGGCACGCGCAGCGCCGCCGGGGTGGTGGTGGTGGGCACAGACGGCGAACTGGGGATTCGGGCTGTCGCCCACCGGGGTTACCCGCCCGGCGTGTTCGCCAACGCGGTGTCGCTGGGGACCGGCGTCACGGCCACCGTGTTTGATACCGGGCGGATGATCGTGCTGGAAAACGTGGCCGACAGTCCCACCTACCGGGCCTTTAACCCGGCTACCCGCAGCCAGCTCAGCGTGCCCATCCGCCGCGAGGCCGAGACGCTGGGTGTGATCACGGTGGAAAGCCCTTACCTCAGCGCCTATGGCGACGACGACATCACCTTCGTCACCCAGCTGGCCAACCAGGCGGCCATCGCCATCGACAACGCCCGCCTCTTCAAACGCATCGCCGAGGGCCGCGACCGGTTGCAGGTCATCCTGGACAGCATGATCGAAGGCGTGTTGCTGATCGACAACAGCGGCGAGGTGGCCCTGGCCAACCCGCGCATCGAATCGCTGATCGGCCTCAAGCCCTCCATGCTGGTCGGGCGGCTGGTGGACGACCTGCTGGTGGATACCGGCTCGACCTTCGCCGCCAGCCTGGGCTTCACACCGGGCGACCTGCGCCTGCTGCTGGCCGATCTGCGCGCCGGGCTGTGGAAGGGCGAGCACGCCGGGGGGTATTCCTACATCCTGCACCAGCCGCACCACGTGTACCTCAGCCGGCAGCTGGCCCCCGTGCGCGACGAAAGCGGGGCGCTGCTGGGACTGCTCATGGTCTTCGCCGATGAAACCGAGCGGCAGGAAGTGGCCCAGGCCCGCGACGACCTCAGCCGCATGATCGTGCACGACCTGCGCGGCCCGCTGACGGCGGTCACCGCCAGCCTCAAGCTGCTCAACGACCTGATCCCGGCGGAGAGCGAATATGCCCCCATCGTGCGCCGCACCACCGATACCAGCATGCGGGCTGTGCGTAAGCTGCTCAACCTGGTCGACTCCCTGCTGGATATCGCCAAGATGGAAAGCGGGCAGTTGAAACTGGAGCGCGAGCCGATCCACCTCAACGCCCTGGCCAGCAATGTGGTGATCGAAATGGACTCGCTGGCCCGCGAACTGGATGTCACCCTGGCGGTGGACGTGCCCTACAACCTGCCGCTGCTCGACGTGGACAGCAACCAGATCGAGCGGGTGCTGCTCAATCTGGTGGACAACGCCCTCAAGTTCACCCCTGCCGACGGCCTGGTCCGCCTGGCCGCCTACCCGCCCGGCGAAGGCGGCGCGCCGCCGAACCACATCCGCGTGGAGGTCAGCGATACCGGCCCCGGCATCCCCGACGACCAGAAGGAGCGCCTGTTCAACCGCTTCACGCAGATCGAAGGCGCGCGCGGGCGGCGGCGGGGGACCGGCCTGGGGCTGACCTTCTGCCGCCTGGCGGTGGAGGCCCACCAGGGGCGCATCTGGATCGAGGACAACCCGGCAGGCGGCTCGATCTTCGCCTTCACCCTGCCCGTCGCCGATGTCATCCTGGAAGAGGACGATGATCTGTTCGCCGACGACGACCTGGCGGGGCCGCTGCTATAGCTCCCGCTAAGGGGCGACAACCAGGCAGGGCTGGGGGAGCGGTTTAAAAGCAGACCGCTATTGGCCCTGGGGCATGACAGGCGATCACCTGGGGGGAGACGTGATG
>DAOTXK010000070.1:0-5546 GCA_034435395.1 Anaerolineae bacterium | reverse complement strand
GTGGCGGGCCGAAGCCGGGGTCGAGCCGCCGCCAGAGGATGGTCAATCGACGGCGGACGACGCCGGGTAAGGGGGGCACGCCGCGCCGCTGTTCCCTCCGGGATGCCCGTCTGGCCTGGCCGACCCACACGGTTCTCTCCGACGATGACTGAATCACCGATCACCACCCGCCGCCTGACCGCCGACGACTACGAGGCCGTGCGCGCGCTGTGGGAGGCCGCCGGGCTGCACATCCGGCCCGGGGGGCGGGATTCGGGGGAAGCCTTTGCCGCTCAGCTCGCCTCCGGCTGCCAGGTGGCCATCGGGCTGGAAGATGACGGGCGGTTGATCGGCGTGGTCCTGGCGACCCACGACAGCCGCCGGGGCTGGATCAACCGCCTGGCCGTGCACCCGGACTACCGGCGGCGCGGCCTGGGGAAGCGCCTGATCGGCGAGGCGGAGCGCGTCCTGCGGGACGAGCGCGGCCTGCCCGTCATCTCCGCCCATATCGAGTCCTGGAACCAGGCCAGCCTGGCGCTCTTCACCCAGGCCGGATACGTCCGCCATGACGACGTGATCTACTTCTCCAAACGCGACAGCCAGGACGTGTAGACCAGTGGGGAAGGGTGAATGGTGAGCGCCCAAGTGAAGGTATCCGGCGTCAGTGGAAAACGCTGATTCAACATTCTCCATTCGCCGCTCGGCCTCGCCGTCGCGGGGCATGCTGGCGGTGGTTTTCCTGGGGCTGGCGATGGTCGCCTGCGCCACGCTGCTGATGGCCTGGCCGTCGGACGTGCCCGGCGAGCCGTTTCCCCGGCTGGTGCCGCACTGGTCGCGGCTGCTGGCGACCCCGGCAGAGAGCGCCCTCCCCGTCCAGGCCGCGCCGTCGTTCGGCTGGGTCTGGCGGCGGGTATGGGACGCGCTGCACTACGCCCTGGTGCTGGGTGGGCTGGCCCTGGCCACGGCGGCGGCGTTCCGCGAGGGGCCGCTGCCCTGGATCGGCCTGATCGTCGTGGGGGCGCTGGGCATCTTTTACACGGCGGGCATCGCGCTCTACAACGGGCCGCTGTGCGCCACGCCGGGGTACCTGCTGGTGCTGCTGGGCGCGCTGCTCGCCGCGCTGACCTGGCGGCATCAGGACGACAGGGCCGATCAGCCTCCCGGCGAGGCATAGCCGTTTAATATTCATTCGGAAATCCGCCCGTCTTTTGTTATACTCTGAATCCGTGAAAAATATCGCGATCTGTTAATGTTCCCGGCAGCTTTTATCCTGACAGCAGCAGGGTGAGGCTCCTTCAGGGAGAACGACAGCCCATGGTGCAGCACATTCTCTTGCGTGACCTGGACATTCCTGACATCAATCGGTTGGAGGTGTACGGCGAGAACGGCGGCTTTGACGCCTTCCGCCAGGCCGTCACGTCCCTGACGCCGGACGAGGTGATCAACGCGGTCAAGGCGTCAGGGCTGCGGGGGCGCGGCGGGGCGGGCTTCCCCACCGGCGTCAAGTGGGGCTTCATCCCCAAAGACGCGCCGGTCAAATACGTGGTGGTCAACGCCGACGAGTCGGAGCCGGGCACCTTCAAGGATCGCCAGTTGCTCGACAACAACCCGTACCAGGTGATCGAGGGCGCGCTGATCTGCGCCTACGCCGTCCAGGCCAGGGCGATCTACATCTACTGTCGCGGCGAGTTCTGGGACCTGGCCCACGAACTGGACGGGCATATCGCCCGGCTGCGGCAGGAGGGCCTGGTGGGGGAGGACATCCTGGGTTCCGGCTGGTCCTGCCAGGTGTACACCCACCTCGGCGCAGGGGCGTACATCTGCGGCGAGGAGTCGGCGCTGCTCAACAGCCTGCAAGGGCTGCTGGGCCAGCCGCGGGTGCGCCCGCCGTTCCCGGCGCAGATGGGCGGCGGCCTGTATTACGCGCCCACGGTGGTCAACAACGTGGAGACGCTGGCCAATGTCCCCTGGATCATGGCCCACGGGGCGGACGCTTACCGGCAGATCGGCACGGAAAAAAGCCCCGGCCCCAAGATTTTTTCCGTCAGCGGGCATGTGGTCAGACCGGGCAACTACGAGCTGCCGCTGGGCACCACCTTCCGCGAGCTGATCTTCGAGCACGCCGGCGGCATCCCCGACGACAAACCGTTGAAAGCGATTCTGCCCTCTGGCGCGTCAGGACCGATCCTGCCCGCCACCGATGCGGTGTTGGATACGCCCATGACCTACGAGGATGTGGAGGCCATCGGCTCGACGCTCGGCTCGGCCTCGATCATCCTGCTGGACGAGACGGTCAACATGGCCTGGGCCGCCGCCAAGATGATCCGCTTCTTCGCCCACGAAAGCTGCGGCAAGTGCACGCCCTGCCGCGAGGGCACCTACTGGCTCAAGAAGCGCTACGAGGCCCTGCTGGCCGGCCGCGCCGCCGAGGGGGACATCGCCATCATGAACGAGGTGGCGGCCAACATGGGCGGCGGGGTCACGCTGTGTGCGCTGGGGCAGTTCGCCGTGAACCCGGTGACGGCCACCATCCAGCACTTCCGCCAGGATTACCTCGAGTGGCTGGCGAAAGCAGAAGCCGGGGAAAAGCAGGTCGCCCGGCGGCCCGCCGAACGCCCCGCCCAGAAGGCCGCGCGGTAAAACGGCGCACCTCGCCAGAACACGGCGGCGGCGGACGTTGATATCCCAACAGCGTCCGCCGTTGCTGTCAGACACGCGCACGTTTGGCGGGGGAGCGCCACCCCGGCGGGCAGGGCTGTCGCCAGCCGCCCGCCGCTGCGGTAGGATCGCTCCACCTCACCCCTTATCCCCCGACCCCTTTTCAGCTAGGGGTGAGGTAAGGCAGATGACCGGTGCACCACCCGACGTTCCCCACTCATCCCATCACCCGGCGCGACCTGTTCTGGCTGGCGGCGATTCTGCTGGCGGCGGCGGTGATGCGCCTGGGCCGCCCGGACGTGCTGCACTTTAAATACGACCAGGCGGAGCTGTTATACCTGGCGCAGGGGGTGGCGGCGGGGCGGGCCTTCCCGCTGCTGGGACAGATGTCGTCCGCCGAGCTGCCCAATTCGCCGATGGCCCATTACCTGCTGGCGCTGCCCTATGCCGTATTCCACAACCCGCCGGCGGTGACGCTGGGCATCGGCGCGTGGAACGTGGTCGGCGTCGGGCTGCTGTGGCTGCTGGCGCATCGTTACGCCCATCCCCGCGTCGCGGTCATCGCCGGGTTCGCCTACGCGCTGAACCCCTACGCCGTCATCTACAGCCGCACCATCTGGATTCAGAATCTCCACACGCCCCTTATCCTGCTGGGGCTGCTGCTGTTTCTCCACGGTTACTGGGAGGGGCGTCGTCCGGCGCAGGCGGCGGCCATCCCGGTTTTCCTGGCGGGCGTCCAGATTCATTACGCCGCCTGGACGCTGATCCCGCTGGCGCTGGGACTGGTCTGGCGGGGACGGGGGCGGATCAACCGGCGGGCGCTGGCGCTGGGGCTGCTCCTGGGCGGGCTGGTGATGGTGCCCTTCGCCGTCGGACTGGCGCAGTACGCCGGGGGCGACCCGGCGAGCCTGATCGGAGCCGTCGGGGGGGAGGGGCCGCTCCGTCTGCGGGACAAGGTGTTCGTCCGCTTCCTGCCGCTGCTCACCGGCCTGGGCATCGAGGGTGTGGCCGGGGAGGCCGCGCCCGATCTGCTGGCCGTTGACCCGATTCCTGACGCGCTGTGGTCGCTGGTGGGTCTGTTCACGCTGCTGGGGGCGGTCGCCGTCGTGGTCGTCCGCGCCTACCGACATCTGGCGGTCCCCCTGCTGCTGTGGGTCGCCCTGCCGGTGCTGGCCTTCTGGCCGGACTGGACCGGCGTCTACGGCCATTATTTTGTGCCCGGCATCCCGGCGCTTTGCCTGGGGGCGGGCCTGGGGGCGGTCTGGCTGGCGGACCGGCTCCACCGGCTGCCGGCGCGGCTCCGGCTGGCGGGCCGGGCGGTCGTCTACGGCGGGCTGGGGATGGCGCTGCTGTCACAGGGGGCCTGGTACTTTGGCATGCTGGACTTCGTGAACACCCATTACACGCCGGAGGGCTTCAGCACGCCGCTGCGTTATTCCATGCAGGTGGCGGCGGCGCTGGCCCCCTACGACGACGTGCTGATCCTGGGCGGGCAAAGCTCCTATAGCGGCGTCCAGGTGTGGCGCTCGCTGCTCTTTGAGACGGCGGACAGCGTGCGCGAGGTCGTGACCACCGCCGGGGGAGTCGCCGTCCTGCCAGCCGATGGCCCGTTCGCCGTCCTGACCGCCCCGCGCGCCCTGCCGTATCCGGGCGGGGACCTCTACCAGACGGATTCGCCGCAGGTTTTCCCGCTGCGGCCCGGCGGGGAGGGGGAGTACGTGATCGACGTTTTCCCGCAGGCGCCCGCCTGGAACGGCCCGCCGCTGATCGACCTCCCGCCCGTCCGCTTCGCCAACGGGATCGCGCTGACCGGCTACGCGCTGGCCGAGGGGCGGCTGTATGTGGCGTGGACGCTGCCGTCGGCCACCCACGAGGGGCGTTACCTGCGCTGGTTTGCTCACTTCCTGGACGCGGGCGGCGAGCGCGTGACCCAGCAGGACGTGGACTTCTGGCCGGACCATTACTGGCGGGCGGGCGACCGCCTGATCACCTGGATCGACGCCGATGTGCCGGAAGCGACGGTCACGCTGCGGTTGGGTCTGTACGTGATCGAGGATGAACGATTTATTCAGGTGGACGTGCTGGACGAGGCGGGCCATCCCGCCGCGCCCTGGGTGGATGTGCCGCTGGAATGAGCGCCACCCGTAGGGACGAGGCATGCCTCGCCCCTACCAGACCCCCCATGCGCTCCATAGGTCGGCGCGGTCCGCCTGACAAACGGCTGACGGCTGCCCGGCAAGAACCGGGCGCGGCGGGTTGTGTAGTGGACCGGCGGGCGCGTCGCGATTCATCGCGCCGCTACGATTGGTGTGTGCGGCGCTGCCCGGTTGCCTTCCCCGCCGTTTGGTGGTTCAATTCAGCCGTTTCGCCGCGTCGCCCCCACCAATGCCGCCCACATCCGGCGCGTTATCATTTACGTCTGGCCCATCACTTGTTACAATGTTCTCAATCCCTCGCTCTGGGGGCCCTCGCCCAGGGGGGTGTTCGTCGATAAAATAGACGAAACACGTTAGAATAATTGCTGGTGCAGACCGCTGCGCCGTCGCGATGATGGGCCAGGGGCTTACCCGTGCTGCCGGGAAGCCGGGTGAGTCCCCTGGGCCTGGCTGGCGGGCACGGTCTGCGGTGAATTCGCGTCACGAGCGCTGGACGCACATCAAAGGCTGACGGATGACCGAAACCGTAACCCTTCACATCGATGGTGTGCCTTACGAAGTCCCCGCCGGGATGAACCTGGTGGACGCCGCCCGCGTTTATGCCCACGTCGAGATCCCGGTCTTCTGTTACCATCCCAAGATGAAGCCGGTCGGCATGTGCCGTATGTGCCTGGTGGAGCTGGGTGTTGAGGCCCTCGACCGCGCCACCGGCCAGCCGATCCTCAACGACGACGGCGCGCCGCAGGACCGCTG
>DAOTXK010000069.1:0-4781 GCA_034435395.1 Anaerolineae bacterium | reverse complement strand
CCTCCAGGGCTTGTTCAACGCCGCTTATGGGGCAGCCCGTTCTTGACCCCCTCTATCACCCTGTAAACCGTTTTACACCCCAACAACTGCCTGTGCCCTCCGCCCACAGGCTCCTTAAAGTGCCAAACTCCAGGGCTTAAGCCCGGGGCTTAAGCCCTTTATGGATCAGACTTGTGATGATTTTTCTTTATTGTATGTCACAATCCGGGAAAAAAACTGCCCGGCGAGGAGAAAGGCAGCGGATCATCCCCCCAGCAGGCGCGCGGCGATCCCCCCCACCAGCGTCGCCGCCACCGTCCCCGCCGCCAGCCAGTCCCGGCCGGTCATGACTAGGCGGCGGCGTTCGGTGCGCGGCCCGGCGCCCAACCCGCGCACGGCCATGGCCATGGCCAGTTGATCGCTGAGGCGCACCGAGGCGATCACCAGCGCCGTCAGGATCGGCACGTACCGGCGGGCGCGCTGGAACAGGTTGCCGCGTGTCAGGTCCAGGCCGCGCGCTTCCTGGGCCTGCCGGATGGTGGTGAACAGCCCGGCGGCGATGGGGATATAGCGCAGGGCCAGCGTGACCGTCAGCCCCCAGGGGTAGGGCAGGCCGATCTGGACCAGGCCCCGCACCAGGTCGTCGTGGCGGGTGGTGAGCAGCGGCATCAGGGCCAGCAGGGCCAGCACGTTGGCCCGGATGGCGATGGCCAGGGCGATCATCAGCCCGCCGGTGGTGAGCCGGGCCGGGCCGAGCGCGAACAGCTCCCGCTCCCCCGGCACAAACCAGGGCTGGATCAGCAGGATAAGCAGCGTCAGGGGGAGCAGGCCGCGCAGCACCCAGCGGATGCGCTCCGTCGGCACGCGGCCCGCCAGCAGCAGGACGATCACCGCGATCAACATCATCAGGGCCGCCAGGGCGTCGGGCAGCAGGAAGGTCAGGACTGTCCCCACCAGGACCGCCCACAGTTTGACGCGCGGGTCCAGCCGGTGCAGCCAGGAAGTCTGGTGGACATACAGGTCAACCGAGAGGCTCATAAGTCAGCTTTCAGCCAGCGGCGGTCAGCGGACGGGGCCGGTCGCAGGGGATGGCAAGGGGCCGCCGCGGAACCCCATGCGCTCAGTCCCCCCAGATCGACCGCATCGGCCACCCCTCGAGCGCCTGGAGCCTCGCCATCCCGCCCTCGGCCAGGACGCCCACGCCCAGGCTGTCCGGGCGGGAGGGATAAATCCGGCTGGTCAGGGGGACGCCATCCGCCGCGAAGACCTCGATGGCCGAATGGTCCAGCAGGACGCGCAGTTTCAACGGCTCGCCGGGGGCCAGGCGCAACGGGGCGCGGCGTTCCTCCCGGCCCACGCCCTCGCTCAGGCTGGACCGCGCCCGGTCCAGGATCAGGCTCTCGCTCGCCCGGTCGTACAGCAGGCGCGTCTCTTCCTCGCCGCCCGGCGAGGCGCGCACCACCAGGCCGACCTGGGCGGCGTCGCCGGGATCGATCGTCGCCACCAGGTCCAGCGCCTCGCCCTGGAGGCCGTCCAGGGGGACTCTCGTCCCCGGCTGGAGCGCGATATCGGCGAAGCGACGAGGCTCGCCGCGCAGCGCGCTCAGCTCCGGGACCGGGGCGCAGCTCAGCGCTCCATCCCCCTGGCGCGTGAGGACCCGGGGGACCGACAGGCATCCGGCCCACCCGGCCTCCACGGCAGCCGACTGTTCGCGATCTTCGGGGAGCCAGCCGATGATCAGGCGGCGGCCGAGGTTGTCGAGCAGGGTCTGCGGGGCGAAGAAGCCGCCCATCCCGTGATCCAGCCAGCCCTGGTGTTCCGGCGTGAAGACCTGGTCCGCGTACCTCCCGATGAAATAGTACGTCCCCACACCCGGCGCAATTGAGACCAGCAGGACGTGCCGATTCCCCAGCGGGAAGAAGTTGGGGCATTCCCATACCTCGCCCGGATCGCGCACCGTGCCGGTCAGCAGCGGGTGGTCATACTCCCAGTGGAGCAGGTCCGCCGAGCGGTAGAGCAGGACCGCCCCGCCCTGGCCCCTGATCCCCGATCCCAGCGCCATGAACCAGGCGTGGCCTTCCTGCCACACCCAGGGATCGCGGAAGCCGGTCACCTTCAGACCGGCGGGCGGCCCGGCGATCACGGGATTGCCCTCGTGCTTGTGCAGCCGCGTCAGATCGTCCGAGCCGGTCGCCAGGCACTGGACTTCCGGGAAGACGCCGGTGTAAAAGAAGGCCGGCGTGCCGTCAGCGTCCACCGCGCAGCCAGACCAGCAGCCGCCGCTATCCGGCCCGCCGGGAGTGGGTGCCAGCGCCAGCGCCAGATCGGTCCAATGCACCAGGTCGTTGCTGACGGCGTGGCCCCAGTGGATGTCTCCCCACAGCGGGCGGTGGGGGTTGTGCTGGTAAAACAGGTGGTAGCGTCCCTGCCACTGGATCAGGCCGTTGGGATCGTTGATCCAGTGGTTGGGCGGCAGGAAGTGGTACGCCGGGCGCTGGGGATCGGCGGCCAGCCGGCGCCGCAGCCTGCCGCTCACGTCCGGGCGCATCTCCACCGTGGATCGCGTGAAGTTTTCCTCGTTCAACTGACATCCTCCGTAAAAATGCCGGGGGCGTGATGGTTATCCGGGGGCGGCTGGCCGCTCCGCAGCGCCTGTAGCACGCCGCGCACGGTTAACGTCGGCCCCGGCAGGCCCAGGGCGTGGCCCAGCCCCACGCTGAACGGCTCCGGCAGCCCGGCCTCGGCCAGCGTGGTCCGCCGGTCAAAAACCTCCACGGGCGGGCCATCGGCGATGATCTGCCCGTCCTTCAGCACCAGCATGCGGTCGGCTTTGGCCGCCAGCCGCAGGTGATGGGTCACCAGCAGGGTGGTGCCGCCCGCTTCATGGTGAGCGTTGAGCCAGGCGATGACGCGCCGCCGCCATAACCCGTCCAGTCCAACCAGCGGCTCGTCCAGCGCCAGGATCGGCGTCCGCAGGGCGGCGACGCTGGCCAGGGCCACCAGCCGCCGCAGGCTGAAGCTCAACACGGCGGGCGGGTGATCGGCCAGGCCGGTCAGCTCGAACTGCTCCAGCGTCTCGGCCACCCGCGCCTGCAAAGCCGGGCCGCGCAGGCCCAGGTTGCGCGGGCCAAAGGCCACCTCCTCGCGCACGGTGGCGGAGAAAAGCTGGTGCTCTGGCCGCTGGAAGGCGAAACCGACATGATGGGCCAGCACGCCGGTGGAGACCATTGCCGTATCCACGCCTTCGATCAGCACGCGGCCCGCGGTGGGATGCAGCAGGCCGATCAGGTGGCGGAGCAGCGTGGTTTTGCCGCTGCCGTTGACGCCCACCAGGGCCACTGACTGCCCGGCGGGGATGGCCAGGTGCACGTCGCGCAGCACGGGCGGCCCGCCCGGATAGGCGAACGAGACATGCTCAAACTGGATGGCGGGGATGGACACCGGTAGCGACCTCTGCTTGGCGAGTCTGGAGCCTAAGTGTAACGCAAGATCGCCCGCTGTGCCGGGTTCAGGGGGCGAAATCCCCGCCGTCGATTGACACTGGCCGCGCCGGGCACGATAATGGCCCTGTCTGTCAGGGCGTGCGCTTGGCGTCCGGGTGCCGGGCGGCCCGCGAAAGGGGGGCGATATGGCGGTTCTTCTCGGCATCGATATCGGCACGACGACCATCAAAACGGCGGTGGTGGACGCCGAAACGGCGGAGGTCCTGGCCGCCGCCGAGCGCGAACACCCCATGCACCAGCCGCGTCCGGGCTGGGCGGAGCAGAATCCGGACGACTGGTGGGCGGGTGTGATCGACACGGCCCGCCGCGCCCTGGCGGACTCCGGCGTCGATCCGGGGAGTGTATGCGGCATCGGCCTGTCCGGGCAGATGCACACCGGGCCGTACCTGGGGGCGGATGGGCGTCCGCTACGGCCAGCCGTCATCTGGGCGGATACGCGCAGCAGCCCGCAGGTGGACGAACTGCGGCGGCGCGTCACCGCCGCCGAGATGGCCCGTCACGCGCCAGGGCTGCCCGCCGCCGGATACATGGCCCCCGTGCTGATGTGGATGGCGCAGCACGAACCGGAGACGCTGGCGGAGATGCGCGTCTTCCTGCTGCCCAAGGATTACGTGCGGCTGCGGCTGACCGGCCAGATCGCCACCGAGCCGAGCGACGCGGCAGCCACCTGGCTGTTTGACGTGGCGGCGGGCGACTGGTCCGACTGGTTGATCGACCTGTGCGGCCTGGAGCGGCGTTACACCCCGCCGGTCGTCGGGTCGGCGGCGGTGGTCGGCGGCCTGCTGCCGGAAGCGGCGGCGGCGCTCGGTCTGCCGGCGGGCACGCCGGTGGTGGGGGGCTGCGCGGACATGACCGCCCAGGCCCTCGGCCATGGCCTGTACGAGCCGGGCCGGGCGCTGGTCATCGTCGGGACCGGCGGGCAGGTCTTCCACGCCATGACCGCCCCGACGGTCGATCCTCAACTGCGCTTTTACGTCTACAACCACGCTGTGCCGGGCCGCTGGTACGCCCAGGCGGCCATCCTGACGGCGGGGCTGTCCCTGCGCTGGCTGCGCGACCTGCTTGGCCTGCGGGATCAGCCGGACGCCTACCAGCGCCTTTCCCGGCTGGCGGCGGAGGTCCCCCCCGGCGCGGAAGGGCTGCTCTTCCTGCCCTATCTGGGCGGCGAGCGCACCCCGCACATGGACCCGGCGGCCAGCGGCGTGTTTCTCGGCCTGCGGCTGCAACACGGCCCCGGCCACCTGGCGCGGGGGGGGTTGGAAGGGGTGGGCTTCGCCATGGGCGACTGCCTGGAGCTGG
>DAOTXK010000068.1:0-4861 GCA_034435395.1 Anaerolineae bacterium | reverse complement strand
ATCCTCAACGGCCTGGCGCAGCAGGTCGTCCAGCGCCGCGACGGTCGCGCCGCGCGTCCGGCGCTCCGGCAGCAGGTGGGCGCGTAGCGGGTAGGGCGCGCAGGCCACCTGGACTGGGCCGCGCCGGGTCGGGAGGCGGTGCAGGGCGTAATCAAAGCCGACCAGGGTGTTGGGCACGCCCAGGGTGTGATAAATCTCGATGCTGGCCGCTTTTCCGGCGCTGGTGGGCAGGTCGTGGTTGCCGACCAGCAGCACCACCGGGCACAGGTCGGCCAGCTCCCGCACGAACCGGGCGAACTCGCGCTGGTAGGTGGGGGTGGGGTGGCGGGACTGGAAGGCGTCCCCGGCGAAGATGGCGAGATCGGCCTCGTGGGCGGCGGCGTAGGCGAGGATTTCGCGTAGTCGAGCGAAAAAGTCCCCGGCGCGGGAGCTGAGGCCGGTGGCGGGGTCGGCCTGGCCGTAGGCTTCGACGCCGATGTGAGCGTCGGCGAAGTGGAGAAGGCGGATGGGGTCGGCGTTTTCAGACATAGGCGGAAGCCTTATGGTCGGTGTTTCACAGGGGCGACTGGCCGGTCGCCCCTACGAGGATGGCCTGGGTTGATGGTGAATATCATACCCTCGCCCGCTTCGTTGCCGCCAGAGGGCAGCACAAGGCGGCCGCCTGGGGTTCAAAACCCCAGGCTGGTTTGTTGGCAAGCCCGCTGAAGGGGCTGGGAGGCAGGGGCTGTTCTGAGTCCGTGCAGTGGGCCTGCCGGGGTTATCAGCCGGATGCCTTGCGCACCGGGTGTCGCGATGATGAACTTTAACCAATTAGGGCGGATATCAATCGATGTCGCCCAGGTGCTCGACGCCTGATCGTAGCGGCGGCATGGATGCCGACGCCCACCCGAAACGGCGCGATTCATCGCGCCGCTACGAGCCGGGGCCCGCGTCGCGGGGAGAGCGTCGCGATGATGAACTTTAACCAATTAGTGCGGATATCAATCGATATGGTCCAGGCGCTCGCCGCCTGATCGTAGCGGCGGCATGGATGCCGACGCCCACCAGCAACGGCGCGCCGCCTCGCGCCGACATCTCACGGGGGGGGGCGTCGCGATTCATCGCGCCGCTACGTCGGGAAGGCGGGTTACGTCAGCCGGCCGGTGCGGCGCAGCAGGTAACGCTCGACGATCAGCTCGATCAGTCCGTCATCCCGGACGCGGAACTCCACCGGCAGCCGGAGGCCGCTGCGCAGGGTGTAAAATGTGCGGACGGTCTCGCCCAAGTCCTCCGGCACCAGCGGGGTCACGATGGTCCCAAACTGATGGCTCTCCTCCAGGAACAGAAAGTCCCCGGCGCGCCGGACCTGCATCCTGACCGTGCCCTTGTAGGTCTCGTAACGGCCTTCAAGCCCGGCCAGGCGGGCCTCGCGGCGGGCGAAGTACAGGGCGTCCGGGTCCTCGCCCAGCAGGAGGGCCAGGCCGTACATGGCGATCTGGCTCAGCGGATAACCGCTGCCATTGGCCAGGACCATCATGCCGACGTTTTCATCGGGGAGAAAGCTCATCTGGGCGGTGGCCGTGCCGACCGAGCCGCCGTGGCCGACCAGGCGGCGGCCCAGGAAGTCCGGGATGATGGCCAGGCCGTAGCCATAGCCGGTGTCGCCGAAAGGGCTGTTTTGCAGGGGGGTGGTGATGCGCGGCGTCTGCATAGCCGCCAGCGACTGGCGGGAGAGCAACTGGCCGCCCTCATACGCGCCCTGGTTGAGGAACATGGCGATGTACTTGGCCATATCCAGCACATGGCTGATCAGCCCGCCGTCGGCGGTGACGGCCCCCCAGGCGTAAGTGGAGGGGCGGCGCTGGCCTTCGTCGGTGATCAGGTACGGCGTGGCGGCGTCCGGGTCGCCCTCCACCTCCGCCCTGGCGAAGAAGCTGCGGGTCAAACCCAGCGGCTGGAGGATGCGCTCGGTCACGTACTGGGTGTAGGGCAGGCCGGCGCACACTTCCACGATGTGGCCCAGCAGGACGTATCCTTCGTTGAGGTAAAACCAGCGCTCGCCGGGTTTGTTGAGGGCCCAGTCGCCCGCCTCCCGCAGGAAGGTCAGCATGTCGGCGGCGGTGGCCAGGGGCAGCCAGCTCTCCCGCGCGCCGGTGGCGGCGTCGATCACACTTTCGGCATAGGCCAGGGCGGGGAGGCCGGAGGTGTGAGTCATCAGGTGCCAGAGACGGACCGGCTCGCCGCCGGGCCTGATGGTAAATTCCGGGATGTGCTTCTCAACGGGATCGTCAACGCTGAGTTTGCCTGCCTCGGCGAGTTGCAGGATGGCGATCACAGTGAACGATTTGGTGACCGAACCGATGCCGTACAGGGTGTGGGGGGTGGCGGCCAGGCCGCGCTCGACATCGCGGAAGCCGAAGCCCCTGGCCCAGATCACCTGGCCATCCCGGACGAGGGCGGCGCTGAGACCGGGCAGTTTGCTTTCCGACATCCTGTCGAAGATGAACGCTTCCAACCGGGCGAAGGACATGGCAGACCCTTCTCCTTTGAAGCAGCGCCGCAGGGGGCGGCGGCAGACAGGCCCAATGTCCCATGACTGTAGACGGTGGGGGAACAACTGTCAACAAATATATTGAGAGGACGCGAGAAGCGAAACTGCCGTTGAGCCAGTTGCGCCGGGTCGATGCGGGTGGCTCATGATACACACGGGGGGAGCGCCGGTTTCGGATCCGCCCGCCGGGTCAGGAAGTCTCTCTCCTGCCGTCGATGTCCTCCCTGGCGCGGGTGGTGTTTGGGGCCGGCGGAGGCAATCACCGCCCGGCGGCGACTGCCTCCCCGACCGTCCGCTACCATTACCAGCCGTTTGAAGTGGACGGGGCCGCCGATTGTTTTTCGATAAGCGCGTTTGACTTCCGGTAAACATCCCCGGCCGGTGTTCGAACCGTTGTCCAGCCGCGTGAGACAGACTCGCCTGGCAAGAGGCTTATGCCTCCTGTCACGTGTTTATCCCAGGCTCCCTGTCTCCTATTTTTCCAAGGGCCTGCGACGGTCAGTCCCCGACGACCGGGGCGCGTTTGCCGCGCTGCGCCCTGTCGGACGGCGAGTCGGCAGCGGCCCGTGGCGCGCGGCCCGGCCACCAGTTCCAGCGGTCCAGCAGCACGGCGATAGCGGGGACCAGCGCCGTGCGGATCACGAAGGTATCCAGCAGCACGCCGCCGGCCACCGCGAAGCCCAACTGGCGCAGGCCGGTGACGACGGCGGCCAGCATGGCGGCGAACGTCCCGGCCATGATCAGGCCCGCCGAGGTGATGATAGCGCCGGTGGCGGCCACGGCCTGATGCACCCCCTCGCGCATGCCGTGGCGGGCGACTTCCTCTTTGACGCGGCCCATCAGGAAGATGTTGTAGTCCATGCCCAGCGCCACCAGCATCACGAACATAAAAAACGGCACCCACCACGTCAGCCGGTCGGTCCCGAAGAACAGGCTGGAGGCCAGGCGGGTGATGCCCATGGTCGCGCCGTAGCTGAGCAGGATGCTGAGGATCAGATAGAGGGGCGAGACCAGCGCCCGCAGCAGGAACAGCAGCACAAAAAAGATGCCCAGCAGCACCAGCGAAAACGAGCGGAACATGTCGCGGTCGATGGTGTCGCGCAGATCGGTCATGATGGTCGGGTAGCCGCTGACCGCCGCCGGGCCGCCCGGCAATATCCCGCGCAGCTCGCGGACCACGTCGGTGGCGGCATCGCTGTAGGGGTTGACGCTCAGGATGACCTGGAAGTGGGCGGCGGTCCGGTCGGGGGTCAGATAACGACCGGTCAGCGCGGCGAACAGGTCTTCGCCCGCCAGGGCCGGCACACTGGCGGCCAGGGCGTCGGTCAGGGCCGGTGGCAGGGCGGCAGGGAAGTAGTAGGCGTCCTCGATGGCGGCGAAGGTCTCCGCCAGCCCGGTCAGATGCGCGGGCAGCGCCGCCAGCGAGTCGTCCAGCCTGCCGGTCAGCGCGGCCACGGGCAGCCCGGCCAGCGTCTGGCGGATGGCGGCCAGGTCAGCGTCGCCCGCGACCTGGGGGAAGTTGTTTTCCAGCGTGTTCAGATATTCCTGGATGAAAGGCAGGGCGCTCAGGGCGAGCTGGATGGTTTCGGGTGTCAGCGTCGCCGCGTCAGGCCCGGCTTCAGGCAGGGCGGTCAGGGCCTCGGCGGCCAGCACCAGCTGCCGATCCACTCGCGTGATGCCGGTCAGCAGTTGGTGACGCTGCCCCAAAGGGGCCGACAGGCTGCGCACATCAGCCACGCCGTCCACGGCCAGCAGCGTCCCGGTCCAGCGGTCGATCGTCGCCAGCACCGTCGCCGGGTCGAGGTCGGTGAGCACCACATCGAGCGGTTGAATCTGCCCGCCGCCCATGTGGGAGTCCAGCACCTGGAAACCGGCCCGCGCGCTGTTGTCCTGGGGGAGGTCGGCCAGCATGTCGTAGGTGACCTGCTGCCCGGTGGCGTAGATGGCCAGCGGGGCGAGGACGAGCGCGATCACCAGGATGGTCCGCACAGGGTGGGCGGACACCAGGACCGAGAGGCGGGCGTACAGCCGGTTGCCCGCCCGGTGGGAGGCGCGGCCCGGCCAGAAAGCCCGCTGTCCCAGGGCGGCCAGCAGCGATGGGGTGAGGGTCAGCCCGGCCAGCAGGACCACGACCACGCTGATGGCCAGCGCCGGGCCGGACGTATTAAAGAGGCCCATCTCGGCGAAGGTCATGGCCACGAAGCCGACGATCACCGTCCCGGCGCTGCTGGTGATGGTCTCGCCGACGCGGTGCACGGTGCGCACGGTCGAGGGTTTGATGTCGCCGGTGTCAGCCATTTCCTCGCGGAAGCGGCTGATCAGGAACAGGCA
>DAOTXK010000067.1:0-2533 GCA_034435395.1 Anaerolineae bacterium | reverse complement strand
GCCGGGTTCCGGCTGCGGCGTGAACACGCTCACATCCACCCCGGAGCCGCGAATCAGGACGGTCCGCGCCGGGTCGATCAGGCCCAGCCGGACGAACCGATCCCGGTCGTCGGGGTTCTGGAAGATCAGGCGGGTGGGGGGGTAAGCCAGCGCCAGGCGGTAGAGGGGGCCGATCAGCCGGCGCAGCAGGCGCGGCTGGAGGCCCGCCGCCGTGAAGACGTAACCCAGCCCGCTCACCGCCCCCACCACCGCCGGGACCCCGGCCAGCCGGGCCGCCAGGCCGCCGTAGATCACCGGCTTGATGCTGACGTGATGGACGATGTCCGGCCTGAGCGTCCGGTAAAGCCGGTAGATGGTCCCCAGGGTGCGCGCTTCCGCCAGCGGATGGGTGCCGTGCTGGGCCAGCGGCAGGGGGTGAAAAGGCAGGCCGGCCTCCCGAATGCGCTCGACGTTGGCCGCGTCATCAGCGGCGGTGGCGACGTGCACCTCGTACCCGGCTTCCCTGGCCGCCAGGGCCAGCGGCAGCCGGTGGGAGACAAAAAAGCGCGGGATGTTGACCACGTACAGCAGGCGAGGCATGGCGATCCTCGGGGTGCGGCCATGAAGTCGCGCAGGGGCGTCGCGGCTCACAGCGACGCTACGGAGGCCCGATGCTACGACCACAACGCTTTGGCCTGGCGCGCCGCTACACCACGAACTGACCGTTCTGGTAAAACAGCTCCCCATCCACGTGGATGGCGCTGTCCTGCCGCATGTCGCAGATCATGTCCCAGTGGACGGCGCTCTTGTTCTGGCTGCCGGTTTCCTCGTAGCCCCGACCGATGGCCATGTGCACCGTGCCGCCGATCTTCTCGTCGAAGAGGATGTTGCCGGTGAACCGCTGGATGCCGAAATTGGTGCCGATGGCGAACTCCCCCAGATAGCGGGACCCGGCGTCGGTGTCCAGCTGGGCGAAGAGCAGGTCCTCGTTCTCCCTGGCGCTGGCCTGGACCACCTGTCCGTCCTCGAACGTCAATTCGATGCCGGAGACGGCCCGTCCGCTGACAATGGACGGATAGTCAAAACGCACCCAGCCGTTCACCGAGCCCTCCACCGGGCCGGTGAAGATCTCGCCGTCCGGCATATTGCAGTCCCCGCCCGCGTTGACGAAGGTCCGTCCTTCAATGGACAGCCTGAGGTCGATGTTTGGCCCCTGGCAGACCACCTGCTTTTTGCCAGCCAGCCAGTCCACCTTGCTCTGCTGCATGGCCTGAAGCTCCCGCCAGGCGGCGATGGGGTCTTCCTGGTCGCAGAAGCACGCACCATAGACGAAATCCGCGTACTCCTCCAGGCTCATGTTGGCTTCCTGGGCGCTGGCCTCGTTGGGGTACCACGTCCCCACCCATTTCATCTCCCCCCTGGCGTGGCGGCCCAGCCGCGTATCCAGCCAGGGGCGGCGGGCCGTCTGGAGCTGGCGCATCCGGGCGGCGGGGATGCTGGTCATGGCGCGGGTGTTGCTGCTGCTGCCCACGCGGATATACACGTCCGCCTGCTGGTAGTAGAGGGTCTGCGCGGGGTCCAGCCAGGCGATCTGCTCGTCGCTGGCCTGGCGCAGGAAGAGGCGGGCCATGGCCTCATCGCTGATGAACAGGCTGGGATGGCCGCCGGCCTGGACCACCGCCGCGAACACCGCGCGCAGGGCGGGCAGGGCGGTCACGTCGCCCAGGATGCCCACCCATTCGCCGGGTTTGACCTCTGTGGAGTAGTTGACCAGCACGTCGGCCAGCCGCCCCAATCGTATGTCGGTCATCTGGTGCGTTCTCCTTGTTCGCATGAGGGATTGACCCCTCCGGTTTCAGCTACTGTTAATCGATCAGCCCCAATGCCCGGAAGTCCTGGTCGATCTGCGGGATCGTCCGCCGGGCGAAAACCTCCGGGATCGGCACCCACTCGTAACGCTGGTTTTCTGGCTGCAATGTGATCGCGTCCGGCCTGTCCAGCGCGCACAGGAAGGGCCACACCCGCACGATATAAGCGCCGATGTCCACCAGGAAGGGATCGCCGGCCCGCAGGATGCGTCCCTGGACGCCCAGTTCTTCCCCGATCTCGCGCAGGACCGTCCGCCCCGGCGTTTCGTCCGCGTCCACCACGCCGGTCACCAGCCCCCAGTGATCGGGGAAGGTAGGGGCCTCCGCGCCGCGTTGGAGCAGCAGGACGCGCCCCTGGTTGTCCTGGATCACAGCGGCGGTCACGTCGCGGATGGGTTTGTCGGCTGGTGCTGGCACGTTCATGGGCGTCATCCCAGGCCCCCGCCAGGCTCCCGCTCTCCGGCCTCCCGGTCTCCTGGCCTCCCGGTCTCCTGGCCTCCCGGCCTCCGGCCTCCGGCCTCTGGCCTCCTGGCCTCCGGCCTCCTGGTCTCCTGGCTTCCGGCCTCTTCTAAGCACGACTGGCGTCGTTGTCTTCGCGGACCGGCACCTGCCGCTCTGCCGGGTGGCCCAGATAGACCACGTCAGCGTAAACCTGGCGCGCCCCGCTGTCCACGTAGCCCACCGAC
>DAOTXK010000066.1:0-7206 GCA_034435395.1 Anaerolineae bacterium | reverse complement strand
CAATCCCCCCCCGGCGGCTGAAGGTCCCTGATTCGGTGGTGATGGTCGCCGGTTCGTAACCCAGGCCCATCAGCGCCCGCAAAAGCCTCTCCAGATCGGTCTGGCTGCCGCGCTTGAGCAGCCGCGACCCGGCGCGGAATTCCTGGAGGGGCAACGTTCTCTGCATCAGCGCCCGCGCGGAGGAAACGATCACCGCCCGCCGGTCATCAGCCGGTTGAGGCAGCAGTGGCGGGCACAGCGCGGCCAACACAGCCAGCCGTCCCCTGATGACCGTCTCGGACCAGGGCGCGTATTCGTAAAACAGCGGTCCCGGCTCCGCCAAACGCCAGACGCCGACCCCCGACGACCATACGGGAAGTTGCTCAGCGATGTTATAGGCACGATCCACGCGGCTCGTCAGGTACAGAATCGGGATGCCCAGATCAACGGCCAGCGCCATGGTCAGGCAGGGACGGGCAGCTGGCAGCAATCCCAGGTTGCCTACGGCGCGGTCGGCACGCAGCGCTTCCAGCAAAGCCCTGTAGCCCGATATCCCACGGAGAAAGTCAAGCAAGCCAGCCAGTTGCATGGTGAAAACGCGCGTCCCCCTGGATTACCGCGACTCCGAAGTGGAAGAGGGGATGTTCGCCTGAGCAGAAGATTCGGCCCCGCCATTGTACTGGCTCATGGCGTTATCAATGCCCTCGCGTAACCAGGTTGTGACCGCTTGGACCACCCGCTCCACGCCTTCATCAACCAGTACGGCTTCCTCCTCCTCAAATGGGCGCAACACGTAGGCAGTGGGATCCATGCGGCCTGGCGGCCGGCCAATTCCGAAACGGATGCGGGGAAACTCCTGCCCACCCAACCGTTGCACGATACTGGTCATGCCTTTGTGGCCGCCTGTGCCGCCGGACTTTCGGATGCGCAATGTGCCCAGGGGGATGTCCATGTCATCGAAGATGACCAGGATGCGCTCCGGTGGAATCTGGTAATAGGCTGCCAGCCGCTGCAAAGAGTCACCGCTCAGATTCATGTAGGTCTGCGGCTTCGCCAGGATCACCGCCCGACCCGCGATAGTGCCGATGGCGATTTTGGCTTTCCCCTGCTTCTTGTCGAAAGCGAGGCCGTGCGCTTTCGCCAGGGCGTCCACGCAGCGGAACCCGATATTGTGCCTGGTCTTCTGGTATTCCCGGCCTGGATTGCCCAGTCCTGCAATAAGATAGCGCTCGCTCATCAGTCGCGATGCACCTGAGTGCTGAACATCACCGATCGGCGTTGTCCGGTTTGGGATCCGCCGCCATCCAGCGTGAGGAGCGGCATTCCCCCGCCTGGCGTCAGCTCCCCCACTTGCGGAAGGCAGAGTATAAGTCTAACAACCCCGCCTGGAAACTGCAACACGCCTGCCTGAGGTCCCGGTATGCACAGTGGTATGCCGGGGCGGAGGTGGCAGGACTCCCATGCCATATGTTAGGGGCCGACCCTGGAGTTCCCCCCATATGTAGGGCCTCATGGCATCACAGGGCCGTCGCTGGCCCAACAGACAGCGGTTAGAACTTTTGCTCGGAAAGCCACTTTGCGTTAAAATAACAGGGCTTGCGAAGTGACAGGAAGAACCCTGAGGAGGGCGAGGTGGCGGACATTTTGAGGCAGACAGAGAAAGATATCCAATACCTGGAAGGCATAGAACATGTCCGCCGACGACCGGGTATGTATGTCGGGGGGACTGACATACGTGCGCTGCATCATCTGGTTTATGAAGTGGTCGATAACTCCATCGACGAGGCTTTGGCCGGTCGTTGTGACGCGATTGAGGTCATCCTCCACGAAGATGGCTCGGTCTCGGTGAACGACAACGGTGATGGTATCCCGGTAGGGGAACATCCAACCGAAAAAATGTCCGCGCTGGAACTGGTGATGACGCGCCTGGGGGCAGGCGGCAAGTTCGGCGGCCAAGCGTATAAGGTGTCCGGTGGGCTGCACGGCGTGGGCGTTTCGGCTGTCAACGCGCTGTCCGAATGGATGACGGTGACCGTGCGCCGGGACGGCATGATCTACCGGCAAGAGTATCACATCGGACATCCGGTGACGCCGGTCGAGACGATCGGCAAAATGGCCAAAGGGGAACCGACGGGAACGCTGACGCACTTCCTGCCGGATGCCACCATCATGCAGGAAACCAATTTTAATTTCCTGGCCCTCGCTCAGCGCTTTCGGGAAATGGCATTCGTGACGCGAGGCGTGCGGATCACCCTCCGCGACGAGCGCACCAAACCCATCCCGCGCGAAATGACGTTTTACTTTGAAGGCGGCATCCAGTCCTTCGTGCGCTATCTGAACCGCAACCGCAAGGCTCTTCATCCCGTGATCTACGCTGAGCGAGAAATCGCCTTTAACGAAGATGATCCAAAGAAGCAGTTTACTGTTGGCATCGAAGTCGCTTTCCAGTACACCGATGCCTCCACCACGACCGAACTGGCGTTCGCCAACACCATCAACACCCCGGATGGCGGCAGCCATCTGACCGGCATGCGGGCGTCGATCACGCGGGTGATCAACCTGTACGCCCGTAAGACGGGCCTGCTCAAGGACAAAGACCCCAATTTCTCCGGCACCGACACGCTGGAAGGGCTGACGGCCATCGTCAGCGTCAAACATCCTGACCCCCAGTTTGAAAGCCAGACCAAGGTGAAGTTGATGAATCCTGAAGTGGCCGGCGCGGTATCGTCAGTCACTTCGGATGTCTTTGCCGAATACCTGGAGCTGAATGCCCGCGACGCCCGCCGCATCGTGGACAAGTGTATGACGGCCATGCGCGCGCGTGACGCCGCCAAGAAGGCGCGCGACCTGGTGCGGCGGGGGACCAGCCTCCTGGAAAGCACCACCTTACCCGGCAAGCTGGCCGACTGCTCCGAGCGCGATCCCAGCCGCGCCGAGTTGTACATTGTCGAGGGTGATTCGGCTGGCGGCAGCGCCAAACAGGGGCGCGATCGTCACTATCAGGCGATTCTGCCCCTGCGCGGCAAGATACTGAACACCGAGCGGGCGCGCCTGAACAAGATACTGGATAACAACGAGGTCAAGGCTCTCATCTCGGCGCTGGGCACTGGCGTCAGCGATGACTTCAACCTGGAAAACCTGCGCTATAACCGCATCATCATCATGACCGACGCCGATGTGGACGGCGCGCACATTCGCACGCTGCTGCTCACCTTTTTCTTCCGCTACATGACCCCCCTGATCCAGAACGGCTACCTGTATATCGCGCAGCCCCCTCTCTACCGGCTGGAATACCGCAAGCAGGTCCGTTACGTGTATTCTGAAGAGGAACGCGAACAGGCGTTGGCTGAAATGGGGGATCCCGGCAGGGTCAGCATCCAGCGCTACAAGGGGCTGGGCGAGATGAACCCGGAGCAACTGTGGGAAACGACGATGGACCCGGCCACCCGCACCCTGCTCCAGGTGACCATCGAGGACGCCTCGGAGGCTGACCATGTGTTTGACATGCTGATGGGCAGCAGTGTCCCCCCCCGCCGCCGCTTCATCCTGACGCATGCCAAGCACGTGCGCAACCTGGATATTTAGATTCCAGCCAGTCTGTGGGAGTTTCAGCTTTCAGGCAGCGCCGCATGTGATCGTGACCGGAGGATGCTTTGCGCCAGGGGCACGGCCTCGATCGATTGCCAGTGCCAGCCCGTCGCCACTGCACTGGTCCGGCTCGGCGCGCAGGCAAAAATCAGGTTGAGGACCTGCCGGCCAGCAGATTCAACCAGCTGGAAGTGGACGGACGGACTGTCGTCTTCCTCACCTGCGGGCCGGGGCAGGAAAGTCACCTGCCCAACGCCAATCTCCTGGGCCAGGCGTTGGACCGCTTGCGCTGGGCTTTCGCCCGGCCGCACATGGGTGCTCGGCAATTCAGCGGCTGTCCCCCCAGCACGCTCAGCCACCAGCACCTCGGAGCCTTTGGCAATCAGCGCCGACACGGTTAAGCCCTGGCGGAGACGGCGACTCTGCTCCGCCAGGACGACGCCGACCAACGCCTGGATAGCCTGCTCCAGGTCGTCGTTGATTATCAGGTAGTCGCTCTGCGCGGCGAACTGCATCTCGAAGTCGACGCGCTGCATCCGTCGGGCGAGTTCCTCTTCGCTGATCTTTCCACGCGCGCGGATCCGTCTTTCCAGCGCCTTTTTAGTGGGCGGCGCTATAAAGACCAGGACGGCGTTCTCCGGGTACTCTCTCTGCAACGCGACCGCTCCCAACACGTCAATGTCCGCGAGGAGGTCGTCTTGCTGCCGAATGGCCGTTTCAATGGTCTCCCGCAGGATGCCATACCACTCGCCGTGGACGATCTGGTGTTCCAACAGGCGGCCACTCTCGATTAACCCCTGGAACCCTTCACGACTGAAAAAGAAATGCTCCCGTCCCTCCTGTTCGTTCTCCCGCTTCTGACGGGTGGTAGCCGTCGGCAACTGGCGCAGGCCGGGAACGCGCTCCATGGCCGCCCGCATCAGGGTGTTCTTGCCGACACCGGACGGTCCGACAAGAGCGAAGATCAAGCCCGTACAGCCGGGACTACTCGTCATGCAGGGTGCTCTCCCGCCAGCATGTCCATCCTGTCTCTACGGATGATTATAACACAGGCGTCGACTCGTACAGGTCGCAGTCCCATAACTGGGCCACGCCGACCGTTCTGCTGATGCCGCCAGCCGCACCGGCCAAACTGAATGTGTACTTCTCTCTGGCGCGCCGTACTATGCCAAAAGCCCCCGCCAAGCCTCAGGAAGCTGACACACCTGTCCCTGGTGATTGATGCAGATATGTTTGGTGTGCCCCGTGACCAGGACTGTCCCCGTCGCCGCATCGACGATCTCATAGCCAAACATCACGGAGCGGCTTTTGAGTTCTTCTATCCAGCAGCGCGCCGTCAACAACTGGGCATAACGAGCCGGGACCTTGTAACGGGCAAACACCTCGGTGACTGTCAGCCAGTGCCCGCTGCGCTCAAACTCGGCATAGTCTACCCCACGCACTCGTGAGTAATGGGAACGCGCTTCCTCAAAGTACACGATGTAACTGGAGTGGTGCACGATGCCCATGGCATCGGTTTCCACATACCGCACATGGAACGAATTCTCGGATACAAAACGATCGGTGGGAGCCATCGTTTCTCCTGTTCGCTACATCTCCCGCCCTATAGCGCCGCCTCCCGCTCCAGAATCTGGCGCAGCCAATCCCTGCGGGCTGTGCCCCTCAGCGTTTCCAGCTTACGCAGGCCCAGCGGATCAACCACTTCGCGCAACAGCCGGATGTCCTCGGCTGTTGGCGGCGGCGTTTCCCGGACATCCGGCGCGATCATCAGTTCGAATCCCGTTCTGGCCTGAATCTGCTCAATAGTTACGCCCGGATGGACTGTCACCACCCGCATGCGCCCCCCGGCATAATCAAACTGCCCCAGATCGGACAGCAGATAGACTGGCCCCCTGCCGCGCCGGCGCACCGCGGAATGTCCCAGACCGCTCACGAAGTCCAGCTCGGAAACAAATATCGCCCGCGAATGCCTGGGTACATAAAGATGCATCCGGTCAGAACTGACGCTGACATCCGGAATCCCACCGCTGCCCGGCAGCCGCATACGCGGGCGGCGATAATCCCGGCCAATGGCGACGTTGTTCGTATTCCCGTACATGTCCACCTGCGCCGGACGGAAGAACTCGATAGGATATAGGCGCGGCAGCAATTCGGCCACCACCGGGATGAAACCCGCCGTGATCAGGGCCTTGCCCAGCCATAATTCCTCGGCCCGCGCCACGCCCAGGGCGGCCCAGTCCTGGCAGATGCCCTGACCAATCGCCGAGGCCATCCGCAGATTGGGGGCATGGGTCAGCTTGGCCAGCAGGTATCCTGCTGCCACCAGCGGGGTCGCGATGCCCTGCACGACCACGTCGCCATCCGTGATCTGGCGGGCGATGCACGCCGACATCAACTCGTCAATGGTATAAGCCGGTACGGAACCCGTCATCCTCTTTCCCGCCTCCTGGCAGCAAGGACGCGAGGCCAACGGAGTCATCACAAAAACAGCCTGATCGGGTCAGGCTGCCTGCCAGGTCCGCCAAGATAGCGCCCCCCCCTCACGGCTGGATGACAGTCACACGCTCGGTCAGGACCCGAATGGCCGCCTGCAATTGCGGATCTTCGTCGCCTTCTGCCGGATCCATCGACACCGCAATGTCGGGCGTCAGACCAACCTGGTGGATGGTACGATTGGCCGGCGTATACCACAACGCGATGGTGACGCGCACCCCACCCCCATTGGATAGCTCGCGCCACGATTGGACTGATCCCTTCCCAAACGTCTTCGCCCCCACAATAACGGCCCGGCCCTGGTCCTGCAACGCCCCTGCCACAATCTCTGAGGCGCTGGCGCTTCCTTCATCGACCAACACCACCATCGGCACCGTCGGGGCGGCGGGGTTGCCGGTCACTTCATAGGTGCGCTCATCGTCGCGGAACCGCTCGATCAAAACAGTGCCTTCGGCCAGGAACTCGCTGGCGACATCCACCGCCGTTGACAGGAACCCCCCGGGGTTGCCGCGCAGGTCCAGAATCAGGCCGGGTAGATGCTCCACATCCAGTTCATTCAGGGAATCCCGCAAGTCCTGAGCGGTGCGACTGCCGAACTGTTGAAGCTGGATATAAGCCAGACCGTTATCCAGAATGTCCGCGCGTACACTGTCAATCTGGATGCGGGCGCGCACCACGGAGATGACGATCATGCTGGCCTCTCCTGAGCGCATGATACCCAGGTTGACTGGCGTCCCCTCCGGTCCCCGTATGCGGCTGATGATCTCGGTCTGGGTCATGGATGTCACATCCACGCCATCGACCTGGACGATGGCGTCGCCGCTCAAAATCCCGGCCTTTTCCGCCGGAGAATCGGGCAACGTATTGATGACAACCAGCGCGCCGGACTCCTGGTTCTGTCGCACCGTGGCCCCAATACCCTCGAACTCGCCTTCCAGGTCGGTGTTGACAATGGCGAATGTTTCCGGATTCATGTAGAACGTGTGCTCATCGCCCAACGAATCCACCATGCCGCTCAGGGCGGCTTCCATCAGGGCTTCGTCATTCACCGGCTCAACATAACTGCTGTGGATGAGGTCCCAGGTCTCCCAAAATGGCGCGAAGAGTTGTTCGCGGCTCGCCTGTCCGTCCCCCCTGGCCTCCACC
>DAOTXK010000065.1:0-4860 GCA_034435395.1 Anaerolineae bacterium | reverse complement strand
TTATGCCTATCGTCCGCCCGGTGGCGATAATCTACACCAGCGGGTCATCTGCTACCGAGGCGTCTGGTTTGCCGGTCTGGAAGGCTCAATGCGCTATAACCGGGGGGATGTTCAGTACGGAGAGGTGGAGATGTTGCTGAATGTCCTGCATTTTGCCCCCGGCATGTTGTTGCGTCGGGCGATCCGGGGTTCAGGGGTTGACGTGATGGTCACTCACGCCCCGCCGCGCGGCATCCATGACCGTCCGGACCGGCCGCACATGGGTTTCCGCGCGTTTCAACATTTGATCCGGTGGTACCGGCCCCGTTATCTGATCCATGGGCATATTGATATCTGGGATCGCCGGGAGGAGACGTGGACGGAAGTG
Source organism: Anaerolineae bacterium (assembly GCA_034435395.1). GTDB lineage: Bacteria > Chloroflexota > Anaerolineae > Aggregatilineales > Ch27 > DAOTXK01. Next base: position 4,493 of record DAOTXK010000065.1, on the reverse strand, counting down.
ATGGGCACGCAGGTGGTCAACATCAACCCCGTTCGCGTATTAACCATAGAAACCGATCGCCAGGCGGCGGTGAAGTGATCGCATCTACGGCGAATATGCGGAGAACTGGATAGTCGCGATATGTGGCATGACTACTATACAGTGACTTCCTTCAATGAGGCGCTACAGCTCCTGGCCCAATACCAGGAACGGGCGCGGCTGGTAGCCGGGGGCACCGATATCATCCTTGAGCTGGAGCGAGGGTTGCGCCCGGGGGTAGAGATACTCATCGACATTTCCCGCGTCCCAGGCGCGGACCGGATCATCATTGAGGGCGACACGGCGCATCTTGGCCCGCTCGTCAGCCATAACCACGTGGTGGGGGACCGCACGCTCGTCCAGCGGGCATTGCCCCTGGCCATTGCCTGTTGGGAAGTGGGCGCGCCCCAGATTCGCAATCGGGGAACGGTTGCCGGGAATCTGATCACGGCCAGCCCGGCGAATGACACCATCCCGCCGTTGTGGGCGCTGGGGGCCTCGGTCACTTTGGCGTCAACCCAGGGCGAGCGTACAGTGCCGTTGAACGAGTTTTATACCGGCGTTCGCCGCACGGTTATGCGTCCCGACGAGATGATGGTGGGGATTCATGTGCCCCTCTTGAGCGAGCGGGAACGGGGCATTTTTTTGAAGCTGGGATTGCGGAAGGCTCAAGCGATCGCTGTCGTGAATACGGCTGTGGTGTTGCGCCTGGACGGTGATACAGTTGCCGATGCCAGGATCACGCTGGGCAGCGTCGCGCCGACGGTCGTCCCGGCCACGGACGCCGCCGCCTATCTCCACGGGCGGCAACTGACCCATGCGGTTGTGGTTGAGGCGGCGCGCTTGGCGGCTGGAGCAGCCTCTCCCATCGATGATGTGCGAGGAACGGCTGCGTACCGCACGGAGATGGTGCGCGTGCTGGTGGCACGGGCTTTGCGCACTTTAAAAAGTGGCGTGGAGGGAGATTACCTCCCCGAAAACCCGCCGATGCTGTGGGGCCCCCATGAAGGGCGGGTGGTGCGGGGGCTGGCGGAGCCGGTTCATCATGGCCGGGACGTGCCCATCGTGACGACCGTTAATGGTCGGCGCTATGAGGTGAAGGCCGGGCACGAGAAAACGTTGCTGCGTTTTCTGCGGGAGGAGATCGGTTTGACCGGCACCAAAGAAGGATGTGCGGAAGGCGAATGTGGGGCGTGCACGGTTTTTTTGGACGGGGCCGCCGTGATGGCCTGCCTGGTCCCGGCCCCACGGGCGCACGGCGCTGAGATTGTGACGGTCGAGGGCCTGGCCAGCGACGGGCATCTGCATGGCATTCAACAGGCTTTTCTTGAGACCGGCGCGGTGCAATGCGGCTATTGCACGCCTGGATTTCTGATGTCGGGGGCCAAACTGCTTGAGGAAGTCCCGACCCCAACATTGGATCAGATCAAACAGAGCATTACCGGTAACCTGTGCCGGTGCACGGGATACTACAAGATCATGGAAGCCTTTCAGAAAGCGGCGGCCCAGGGGGGGCGCTGAGTGCCAGAAGGAGCGGCAAATGGTTAAGAAAGCGGAGAAGAAGCGACGGGTCAATCCCTTGCTGCCGATTTTCGGCGCTGTTCTGGCGGTCACTTTCGCTTTTTTCGCCTTCTTGCTCAAGGACCCGGCCAGAAGCTTCCTGGTTTCCCGGCGCGTTGATTTTGGCGGGATGCCCAGCAACACTGTTGACTTATTGATCGCGGTGACCATCTGGTTGGTGTTGTTTGGCACGGCGATGTTCATCGTGGCCATGATGGTGGGCAGGAGCGCGGATGAAAAGCAGGCCATCAGCTTTTATAAGCAAGAGGCGAAGGATCGCAAGCGGCGGCAGAAAGAGAAAAAGTACCGGCGGCGTTAGCCGCGCTGAGCGGGTAGTGTGAAGGGCGGGTCTATGGATCGCACGGTGCCCAAGACCGGTAGTGAAGAGATCGAGCTGTACATGCGGACGTATTATTCGCTGCTGCGCTCGACTCATCCCATTCAAATCCTCACCCTGGTCGAGAGCCATATGGGGATGGCGTCTTCGCTGCATGCCAAGGCCCGCGAGCCGGAGCCGGATATCTCCAGCCTGATCTATACCAGTTTGCGATTGCCAGCCTGTATCTGCCAGGTGGAGTTGCTGGTACTGGGGCAGTCGGAGGAGGTCTTTGCCAATGCCGGCTTTGGTGACGTTACCGTTTGGGAGCGGGTGAGCGCCAGGGGCCGCCGGCGACGGATGCACTTTGACGGCCAGGATGTGCTGGCGGTGTTTATTGCCAGCCGCTCGGATATCGACGATCTGTTGCCGACGCTCACGGCGTATCAGATTGAGTGGAACAAACTGCATCGTCTCCTGCAAAGCCAGGCCATGAAGCGCTTTGTCGCCCATCACCGCGATTGTGCCGAACCGTTGGCCGATGCCGAGTTGCAGGTCCTGGCGGATGGCCTGTCGCTTCCGGTGGAGGACGTGCGTCGTCTTCAGGTCGTGTGGGACCAGCACTTCATGTCGACGCTGGCCGCGATGGCTGACGCGCCCAAAAACATGCGCCTGCAGTTGCTGGCCGGCTCGCTGGCGCATTACCGGAAGGCAACCCGGCGGTGGTGGGATCACGTGGAGAGGCATTCGCGGGAGCGGGGAGTTGACCTGGCACTGCGCCCGGTTTATTTCGTATCCAGCAACACACACTCGTTGCCGAATCTGCTGACCGGCTTTGCCTGGCGTCATGAACAGGAGTTATTGCGCTATCTGCAGGAGTCACAGCAGCAGGAGCTACTGCGGGAATATGAGGCCATTTGTTCGCAGCAGGATAGGCGCAACCACAACAATGTGTTGTACTACGTCTTGAAGAAGAACTTGCAGGATTGTGGCGAGGAAGTGTTGCGGCAGGTGGCCGAGGATGAGAGCCGAATCGGAATCTTCCGGGTGCACAGCGAGCGCGGCTTTGATGTGGAAGCGCAGGTTATCGAGTTGCGCCGCCTGTCCCTGGACTGGTTAGATGAGCGGGTGCGTTCCCTGGAGGGGCTTGACCTGTTGCCCAGCAGCGACGCGGTGCTGTTCAACATTGACTATCCACTGGGCATGGCGGCCTATGAACTGCTCAACGAGGTAGCGTGTCGGGTTGGGGCTTTGCTGGGCGTGTACGTGATGGGCAAAGCGGCTTCCCTCAACGGGCGGATCGGCGACGTGATGATTCCCAATGTGGTCCATGACGAGCATTCGCAGAACACCTACCTGTTCGGCAACTGTTTTTCGGCTGGGGACGTAGCGCCGTTTTTGACCTACGGCACCGTGCTGGACCATCAGAAGGCCATCAGCGCGCGAGGGACGTTTCTGCAGAATCCCCGTTATATGGACGTGTTCTATCGCGAAGGGTATACCGACATTGAGATGGAGGCCGGGCCGTACCTGTCCTCAGTTTATGAAGCGGTTCGCCCCAAGCGACACCCCTATAACGAGATCGTCAATCTCTATGAAACGCCGTTTGATGTGGGTTTCCTGCATTATGCCTCCGATACCCCGATGACCAGGGGGCACAATCTGGGTGCGGGCAGCCTGAGTTACGCGGGTGCTGACCCGACCTATGCGGCGGCGGTGGCCATTCTGCGCCGCATTTTTACCCAGGAGATTCAACGAATGCGTCAGCTGGCGGCGAAGGAGAGCGGAGCGTTTTCTTACCTCCCAAGCTCCGTGCAAGAAAGAGGGGCCTTACCGTGAAAGCCAAGACCACCGTTGTTGGCCAAAGTGTGATTCGCACTGATGCCCTCAGCAAAGTGACCGGCGAGGCCATGTATCCTGGCGACATCAACATGCCGGGACAGCTGTGGATGAAAGTCCGTTTTTCCGACCGGGTGCACGGACGCATCACCGCGATCGACACGTCGGCAGCGGAATCTTATCCCGGCGTGGTGGCCGTCCTGACGGCGAAGGATGTGCCGGTGAATGAGTACGGGTTGATCAAGCCCGATCAACCGGTGCTTTGTGGGCCGGGCAGCGGCAAGGAGGGTGCCGACATTGTCCGCTGCCTGATGGATCAGGTGGCCCTGGTTGTCGCCGAGACGGAGGCGGCTGCAGCCGCGGCCCGCGATCGGATCGTGGTCACCTACGAGGATTTGCCCATCGTCACCGACCCTTACGCCGCGATGCGGGAGGGCGCGCCTCAGCTTCACCCGGATTCGCCCCACAATATTGTGGTCCACTACCGCGTTCGCAAAGGCGATATGGAAGCGGGCTGGGCGCAGGCGGAAGTGGTCGTGGAAGGCACGTATCGTACGAGCTGGCAGGAACATGCTTACTTGCAGCCCGAGGCCGGCCTGGGCTACATCGACGAGGAAGGCCGGGTGACCGTGGTGGTGGCCGGTCAGTGGACGCACGAGGATCGGGAGCAGATCGCCCATGCGCTGGCCTTGCCGGAGGAACAGGTGCGCGTGATTTATCCGGCCATTGGCGGCGCTTTTGGTGGGCGAGAAGACATGTC
>DAOTXK010000064.1:0-24067 GCA_034435395.1 Anaerolineae bacterium | reverse complement strand
GCACCAGTTCGACCGCCTATCACACCGGGGCGGACCTGAATCTCAACGTGCCGCGCTGGGATGCCGACCGGGGCGCGCCGGTGTATGCTATTGCCAGCGGGACGGTGACCTTCGCCGGGCGGCTGGCCGTGTGGGGCCAGGTTGTGGTGATCCGCCATGACCCGACCGAGCCAGAGGGCAACCCGGTTTGGGCGCGTTACGCTCACCTGGGCGATGTGCGGGTGGCGAAGGGTGATCGCGTCCGGCGTGGACAGTCGATCGGCGTGGTCGGCAAGCCGGAACCGGCGGACGCGCCGTACCATCTCCATTTTGATATCTGCACCAGCGGCGTGGTGGAGGAGAATCCGGGCCACTGGCCGCGCCTGGATCGCCGCGCGCTGGTGGAGAATTACACCGATCCGCTGGCTTTTTTGCGCGACCATCGCCCGCCGCTGCATCTGCGCCGCCGGTGATGTACGGTCTTCAGGCGGCGATGGATGGCTGACTGTTCAACAGGGAGCAGAGGATTATGGCGACGCCTTTCGACGGCAAAATCGGCATCTGGCACTGGAAGGGCGACTCCGTGGCTGAGGAGTCGATCCAGGCGGTGGCCAATACGCTCAAGACCTGGGCACCGCATGTCTCGCAGGTGTTCGTGAAGACCAGCGATGGCAGCAAGTGGCAGGGCACGTATGACACCGACCGCGCCCTGGCCATTGACGGTCCGGACAGCGTCAAGCGCTGGGTGCAGACGCTGGAGGCCAATGGCCTGGAGTTTCATGCCTGGTGCGTGCCCAAGGGCCGGGACCTCAACGCCGAGGCTGACCTGATCACCCAGACGTGCCAGCTGCCTGGCGTGCGCTCGCTGATCCTCGACATCGAACCTTACGCCGGATTCTGGGAGGCAGGCCCCGACGCCATCCGCCCCTTTATGGCCCGCATCCGCAAGAATCTGCCAGGGGCCTTTCACATCAGCATGAGCGTGGACCCCCGTGCCCGTCACTTCAACAGCATTTTCCCTGACCAGTGGTTCCCATTCGTGGATAGCGTTCACCTGATGATTTACTGGGAGTCGTTCCAGCGCCCGGTTGATGAGTCAGTGGATGAGGCGTTTAATACCTGGCGGCACTATGGCCGGCCCCTCTACGCCGTTTTGCAGGGCAATGCCGAATCCCTGGATATGGCGCGAGCGCGCAAGCGCAGCATCGAGGTGTATGGCGCCGGCGGAGTCAGCTGGTGGCGGCTGGGGGTGATCAGGGCGGAGGGATGGCCAGCCATCAACGTCCCGGTATCGGCGCACAAGCCCGGCGAAGAGCAGGGGAGTTATGGCAGCGCCGTCATCGTCAGGCCCGACGATCCCCGTTTCGCCTTTGGCACGCACACTGGACGCCCGCCGCAGCAGGAATTCCGCTCGTTCCGCAATGTGAAGGGCTGGACGGCTTACTACAAGGGCACACAGGCCGCGCGCAGCCAGGTGTGGGCGCGCTGGGACCCGCAGTTGACCGAGAGCGGCTGGTATGAGGTGGCGGCCTTCATCTCGGCGGGGCACGCCAGCACCCTGAATGCGCGCTTTAAGATACACGGTGTGCGTGGGCGGAGCGGCGAGTTGCTGGCGGTGACGCCGCAGGGTCGCTATATCAACCTGTGGGCCCCGCTGGGCGTGTTCTACTTCGATGCGGATAACCCGGTAGCAGGGGTGGTGTTTCTCAACGATTTGACAGGGGAGGATGGGCGGGAGATCGTCTTTGATGCCCTGCGCTGGCGGCGGGTGGTGGGGCGAACGCCCGCCACGCAATTCCTGGCCGATGGTTTTGACGCGCCCATCGGCGTGGCATCCGAGCGGCAGGCCGCGCAAATCTGGCCGGGACACTGGATTGACGCGACCGGCTTCGCCGTGCGTTACCGCGTCGGCACGCCTTACGAAGCCTACCACACCGGGGCCGACCTCAACCTGAACGATCCGTACTTCGATGCCGATGCCCACAGCCCGGTCTATGCGGCGGCGCATGGCGTGGTGACGTATGCCGATCGACTGCCCGGTTGGGGGCAGGTGGTGGTGATCCGCCATGATCCGCTGATCACCACCGGGCAGGTCGTCTATGGACGGTATGCTCACGTCGAAGGGGTACGGGTGCAGGTCGGGCAGCGGGTGGTGCGCGGCGAGCAGATCGCCAGCGTGGGCAACGCCGAGGGCATTTATCCCTACCATCTCCACTTCGACATCAGCCCGACCGACGTTCTCCAGACGCAGCCCTGGCACTGGCCCAAGCTGGACCTGGACAACCTCATGGCCCACTACGTCGACCCGCGCCAGTTTGTCACCAACCATCGCCCGCCGGAACCGTGAACGGAGGACGTAAGGAGCGCCTCCCGCCAGGGCAGGGGACGGCCCCCGTTCCGGCAGAGAGGGGTCTTATCAGAATAGACCCCAGTCCGTCTGGTCTCCAGGTCTCTGGTCTCTCGGTGCAGAGAGGCGTCTTATCAGAACAGGCCCCAGTCCGCCGCCGCGCCTTCTTCCATCATGCTGGGGTCCCACATCTCCCGGCCCATCTCAATCGTGGTGGGGACGCCCAGCGTCTCCTGGGTGGTGCGGCGGACCTGTTCCATGAACTGCGGCGCGTAGGGACAAAACGGCGTGGTCAGGATCATCACCACATGGGCTTTGTCCTCTTCGATGTCCAGCCGGCGGAGAAGCCCCAATTCGATGACGTTCATGCCGATTTCGGGGTCGATGATGCTCCGCAGCGCTTCGCGAACAGCTTCTTCTTTTTGGGTAATCGAGGATTGGTCATTCATCAGTCGCTCCCTGTCCGGGTGGTTTCCAGGACCGTAGCGGCCCGGTCCACCAGTTCAATGCTGAACGTACACGATTTGCTGCCGTGGAGCAAACAACTCGTGCGCTGGAGAGGCATTTGTAAGGTGTCAGCCATGGCTTCCTGCCCGATGCTGCACAGTTCAGGGTGCTGCTGGCTGATGTAGTAGTAGGGGCAGTCCAGTACGATCTGGGCCCGTCTGGCTTCCAGCCCAGTGATCCGCAGCGGGAAGCCGTGCGTTTGGAGGTGGGCCGCCAGCAGGCGCAGGCGCTTTTCCGGCGGCAGGCTGTTTATGTAGGCCGGCGCGGCCAGCAGTTGATGGACGGTAGCAGCCAGCAGGTCGTGTATGTCCTCGTCCGTCCTCAGGTCTTTGAGCGCGTTCAGCAGGTGTGCCGCCAGCACGTGGTAGCGGCTGGGAAAATGTCGCCGCCCGGCGTCCGTCAGCGAGTAGCAGTGTTGGGGGCGTCCCACGCCTTGCGGCAGGGATTGGCGCTGGACCAGCCCTTCGGCCATCAAGCTATAAAGATGATGGCGGACCGTAACCGGGGAGATGTCAATTTCCCGCGACAGTTCGGCTACAGTCGCGCGGTGACGGCGTTTGATGCATTCCAGGACGTGTTGACGAGTTTTATGCGTCATGGCACTACTTTTCGCTCCTTCTGGCATCTAAAATAACGTAGAGTTTCATTAAAGTCAATAAAATAGACTTTTATCAAGTTTATTGACAGCTTCCGATGGGCATGGTACAATGCCGCTAGTCTGGCTGTTTTTGAGGAGGACACTACTCGCATGGTCGCTGCACTGGAAATCCGCAACCTTCACGTTAGCGTGGAGGGCACCCCGATCTTAAAGGGCGTCAATCTGACGATCAAGCAGGGCGAGATTCATGCCCTGATGGGACCGAATGGGTCCGGCAAAAGCACGCTGGCAAATGTGCTGATGGGTCATCCGGCCTATGTGGTTGATAGCGGCCAGATCATTTTTGATAATGAAGATATCCTGGACCTGGAGCCGGATGAGCGCAGCCGTCGGGGCCTGTTCCTGGCCTTCCAATATCCGGTAGCCATCCCCGGCGTGACCATGGCCAACTTCCTGCGTTCGGCCATTAATGCCCGCCGCCGCGAGGCCGACCCGGACGATAAGGGCATCTCGATCCCTGAGTTCCGCCGGTTGCTTTTGGACAAGATGGGGTATCTGGAGATGAGCCCGGACTTCGCCGGCCGTTATCTGAATGACGGCTTCAGCGGCGGGGAGAAGAAGCGCGCCGAGATTCTCCAGATGGCGGTGTTGGAGCCTAAGATCGCCGTGCTGGACGAAACCGACTCCGGCCTGGACATTGACGCCGTGCGCATTGTGTCGGAGGGCGTCAACCGGCTGGTGGGGCCGAACATGGGCGTGCTGATCATCACCCATTATAAGCGCATCCTGGACTACATCGAACCTCAGTTCGTTCACGTTCTGATGGATGGCCGTATTGTGGAGAGCGGCGGCCCTGAGCTGGCTGACCAGCTTGAGGTCACCGGCTACAAGCCCTATTTTGAGAAATACGGCCTGGTGGCTACGGAGGAATAGTTTATGGTGATGGACCGCCTGTCCCAGGAAGAACGCGAGCTCAAATATCTCAACGCCGAATACGCCGAAAAATACGGCTTCCGAGACGTTGAGCAATACGCTTTTAAAAGCGGTCGGGGTCTGTCGCGCGAGGTCGTCGCCCAGATTTCGAGCATCAAAGGCGAGCCTGAGTGGATGCTGGAGTACCGCCTGAAGGCGCTGGAGATTTATGAGAGCAAGCCAGTGCCCACCTGGGGGGCGGACCTGTCCGGCATCAATTACGGCGACATTTACTATTACATCAAGCCGACAGAACGCGAGGAATACACCTGGGACGATGTGCCGGAGAACATCAAAAAGACGTTTGACCGGCTGGGCGTCCCGGAAGCCGAGCGTAAGTTCCTGGCTGGCCTGGGGGCGCAGTATGAGTCCGAGATGGTGTATCACAGCATCCGCCAGGACCTGGAAAAGCGGGGGGTGATCTTCCTCTCGATAGACGACGGCCTGCGCAAGCACCCCGATCTGTTCCGGGAATACTTCGGGACGGTGGTGCCGCCCACCGATAACAAATACGCCGCGCTGAACGGGGCGGTGTGGTCCGGGGGGTCGTTTGTGTATGTGCCGCCGGGGGTCCACGTGGAGATGCCGTTGCAGGCGTACTTCCGCATTAACGCCGAGAGCATGGGGCAGTTCGAGCGCACGCTGATCATTGTGGATGAAGGCGCGTTCATGCACTACGTGGAAGGCTGCACCGCGCCCACCTACAGCCGCGACAGCCTGCACACCGGCGTGATCGAGATCATCGTCAAACGAGGGGCACGCTGCCGCTATACCACCATCCAGAACTGGTCCACCAACGTCTACAACCTGGTGACACAGCGTTCCCTGGTCTACGGCGATGCCAAGATGGAATGGGTGGACGCCAACCTGGGCAGCAAGGTCACCATGAAATACCCGTCCTGTTACCTGCTGGAGCCGGGTGCGCATGGCGAGATTCTGTCCATCGCCTTCGCGGGCGCGGGCCAGCACCAGGACGCGGGCGGCAAGGTGATTCACCGCGCGCCGAATACCACCAGCCAGATCATCAGCAAGAGCATCTGCAAGGATGGCGGGCGCAGCAGCTATCGCGGCCTGCTCAAGATTTACCCTGGCGCGGAAAATTCGCGCAGCAACGTCGTCTGCGATGCGCTGCTGCTGGACGAGCACAGCCAGTCGGATACCTATCCCTCCATCGAGATCGAGGAGCAGGATGTCTCCGTCGGGCATGAGGCATCGGTGACCAGGGTGGGCGAAGACCAGCTCTTTTACCTGATGAGCCGTGGCCTGACCGAAGACGAGTCCAACGCCATGGTTGTGGCCGGTTTCATCGAGCCGTTTGTTAAAGAGCTGCCGATGGAGTATGCCGTCGAGATGAACCGCCTGATCAAGCTTCAGATGGAAGGTTCGGTCGGCTGATCGCTGGTCGCCGACGAGGTAGAACACCCAAGGGGCCATCACGGCCCCTTTTTGAAGACGTGGGGACTGAGACCAACAGGTACTAACCACTTTGATGAGGAGCTGTCATCGGTGACTGTGAGAAGCCGTACCCGGACGCCCGCCGCGCCCGACCTGACGCGGGTGGACGTTGAGGCCCTGAGCGACCTCCACCAGGAACCCCGGTGGCTTCGTGACCGCCGGCTGGCGGCCTGGGAGCTTTATGAAACTTTGCCAATGCCGACCACCTCTGACGAAGCCTGGCGGCGCACGGACTACCGGCGGATCAGATGGCCTGAGGCCGGTCGGCTGTTGACGCCCGATGGCCGGGCCGACCTGGACGTGATTCCAGCTCATCACTACGCGCCGCTGCTGGGCGATCAGCAGGGCGGGCTGGTCGCGTTTGTTGACGCGAACCTGGCCACCGCCCAGCTGGCCGACGCGCTGGCGGAACAGGGCGTGATCTTCACCGATTTGCACACCGCCGTCAGAGACGCGGGCGATCTGGTGCAGGCACATCTGATGACCAGAGCGGTGTTGCCAGAAGATGGCAAGTTTGCGGCGCTCCATGCGGCGCTGTGGACCCACGGTGTCTTTCTTTATGTCCCACGTGGTCGGTCGGTGGCCCTGCCGCTGCACAGCGTCTTTTACCCGGTTTCCCCTGGTCTGACTCTGGGGCACATCCTGATCGTCCTGGAGGACGGCGCAGAAGTGACCTACATGCACGAATACGCCTCCCCCACGCTGGAGGCGCATTCGGCGTTCGTGGGCGCGACTGAGTTTCTCCTGGGCGAGGGTGCCAACCTGCGCTACGTGGCGCTCCAGAATTGGGGCGACAACATGTATGAGTTCAGCCATCAACGGGCGCGGGTGGGCCGTGACGGAAATCTGGATTGGGTCAACGGGACGATGGGTGGCCGGCTGACCAAGGTGTTCATGGAGCTTGACCTGGACGGCGAAGGCAGCTCCGGACGGATGAGCGGCTTTTACTTCGCCGACGGCGCGCAGTTGATGGACCACGACACGCAGCAGAATCACAACGCGCCGCACACCACCTCCGACCTGTTATTTAAGGGCGCGCTGACCGATCGGGCGCGCAGTGTGTGGCAGGGCATGATCGTAGTCCGGCCCGGCGCGCAGAAGACCGACGGTTTCCAGGCCAATCGTAACCTGATCCTGAGCAAAGAGGCGCGGGCTGACAGCATCCCCGGCCTGGAGATCCAGGCAGATGACGTGCGGTGTACCCATGCGGCGACGCTCAGCAAGCTGGACGAGGAGCCGATCTTTTACCTGATGAGCCGTGGGCTGCCGCGCCGAGAGGCCGAGAAGCTGGCCGTCGATGGCTTCTTCCAGCCGATCATGGACCGCATTCCCTTTGAAGGGGTGCGGGAGCGCCTCCAGGCGGCGATTGAGGCCAAACTGCTGGGGGTGGCTGGCGCATAGGCGGGAGGGCCGGTACTGCGTGTCGCCACCGGGCGTGGTACACTCGGTCGCGCTGACTTCGTAAGAAGGACGAAGCGACCGTTGGACGCAATCTTACGCCTGAGCAGTCGGGGGTGGGTCAGGCATGGCGTGGTGCCGGTGGTGTTCTACACTGTGGCGACGCTGGTCCTGACCTATCCGATCATTGCCCAACTGACCACGCACATCCCCAATCAGGTCCACGGCGATGGTTTCGAGGCCGTCCGGCTGATCTGGTGGAGTAAAGAAGCGCTGTTGCGGGGGATGCATCCCGCTTACCAGCCCCTGCTGGTTTACCCGGAGGGGTTTTTCAGCGCGGTGCACTGGGCCGCGCCGCTCTCGCAACTGGCCGGGGTGCCATTTGCCCTCCTTTTTTCGCCGCTGGTGGCCTACAACCTGACGTTCCTGTCGGCCTGGGTGCTGACCGGTCTGGCCGCTTACCTGTTCTGCTGGGAGTTGACCCGGCAACAGGGGGGCGCGTTGCTCGGCGGGCTGGTGCTGATGGCCTTTCCGACGCGACAGGGACATGCCGCCATCGGACACCTGACCCTGATCACCAACTACTGGCTGTTGCTCTACGTCTGGAGTCTGGTGCGCTTCTGGCGCAGGCCAGGGTGGCGGACGGGGGCGCTGGCCGGCCTGTTGTTAGTGCTGACGGCGGGCACGGCGGTCACCAATCTGCCGTATGAGCTGGCACCGGTGACGGCTGTCTACGGCGGCCTGATGCTGTGGCGGCATCGGCGGGCCTGGCGGCGCTGGCTGCGGCCTGGCCTGGTTTATGCGGCGGTGGCAGCGCTTGGCATCCTTTTCCTGTATGGACCGCTGATGATCGGCGTGTGGTCCGGGCAGATCGAGAATCTTGAGGCGGCGGGCACGGTGGACTTCAGCACCGACCTGCTGGGTTTCATCACGCCCAGCCCGTTCAACCGTATGCTGCAAGGGGCAGGGCTGGTGCCCGGTTGGGCGGGGGACGTGCTGGGGCGGGATAACAACACCACCGAAGAGGCGGCTTATCTGGGGGTGGTCGCGGTCAGCCTGGCCGCGCTGGCGCTGTGGAGACGCCGCGCCGAGGCGATTCCCTGGCTGCTGACGGGGCTTACCGGGATGATCCTGTCCCTGGGGCCGGTGCTGAAGGTCGATACCCAGGTGGTGGAGGTGAGCATCGGCGATCGATCGTCGCCGATTCCATTGCCCTACGCGCTGTACGAAGCGCTGCCGGGCATGGGGCTGGGGCGGACGCCGGGCCGTTTGAACATGGTGACGGGCGTGGCGCTGGCGGCGTTGGCTGCTTACGGATTGACGGCCCTGTTGGCGCGCTGGCCCCGCCTGGATCGGCCCGTCTGGCAGACCGGGTTGGTCATCAGCCTGGCGGCGCTGATCCTGGTGGAATACCCGCTGTTCATCCCCTTTCTGACCTCCCCTGCGCCGATGCCGGCTTACTTCGAGACGCTGGCCCAGGACGCCGCGCGGGGCATCGTCCGCCCGGTGTTGGACGTGCCCGCGAACGACTTCCGGGTGATGATCTGGCAGCTATATTTCCAGACGGCGCACCACCAACCGCTGCTCTCCGGGCATGTGGTGCGGCAGACGCCCGCCAACCATGCCATGCTGCGGATGGTGGACATGGCCGCGCTGCCGCCGGTAAAAAACGGCCTGGTGCCGTCGCTGACGCTGGAGCAGCAGGCGGCTATCCTGCGGGCCTCCGGGGCGCAGATCGTGGTGGTGCACCGCGACCGGCCTGACGGCCCGACGATGGCGGCGCATCTGGTTCAGGTCCTGGGGGAACCGGTTTACGACGACGCGCAGGTGACGATCTTTGAGGTCACGGAAGGCCCGCTCCCCGACAGGGTCTTGTTTGCGCTGGACGGGACATGGGATGCCAGTAGCCAGCCGATGGCGTGGTGGCTGGATGGCGCAGCGCTGGATGGCTGGTGGCTGGGCGAGATGCGGCAACAGATAACGTCGGCGTTGCCAGCCGTTTTTGAGGGGCCGTGGGCCTACGAGGCGTCATCTTCGCTGGTCAACCACTGGCTGCGGGTTGATATCAGCTCCAATTTTGTCGAGTATCGCCAGTCGCCGCCCGGCCCCACTGGCGACGGCATCCTGTGGCGGTTCGCGGTCTATTTCCCGGCAGGGGGATTCCAGTACGCCCGCTTCTGGACGGACGCAGATGTGGCGGGCTGTGCGCTGTTGCCCCAGGATGATGTCTGCCAGCGCGAACTGGTCCGGCGGCCGCAGACGGCAGCGGAGCAGACGGCCCTCCCGCTGAATGTCGATTTTGGCGACGGCCAGATGCGGCTGGTGTCCACCGAAGTGCGGTATGCCGGGCCGGGCCGATACGCGCTGAACGCTTACTGGCAGGCGCTGGGGGCTGAGCGGGCGGATTACACCATGTTTGTCCACCTGTTAAACGAACGCGGCGAACTCATCGCCCAATGGGATGGCCCAGTCGGCGGCCTGAACGCGCATACGTCTCAGTGGGCGACCGGCGACATCCGGGTACAGGAGGCCGTTCTGGAGTACCCGGAAGACCTGCCGCCGGGCGTCTACCAGCTATACATCGGGCTGTATACGTACCCTGATGTGACCCGCCTGACCGTGCACAGCCCTCGCCCGCGCGCCCAGGACGGGCTGCTGTACCTGGGCGAGGTGGTCCTGCCGCTCTCCAGCCGGGAATGACGCCGGGAGCGGCCAGGCTGCTCTGGCAATCGATGAGGAAAGGCAAGGCAACCGTTGGCACGAATCGTCGCGCTGGGGGAACGGAGATGGTTCCGGCATGGCGCGGTGCCGCTGGTGTTTTCCACCGTGGCGACGCTGGTGATGACATACCCCGTCATCGCCCAACTGGAGACGCACGCGGCGGGCATCCATTTCAGCGATGCCTTTGAGTCGGTCCGGCTGATCTGGTGGAGCAAAGAGGCGCTGTGGCGGGGGATGCATCCGGCCTATCAGCCGCTGCTCGTTTACCCGACCGGTTACTTTGATCCCATCCACTGGGCAGCGCCCTGGACTCACCTGTCCGGCCTGCCGTTCGCTCTGCTGTTTTCGCCGCTGGCCGCCTATAACCTGACGTTTCTCGCCAGCAACATCCTGACCGGATGGGCGGCGTACCTGCTGTGCTGGGAGCTGGTTCGCCATGACGGCGCGGCGCTGCTCGGCGGGCTGATCTTTCTCTTTTTCCCCACGCGACTGGGGCATGCGGTCGGCGCGCATCTGGGCCTGATCGTCAATTACTGGTGGCTGCTTTACCTGTGGAGTCTGGTCCGCATCTGGCGCGGCGCTGGCTGGCGGACGGGCGCGCTGGGCGGCCTCTTTTTTGCCCTGACTGCCGCCGCCCATACGACCAACATCGCCTTTCAGCTGTTGCCCACGACGGCGCTGTGGGGCGCGGCCATGGCCTGGAAGAACCGGGCGACGTGGCGGGTATGGCTGCGGCCGCTGGGGGCGCTGGTGGGGGTGGCGGCAGCCGGCATGGCTTTTCTCTACGCGCCGATGTTCCTGAGCTACCTGCGGGGCGAACTGCGCTTCCTGGACGATTCCGGAGCGGTGGTCTTCGCCACCGATCTGGCCGCGTTTATCACACTCAGTCCCTTCAACCCGGTGGCCGAGCGTCTGGGGCTGGTGCCGGGGTGGGCCTACGACGTGCTCCACGACAACATCATCGAGGGGCCGGCCTACCTGGGCGTGGTGGCGGTGGCGCTGGCCGGAGTCGCCGTCTGGAAGCGCCGCGCTGATGTCTGGCCCTGGCTGCTGGTCATGGTGGTGGCGATGGTGATCTCGTTGGGGCCGCTGCTCAAAGTGGCCGACAGGGTCGTTCATCTTTATGTGGACGGCGGCAACTATGCCACGACGGTCGCGCTGCCGTACATCCTCTACCAGCGACTCCCCGGCCTGGGGATGATCCGCACGCCAGGACGGATGAACTATGTCACGGCGGTGGCGCTGGCGGTCATGGCCGCCTATGGCTGGGCGGCGCTCAGCGCGGCGCTCAGCGGCAGGATCAAACGCCTGCGCTGGTCACTCTGGCAGGGCGGGGCCGTGATCCTGCTCTCGGCAGTCGTGCTGCTGGAGTACCAGCTTTACGCGCCGTTCCCCACGACGGGCGTGACCGTGCCAGCCTATTACCAGGAGCTGGCCGAGGCGGCGGCGCGGGGGGAGGTCCGCCCGGTGCTCAACCTGCCGGCGGAGAACTTCTTCGTCAAACTGTGGCTGCTCTTTGACCAGACGATTCACCATCAGCCGGTGATCGCCGGGCACGTGATCCGCCGGACGCCCGCCAACCCGGCCATGATCGATCTGGTCAATGAGGCGGCGCGCCCTCCCCAGGAGAATGGCTTTCTGCCAGCGATGACGCCGGCCCAGCAGGCGGCCATCATCCGCCTGACCGGGGCGAGGGTGGTGGTGGTGCACCGGGGCTTCAGCGAAGGATCGACAATGGCCGGACATCTGGCGAAGGTGCTGGGGCCGCCGGTGTATGAGGATGGGCGGGTCACGATCTTCGAGGTGCCGGAGGGGCCGCCGCTGGACTTCGTGGCGTATACCTTCTTTGGCGGTTGGCCCGTGGGCGATGTGCCCTCCGAGCGGTGGCTGGAGAAGGAACTGACCATTTCCTATTACCTGCCGGAGGCGCGCGAGGGGTACTGGGAATTTGGGGCCGAGGGCTGGTTATACGACCGCTGGCTTCACCTTGACCTGCTGCCGGGGCAGCCGGAGACCTATCTGGTGCCCGATGACGCCGACGCGGCGGCGCGCTGGCGGTCGTCGCGGTACCTGTTACCCGCCGGATTCCAGCAGGTGCGCTTCTGGACGGATCGGGATGTGGCGGAAGGCTGCACCATCCTGCCGGGCGAGGGGCAATGCCGCAGCCTTTTGCTGCGGACGCCGCACCTGGTATTTGTGGATGATGGCCGACTGAACGTCGATTTTGATGGCAGGATGCGCCTGGTGGACGTGGACATCGCCCGCCTTGAGCCGGGGCACTACGAGCTAGATTTCTACTGGCAGGCGCTCGGCCCGGTGCGGGATAATTACACCATGTTCGTGCACCTGCTGACCCCCGATGGCGCGCGCATCACCCAGTGGGATGGGCCGATCGGCGGGATCGAAACGGGGACATCGCTGTGGCCGGAAAACAGTTTGGGTTTTCAGCGGGCGGTGCTATCTTTTGATGAGACGACTCTGGAACCGGGCGTGTACCAGCTTTTTGCCGGTCTGTATACCTACCCGGACATCGTCCGCCTGCCAGTGCAGACGGACGGCCCGCGCGCGGATGAACGGCTTCTGTACCTGCAGGACATAATCATCCCCTCGCCAGACGATCAGTGAGGGAGAGAATGGAGTTTGGCGCATGGTGCCCACACCGCTGTTAGATATTGAGCAGATACGGGAAGACTTCCCGATACTCCACCAGGAGATTCGGCCCGGCGTGAGGCTGGTTTATTTGGATAACGCGGCGACCAGCCAGAAGCCGCGCCAGGTTATCACGGCCATGGACGAATACTACCGCACGATCAACGCCAATGTGCATCGGGGCATCCACTACCTGAGCGAAGCGGCGACTGAGGCCTACGAAGGGGCGCGTCGCAAGGTTAAAGCGTTCATCAACGCGGCTTCCTGGCGGGAGATCATCTTCACCCGCAATACGACCGAGAGCGTCAACCTGGTGGCACAGACCTGGGGGCGGAAAAACCTGGGGCCGGGCGACGCGGTGCTGATCAGCGAAATGGAACACCACTCGAATATCGTGCCCTGGCAGTTGCTTGCTCAAGAGAGGGGATTCACCCTGCATGCTATCCCGGTGCTGGACGAGGGCACGCTCGACCTGGAGGCGTTTGATCGGTTCCTGCGGGCGGAGCCGATCCGGCTGGTGGCGATCACGCACATGTCCAATGTGCTGGGGACCATCACGCCACTGGCGGAGATCGTCAGGAAGGCGCACGGGGCCGGGGCGCTGGTCCTGGCGGACGGCGCGCAGAGCGTGCCCCATCTGCCGGTGGACGTGCAGGCGCTGGACGTGGATTTCCTGGCCTTCAGCGGGCACAAGATGCTGGGGCCGACCGGGATCGGCGTGCTCTATGGCAAGCGCGCTCTGTTGGAAGCGATGCCGCCGTTCCTGGGCGGTGGCGATATGATCCGGCGGGTGCGGCTCAGCGGCAGCGAGTGGAACGATCTGCCCTGGAAGTACGAAGCCGGGACGCCCAGCATCGCCGAGGGGATCGGCCTGGGCGCGGCGGTGGACTATCTGGCCAAGGTCGGCATGGACCGGGTTCATGCTTACGAGCGGCAGATCATCGAATATGCGCTGGAGCGGCTGGCGGAAGTGCCTCGGCTGCGCGTGTATGGGCCTGACGCTTCGCAACGGGGTGGAGTGGCGGCCTTTGTGCTGGACGGCCTGCACCCGCATGACGTGGCCCAGCTGCTGGATGCGGAGGGCGTGGCCGTGCGCGCCGGGCATCACTGCGCCATGCCGCTGCACGAGCGTTATGGCCTCCCGGCGACCACGCGGGCCAGCTTTTATCTGTATAATACGTTCGCCGAAGTGGATGCCTTGATCGAAGCGCTGTACAAAGTCAAAGAGGTGTTCACCCTGTAAGGAGCAAGCGAGCAGAAGCGATGGATGACTTCTACCGGGAACTGATCATCGATCATGGTCAGAACATGCGCAATCGCGGCATCTTGCAGCCCGCCGACATCGACTACCAGGATGACAATCCCCTGTGCGGCGACCGCCTGCGCCTGACGGTCCAGCTGGATGAAGCAGGGCGGGTGAAGGCGGTTGGCTGGGATGGGGAAGGCTGCATCATCAGCCAGGCGTCGGCCTCCATGCTGGGCGAGGAGATGATCGGCAAGACACTGGAGGAACTGCGCGCGATCAGCAAAGAGGATATCCTGGAGATGCTGGGAATCCCCCTGACGCCGGTGCGCCTGAAGTGTGCGCTGTTGTCGCTCAAGGTGCTCAAAGGGGGGGCGTATGGCCTGCACAGCTGGCCAGGCGAGGACGATGAGTGAGCGGATGAGCCGGAATCGGTCAGGCGGTTCAGTTATCGACGCCAGAGAGGCGGCAGAGGTTATCATGGCAGGATGGATCACTGTAGCCAGGACGGATGAGCTTGGTCCCGGCGAGCGTGAGGTGTATGACATAAACGGGCGCTACATCGCCGTGTTTAACGTTGATGGCGCTTATTACGCGATCGAGGATGCCTGCACGCACGACGATGGCCCGCTGGTTGAGGGTGAACTCGACGGCTACGCGATCGAGTGCCCACGCCATGGGGCGAGGTTCGACATCCGGACTGGGGAGGTGCTGTCGCTGCCGGCGATCACGCCTACCCGGCGCTATGATGTGCGCGTATCGGGCGACGAGGTGCAGCTCTACTTCGACCCTGACGACTGAGGCTGGCGCAGGCTTTGTCGTGTAGCGAGGAGAAAAAAACTGTGCCTAGTGGCCTGCCTCTGGACCGGTTTTATATGGGGCGTACCTTAAACTTCGGCCATCGCGGTGCTCAGCACGACGCCCCGGCCAACACGCTCGCCGCCTTTGAATTGGCCGCCCAATATGGCGCGGATGGGGTGGAGCTGGATGTGATGCTCACGGCGGACCGACAGCCAGTGGTCATCCATGATGCCACGGTCGACGCGACCACGGATGGCAGGGGGCGCGTGGCCGATCTCACGCTGGCCCAGATCAAGGCGCTGGATGCCGGGAGTTACTTTGACCAGCGATTTGCCGGGGAACGGGTGCCCACGCTGGCCGAGGTATTTGAGGCGGTGGGTGACAGGCTGTTGCTGAATGTCGAACTCAAGGGTCTGGGCATCAAACAGGATGGCCTGGAGGCGCTGGTCGCCGACCTGATTGCCCGCCATGGCCTGACCTCGCGGGTGATTGTCTCTTCGTTTAATCCCCTGCGGCTGCGGCGCATGCGCCGGATCGCTCCTCAGATTCCGCTCGGTTTTTTACATGCCCCGGACGTGTCCGGCCGCCTGCGGTGGGAATGGCTGATGTGGGGTTTTCCGCACGAAGCCGATCATCCGGAGCACCACCAGGTGACGCCCAACTACATGGCCTGGGCGCGCCGCCGTCGGCTGCGAGTGAACACCTGGGTGGTTAACAGTCCGGAGCGGATGGCCGCCCTGCGGGACATGGGCGTGGACATGATCATCACCGACCGACCGGACGTGCTGCGGTCCGTCTTGCAGGGTGAGCGATAGAGCCTGGCGGCGGTGGGAGAAACATGCCGGACCTGATCGTCAACGCCGACGACTTTGGCCGTTCAGCAGGGATCAATCGCGGTATCCTGGAAGCTCACCAGGGCGGCATCGTCACCTCGACCACGGCCATGATGAATTACCCCGCCGTGGTCCCCGGCCTGGAAACGGCCCTGGAAGTCGCGCCGGACCTGGGCATTGGGGTGCATCTCAACCTGACCAGCGGTCGCCCCCTCCTGCCGCCGGAATCAGTGCCCACGCTGGTTGATGCCGACGGTCGATTCTACGGGCCGGCCGCGCTCCCGCACGCTGGCCGGCGATGGGCCGCCGACGACCTGCATCGGGAATTAAGCGCCCAGGTTGACCATTTTCTTCGGGTGACGGGCCGGCCGCCCACCCACCTGGACTCGCATCACGGCGCGGCACTGGTGCTGCCTGAGGCGCTGCGCGTGACCCTCTCCCTGGCCGCAAAGTACAGCATCCCCATACGCCGCCCGCCGTTGGCCGACACCGCTCAACAAACGGCCAGGGATAGCTGGGTGTTGAGCCGCTTTCCGGACGACCATGCGCTGGAGGTGGCTGATGAGCTTCATGCCATCATGGACGCGCATCCGGGCGTGCGCATGCCCGATCGGTTCGTGAGCAGTTTCTACGACCGGCTGGCGATTCTGGGCGAACTGCTGGTCATCCTGACCACGCTGCCGTCGGCAGGAGTCACCGAACTGATGTGCCATCCCGGCTACGCCGACGGGCTGGACAGTCCCTATGCCGCGCCGCGCGAGCGTGAACTGGCGGCCCTTGTCCACCACGCGGCCCATGAGGTCGTGGCTGCCGAGAATATCCGGCTGATGACTTTTACCGAGTTGCCCCGGTGATTCTGTCGCGCGCCTGGTGGGGGTTGATCCGGCTTGGCTTTCGCCTGCTATACAACGAGCTGGCCTGGACCTATGACCTGGTGAGCTGGCTCGTGTCGATGGGGGACTGGCGATCATGGCAGCGGGCAGCGCTCCGATATTTGTCTGTGCCGCCGGGGGCGCGCGTGCTGGAACTGGCGCACGGCACGGGAAACCTTCAGATAGACCTGCGCACAGCGGGCCTGACGTCCGTCGGCTATGATCTGTCGCCGTATATGGGGCGGCTGGCCCGGCGCAAGCTGCTGCGCCACCGCATCCGACCGCAGTTGGTGCGGGGCCGGGCGGAACAGCTTCCCTTTCCCGCGGCCAGCTTCCCGGCGGTCGTCAGCACGTTTCCAACCGAATTCATCGTCGCGCCGGAGACGCTGGGAGAGGTGTATCGCGTCTTGCAGCCGGGCGGGCGGCTGGTGATCGTGGCCAACGGGTTGCTGACGGGTGGCGGCATCGTGCGGGCTGCCCTGGAGTGGGCCTACCGCGTGACCGGACAGCGGGGACCCTGGGCGGCTGACCTGGAGCGGCGGTTCGCGGATGCCGGATTCCACCTGAAGCAGGCAACCGTTTCTTACCCACGCAGCCAGGTGGTGGTTATAATCGCTGAAAGAGACTGAACTCACCCTAGTGATCGACGGTGGGGTGTGTTATACTGCTGCTGTGGTTCAAAGCCGCCTGGCACGCGGCACATGGTGGCTGTAGTGTAGTGGTTAACACGTCTGGTTGTGGCCCAGAAGATCGTGGGTTCGAATCCCACCAGTCACCCCACAACGGAAGCCGGTCCGCGCGACCGGCTTCGATTATTTCTGCTGGCGCAGGACCACCGACGGGCAGAGGCGAGGGGGCGCGTATGCCCTGGTCCCCTCTCAGGTCGAGCATGGCTCCCTCAGACTGAGTCCTTCGCGCCTTCGTCTTCGGCGTCTGGCGAGTCATCGGAGGGGGCGGAGTCTGCTTCTTCGTCGGTGGGCGTTTCGGCGGTGGCCTGGCTGGGCGGCTGCAGGCCGAACACTTCCCAGATGCTTGGGCCGACCGGTTCGACATCCCGGCGAGGCAGGGGAGGCGGTGGAAGCGCCTCGTCGGACGGGGGTGGTTCGGCGTCGGGGGCAGACGGCGGCTCTGGCTCCGCTTCGGTCGGGCGCTCCTCGGGCATGCTCCGGGCGGGTTCCGGCGTTGGTCCGGGTGCCTGGCCAGGTTCCCCCGTGGTCGCCGACATGGCTATCCGCGGCCTGGTATCTTCGGCGCTGATCGGCGGCTCCTCGGCTGCCATTTCCGCCGCAAGCACATCGTTTTTGTCGCCGGGCAGGGCGAAGGGCGGTTCCAGGGGGGCCTCGTCGATGACGATGGCCGGGCGTGTGGTATCCGCCGGGGCAGCGCTGACCGGCGGGTGGGGCCTGGTATCTGTCGTGTGCAGCGGCGGTTCTTCGACGGTCACCGTCACCGCCTCGGCCTGCTCGTCGGCGGCCTGGGCGGGGGCTTCTACCGCTGCGAGCGAGACCTCTTCGTCCGCGGCGGTCTCTGCCTGGGGCGGCAACGGGGCCATCCTGGCCACTGTCTCCGCTGTGGCAGCCTTACGGGCGGCTATCTGGCGCTCGCCCAGCGCCGCCCGCTCGCTCGCGTTGGGTGCCGGCCGCATGGTGACTTTCTCACGTGTGGCGGCGTCCATACCGGCTCCCGCCGATTCCACCAGCCGCTTCAAACGATTCAGGCTCTCGGCAATCTCGTCGTCCAGGCGGCGGCGGAGGGATAAGGAGTCGCGCAGACCGGCCAGCACCCCGCCAAGCTGGTATTCGAAGGTCCACTGCACGATCGTGCCTTCATGGATGGCCTGCAGACGGATAAAGCCACGGTTTTGACGAAAGCCTGGACCGTCGACGATGGTGTACTCATAGCCGATATTGTCGTACCAGGAAAGAAACTCTTCCACGATGGCGGGGCCACGCTGCATGGTGACCCGGCGGCGTGCTCCTGCGCCGCGCGGCTGGGTGGTCAGGATGCTGACCTGGGTGCAGTTGGCGTGCCATTTGGGCAGGGCCGACAGGTCGCCGAGCACCTGCCAGATCGCCTCCGGCGATGCGTCAATCAGCACACGATGATCGATCAACGTCATGATCTTTCCCGTTCTTCGCCAGGTACCAGGACCTCAGGGGACGGTCATCGGAACGCCAAGCCAAGTATCACCGAAAACACGACCCCTAGCAAGAGTTCGGGTATGCCTGCCGGTTGCGCCCAGATGGGTTTTCCCCGGCGTTGGGCCGTGTACAGCCGGGGGGCGATGGCCAGGGGGGACAGCCACCACCACCCGATCGCGCTCAACAGCAGCATGGTCGTCCGCTCGGCATAACCCCAGTACCGCCAGCGGACGATATAGGCATATATCTCCCGCCAGTTGGCCCACCAGCTCACTTCGTAAAAGCGCGTGACCGCCACCACCGATGACCCCACCATCATCAGAGTGAGCACCGTCGGGTTGTTTTCCAGGGTGAACCGGCGGGTGACCACCGCCTGGAAGATCAGAATGGCTACGATGTGTAATGCCTGGTCGACGAGGTAGGGAATCAGGGTGGGAATATGCCAGCGGGAGTTGATCTGAATTTTCAGCGCATCTTGAACGGTATGGATCAGGGTGAGGACGGTGACGTAGGGCCAGAGCAGGCCGATGTGGGGTGCCAGGACCGCCAACGAGGCCAGCCAGACTATTGTGCCGTGCAGGAGCAGGCCGCCCCACGAGTGAATCTCCTGGGGATCGAATCGCTCTTTGCGAGTTGCCAGCCAGTCGGTTTGTAGGACATAATCGGCCAGCAAGTGGGCGAAGATCAGTTGGGGTGCAACCACCGGGTCAGGCCCTTCTACATTGCAGAGTGTTGTGAGTTTGGATGGCCAAGTATGTCCGGATTTTACCATTCCTGGAGTGTTTTATGATAGTCGCTGATACGCCGTAAGAGGTGGCTTCCGGTATGCCCAGCCCGGCTGTAACCTTCGCTTTTATCCTGGCCACGGTCTATGGGGCGGTTTTTCACCTCCTCGTCGGGGGAGATGTGCGTCGTCTGGCGCTGTACCTGCTGGCCGGATGGTTGGGTTTCGCCGTCGGAGACTTCGCCGGGAGGATGTTGGGGGTGGAAGTCTTTAAGATCGGCCAGATTAACGCGTTTTCGGCAACGGCGGGGGCCTGGACGGCGTTGCTGGCGGCGCGTCTATTCGTCACCCGGCCTTCGCGCCGTCCCTAGCTTCAACCATACTCGCCCGTCTTTGTCTTCCGACTGGCATGCGTTATACTGTTGCCATAATAGGTGAGGGGCCTATGACCGATCAATCGCAGGAGCCGAAAAGCAATGACGCTGCCGCACAGCCTGTCGCCAGCCGTGGGACCTCGGAGTCGGGTGGTATCAGCGCCATCAAGCTGATCATCGGCTTTATTGGGGGGCTGATGGTTGTTCTGGTGGCCGGGTTTGTGGGGGCCCTGATCCTGGCCCTGGCCAGCCCCGGCGCGGCGGGCGGAGTCCAGATCGTCCGCGATTTTTTTGTCATCATGCTGGCGTTGGAAGGGATTCTGGTTGGCGCGGCGTTGATCATCCTGGTATTGCAGTTAGCCCGCCTGACGAACCTGCTCCAGAATGAAATCAAACCGATCCTGCAACAGACGAATGACACGGTGAAGACGGTCAGGGGTACGGCGACCTTCATGAGCCGCCACGTGGCCGACCCGGTCATCCGAACTGGGGGCTTCTTAAGCTGGCTGCTGGCGATACTCCGGGAACTGCTGGGGGTGCGGCGGGCGGTCCGAGCGAAGGGCGGGGGCCGCACAGCGGCAGTTCCCGAAGAAGGAGAGTAGGGATGCGATCCTCACAGCCAAAGGGCGGCAGCGGGGCTTTCTGGGTCGGCGTGGTGCTGGGCGGTCTGGTGGGGGCGGCCATCGGGCTGTGGAAGGCACCGTTGAGCGGCGCGGACCTGCGGCGGCAACTGCTGCAACGGGGGTCTGCCATCGGGGCCAGGGCCGGGCAGGTGGTTGTCGGCGAGCGTATCGCCGATGCCGTGGCCGAGGGCAAAGCCGTGGCGCGACAACGCCAGCTCGAGGTTTCCCCGGAGCCATAATCCGCAGCCAGACATTCACCAATCGCCGTTGGGGTGGTAAGCAGGGCAGCCCGCCAATCAGGGCGCTGCTCTGTTTTGGTATATACAGGCGACGGCTGCGGTCATACGGTGTGCTCAACGGTGCTGATCGCCTGGGAAAGTTTGTTCAGCACATCGTGAGCGATGACGCTCCGGGCGGTGTTCAGTTCAGCGGCGGCGTATTTGCCCGCCAGGCCATGCAGGTAAGCGGCGGCTATCGCGGCATCTAACGGGGCGAGACCCTGGCCCAGCAGACCGGCTATTGCCCCGGCCAGCACGTCGCCCGTGCCGGCGGTCGCCAGGGCCGGTTCCGCGAAGGGCAGCACGGCGGTACGGCCGCCCGGCCCGGCGATCACCGTGTGTGCTCCCTTCAGCACCACGACGCAGTTCCAGGCTTTGGCCTTCTCCCTCGCCAGCCGGATCCGATTCTGCTGGACTTCCTCGCGGCTGAGACCGGTCAGACGGGCCATTTCGCCGGGGTGGGGGGTCAGAATGGTCTGTGGGGGGAGCAGCCTCCACCAGTCTTCGATGTCGCTGAGCAGGTTAAGGCCGTCGGCATCGATGACCAGGGGCGGCAGTACAGGGGCGTGCCCGGCGGTGCCCGACTCTGGGCCAGAGGCCGTCGGCACGAAGCTGATCGGTCGCCTGGGGTGCTGGTGGAAATCGACGCTCAGGATGGCGCGCAGGAAGTCCTGGGTGGTCTGTTCGCGACCCCAACCGGGTCCCATGAGCAGCGCGTTGTAGCCTTCCAGTTCTTTAAGCAGGATGTCAGCCGCTTTTTCATCGATCACGCCCATGTCGTGTGGCAGGAGGAGCCAGGTGGCTTCGGGGACCTGGGCTGCCAGGATAGGCACAATCGGCTGCGGCGCGCCCACCGTGACCAGCCCTGCGCCAGCGCGGTAGGCGGCTGAGGCGGCCATGGCTGCCGCGCCGGTGTAGTTGAGCGATCCGGCGACGATCATGACCTTGCCAAAGGTGCCCTTGTGCGCGTCCGGGGGCAGCGTCGGCAGGAGCGCCCGAATATCTGCGCCAGTGGGAATCTCCAGGGAAATGTCTTTGTAAAGTTTGGGTGGCACGCCGATGTCCGCGATGTGCAGCGTGCCAACCATGCCCGCGCCGGGGAAGAGCACCTGACCAGGCTTGGCGGCGATGAAGGTGACCGTTTCGTCAGCCTTGATCGCCACCGGATCAACCGCGCCCGTATCGCAGTCCAGGCCGCTGGGGCAGTCCACGGCGATGATGTATGGCCCGGCCTCCGTCCAGGCCGCTGGCTCAGCCGGGGTCTGGTAGGAACGCGATGATTCAGGCTGGCGAGCCGCTGCGATCGCCTTCTGAACGGCATCCATAAAGTCGGCCAGCTCGCCCTTGATGGGCAGGCGCAGGCCGATGCCCAACAGGCCATCAATGATCACCTGGGAGGTGTGGATCAGGTTTTTCAGCACGCGGTAACGCTGGTCGCTGGCCGCTTCGGCGACGAACAACCCGGCCTTCCGAACAGGGGCAAAGACCCGGTCGTCCTCGTCGCGGGCCTTGTACAGGTAGAAACTGACCTCGTGGTCGCTCTCCTCGGCGATCAATCGCCCGGCCACCAGCGCGTCCCCGCCATTGTTGCCGGGACCGACCAGCACCGTGATCCGCGCGGCCGGCCGGTCGGCCAGCAGGGCCAGGACGCGGTCGGCCAGCGCGCGCCCCGCCTGATCCATCATCTGGTCATAGCTGACCCCAGCGGCGTCGGCCCGCTGTTCGATGGCGCGCATTTCGTCGACCGTGACGATTTTTACCATAAGGACCTTCTCCCTGGTCGGGTAGCGTGTGTTGGCGGTGATTATACCAGCTAAGACTTGCTGACTGGTATTGGCCCGCGTTTCCTGGCCCAGGAGAAGCCCTGTGCCCGGTACCAGGCCAGCGTCTTGCGCACCCCTTCCCGAAACGGCGTGGGACGAAACCCCAGTTCGTCGCGGGCTTTCTCACTGGAGGTCTGCCAGTCGTTGAACACATAGGAGCGCAGGTTGATCGGGTAATAAGGCTCCACGCCGGTGTACTCGGACAGCCATGTCCAGACCAGGGCCAGCGTGATCATGGCCCAGGTTGGCGCATTGACGCGGAAGCGGGTGATGCCTGCTTCTTCGCTGATGATGTCGTTGGCCTCGTTGTGGGTCAGGGGATCGCCACAGATATTGTAGATTTCACCGATTCGTCCGCAGCACAGAGCGCGGCAGATGGCCTCCGCCACGTCCTCGATATATACGGGGAAGATCACGTGTCTGCCGCCCGCGACCTTGATGAGCAGCCCCTTGAGGGGGTCCTCAAAAAACAGCCGATTAAACGCGTAGCGGCCATGAGGGCCATAAAAAGCGCCGGGTCGCATGATGATGCCGGGTAAACCGCGCTCGCGGATGTAGCGCAGTACGGTGTGTTCCCCGGCCAGCTTGCTTTTCTGGTAGGGATCAGCCGGGTGGGCGGGATGGGTTTCGTCGATGATCCGTCCTGGGCTGGGGTTGCCAACGACGGCAATGGTGGAAACATGGATGTACCGTTCCACGCCAGCCCTGAGCGTGGCTTCCAGGACGTTGATCGTGCCCTGGACGTTGGCGCGCTCAAAGGCGGGGGCCTTGCCCCACATCCGAAACAGCCCGCCAGCATGGATCACATACTGGCAGCCCTTAACGGCCTGCTCAATGATGGCTGCGTCAGACAGGGTGCCCTGGATGACTTCAACGTTGTAGTCCGCCAGCCAGCGATGCTCCTTCGGCTGGCGGACCAGTACCCGGAGGCGGTGGCCCTGCGTGGCCAGGCAGGGGATCAGGTTATGTCCTAAGAAGCCCGTGCCGCCGGTGACAAAGATCATGAAGACCTCGGATTTGTGGCTGCGATGGCCGTTCGCCCGGCGGCCAGCCTCTCTCATGACCGGAGCCTGGTGCAGGGGGCGCGCATGGCGTTACCGGACCGGTGAAGGTCCTGACCGGCCTGAGAGAACCAGGTATTGCAGCAGACCGCTGACCAGCGCAGGCCGGAAAACTGGCTCGCCAAGCCCTTACTATACAGGCTAAGATGAGTCAGCGCCATAACCTGGGGGCAGGCGGGCAGGGGATCGAGTGGAGAACAGGGGGACTCTATGGGGGGATGGACACTCAGAGACCTTTAAGCGCGGTCCACACACTCTGGCGAAGTCGTCCGGGGCTGATCGGTTTGACCAGATAGTCGTGCACTTTGGCCACCGTCAGGGCAAAAGCCTGGTCGGCCTGCGAGCCCAGGCTGCTGACGATGATGACGGGGATGGCGGCCAGAGCCTGGTTGGCTTTCATCCTGGCCAAAATTTCCCAGGCGTGGGTGTCCGGGAGCACCAGGTCCATCAGGACCAAATCCGGTTCAAGGTCTTCAATGGTGTACAGGGCTTCCTGGCCCGTCGCGGCAGCGACAAGGCCCACGCCCAGGTCCTTCATGGTCGTCTGGACGGTCTTCAGGAATTCCTCGTCGCGGTCGACCACCACGGCCACCTTACCCTCGTCGGCGAGGGTCCCGGTCTGTCTGGCGACCAGGGTCTCAAAGTCGAGCACGGTGACCGAGCTGAGA
>DAOTXK010000063.1:0-15836 GCA_034435395.1 Anaerolineae bacterium | reverse complement strand
ATTACGCCCGGCGTCGCGCCCTGACGACGCTGGTCGGGCTGGCCTGCCGGGCGATGGGCGAGAGTTGCTTCTGCACCAGCGTCGGCGGCGCGCCCGATGACCCCACCGGTCTGGACCTGTTGCTCACCGGGGTGGAGGGTGGCTACGCCGTCCAGGTGGTGACGGACCGGGGGGAGGCACTGCTCGACGGCGTCCCGCTGGAGGATGTCCCCGGCGAGCCGCCCCCGCCTATCCTGAACGACCCGATCCCCGTGCCGGGGAAGGAAGCCTGGCCGCCGCAATTCAACGCCCATTACTGGGCGGAGGTGGCCGAGCGCTGTCTGAGCTGCCGCATCTGCGCCTACGTCTGCCCCACCTGCCGCTGCTTCGATGTGCGGGATGAGGCGATGGCGGCCAATGGCTACTTCGAGCGGATACGGTGCTGGGATAGCTGCGCGGGCGAGGTCTACCGGCGAATCGCGGGCGGACACAACCCGCGCGCCGCCAAAGCGGCCCGGCTGCGCAACCGCTTCTACTGCAAATTCCTCTACTATCCAGAGCAGTACGGCCCGGTGGCCTGCACCGGCTGCGGGCGCTGCATCGACTCCTGCCCGGTCAACATCGACATCACCGAGGTGCTGCGGCACGTGGCCGAGGAGGTGATCGTATGACGCTCCTGGACGAGCGCGTGAACGGCAGCAACGTCATGTTCCCCTGCCTGGGCCGGTTGGTCGAGGTGCGGGACCTGGCCCCGGAGATCAAGCTCTTCGGCGTGGAGTTGTTGGACGGCGGGGGCGAGCAATTCGCCGACTACCGACCGGGCCAGTTCGCGTTCGTCTCCGCCTTTGGGGTGGGGGAAGCGCCATTCGGCATCGCCTCCACGCCGGGGCGGGGGGGCGTGCTCCAGTTCGCCGTGCAGCGGCTGGGCGCGGTGACCACCGAACTGCACGAACTGGGCGAAGGGGATATCGTCGGCGTGCGCGGGCCGCTGGGCAACTGGTTTCCCATGGACGACTTCCAGGGCCAAAATCTGGTGGTGCTGGGCGGGGGCATCGGCGGCGCGCCGCTGCGTCCGGTGGTGCAAACCGTGCTCGACCGCCGCGCCGACTATGGCCACCTGGACATCCTGTGGGCGGCCCGCCACCCGTCGCTGCTGGTCTTCCGCGACGAATACGACTCCTGGCGAGCCGCGCCCGACACCGACCTTCACCTGGTGGTGGAAAAGCCAGATGACGACTGGGACGGCGAAATAGGGATGATCACCGACCTGCTGGAGAAGGTCAATCCTTCCCCGAAGGACGCCATCGCCATCACCTGCGGCCCGCCGGTCATGATTTATTACGTCGATAAGCTGCTGCAAAAACTCGGCTTCGCCCCGGAGCAGAGTTATGTCACGCTGGAAGCCCGCATGCACTGCGGCATCGGCAAGTGCGGGCGTTGCAACCTGGGCGAGAAGCTGGTCTGCGTGGACGGCCCCGTCTTTTCGATGGCGGAGGTGGGGGGATTTCTGGAGAGTTTCCTCTGATCGACCGGCAGGTCCACGAACACGGCCAGGGGCGCGCGGCGCGCCCCTGCTGTTTTAAGTCCCGGCTGGCGGCCCTGGCCGGTCAGGAAATAGCGGACCAAATTATAAAAAATATATAAATAATGCCAATATGGCTTTAGAATGTGGGTAGGGGACGACATAGATGCTGATCGCGGTTTGGATCAGGCTTACCGAAGCGGGGTGTGGCTCAATTCTTCTCCAAACTGCGGCGCAAATGCTTCAGCCGGGGACTGCAAGTCTGTCATGTAGGATGTCGCCGCGCATCAGCATCTATGTCCAATTTTTGTTATCCGTGAATGATGGTCCCTGAATCCTTGGCCCCCATTCCTCTGCCCATGCCATACATCTCTCCGACCTCGTCCTGGACCAACCCCATGAAGGGAGCGCGGTCAGCCGGGGCCGGGCGGGCGTTCGGCGCGGGCGACTCGCCGGGCCGGGACCAGTATCCCCCCGTCCGACAATTTCAGGGTATCGCATCCTTCAGCTTCCGTCAAGATGTTGCCCGGACGCCGGGTCGGTTGCTGCCGGGAACAGGCCAGGGATATCCGCTGCCGTCGCCACGACCCCCAATGGCCTGATCGCCCAAAAGCAGTAGACATCTGGGAAGGCATGTTGCACAATAGGGGGCGCGTGCTCCCTGCGCCGTCCAGCGGTTAACCGACGACCTGGGCGCACCGATTGATGATTGCGCCTGGCCTGACGCCATGATTTACCCGTTATCGGGTGCCTGGGGAGTTGGGGACTATGAATATTGGCTTCATCGCGACACGCCTGGCGGGGGTGGATGGCGTCAGCCTGGAAACCGCCAAACTGGTCACCGTCCTGAAGGAAATGGGCCACCAGTCCTTTTACTGCGCCGGGGAGCTGGATAAGGGGGCCTGCCCGGGGTGGCAGTTGCCCGCGCTGCACTTCAACGACCCGCTCTCCAAGTCCATTCATGATGAGGTGTTCCGCAATCCCAACCCCGCGCCCAAGGTCTTCCGGCGCATCTACGATAACGCGGACATTATCCGGGAGTCGATTGAAGCGTTCATTGACGAGTTTAACATTGACCTCATCGTGCCGGAGAACGCCTGCACCATTCCCATGAATATCCCGCTGGGCATCGCCATCGCGGATACCATCAAACGACGGCAGATCAAGACGCTGTGCCACCACCACGACTTCTACTGGGAGCGCGACCGCTTCATCAACAACGGCATCCAGGACATCCTGGACGAAGCGTTCCCGCCCCGGCTCAGGCCGGTTGTGCACATGGTCATCAGCAGCGTGATGCAGCGCCGCCTGTACGCCTGGCGGGGAATTGTCTCCCTGTTCCTGCCCAACGTGTTTGACTTCGAAACTCCCGCGCCCGAACTCGACGAGTATGCCCGGTCCTTCCGCCAGGAATTGGGGCTGAGCGAAGACGACCTGATCGTGCTCCAGCCGACGCGGGTCATCCGGCGGAAGGCCATTGAAAAATCGATTGAGCTGTTGCGCAAGCTGGATGACGACCGGCTGGTCCTGCTGATCACGGGCTACGAAACCGATGAGCCGACGCAGTATGGGACCTGGCTCCGCGAAGAGGCCGATCGGGCGGGCATTCGCTACCGCTTCATCGGCGACTACGTGGGGGCGCAGCGGGGCCGGTTTGACGGGCACAAGGTCTTCACGCTGTGGGATATCTATCCCCAGGCCCATTTCATCACCTATCCCAGCGTGTATGAAGGCTTTGGCAATGCGCTCCTCGAGACCCTGTACTATCGCAAGCCCTTTGTGATCCACACCTATCCCGTGTACCTGGCGGACATCAAGCCGTGCGGCGTCCGGGCCGTGGAGTTTTACTACGACATCACCGACGAGGTGCTGGCCCAGACCCGCGAGATCATCGACAATGCCTCCCTCCGCGAGGAAATGACGGACCACAACTTCCAGATCGGCCTCAAATTCTTCTCGTTTGCCGTTCTGCGCCGGACGCTCACGCGGGCGCTCTACCAATTGATGGGGTGATGACCGAGCACATCCGCCAACTGCTGACCGATATCTATGGCCCGGAACAGGCTGGCCCGACCTACAACCGATTGCTGGCGCTGCTGGCGCGGGCGAAACCCCGCCGCCAGGCCGACCCGCCGGCCCCTCTTTTTTCGGAAAAAGATGTCGTCCTGATCACCTACGGCGACTCGCTGCGCCGGGCCGGGGAGCCGCCCCTGCGAACGCTGCACGCTTTCGCCCAGGCGCGGCTGGCCGGGATCGTCTCCGCGATTCATCTCCTGCCATTTTTCCCCTATTCCTCGGACGACGGCTTCTCGATCCTCGACTTCTACGCCGTCGATCCCGCCCTGGGCGATTGGGAGGACGTGGAACGTCTGGGGGCGGATTTTGACCTGATGATCGACGCCGTGTTCAACCACATGTCCGCCCAGAGCGCCTGGTTCCGGGCTTTCCTGGCCGACGATCCGGCCTTCGCGGGGATGTTCCGGGCCGAGTCCCCGGAGGCCGATCTGAGCAGCATCATCCGGCCCCGCGCCACCCCGCTGCTGACGCCCTTCCGGAAGCCCGGCGGTGAGATCATCCACGTCTGGACCACCTTCAGCGCCGACCAGGTTGACCTGGATTTCCGCTCGCCGGAGACCCTGCTGCGGATGATGGAGGTCCTCCTTTTTTACGTGGAGAAGGGCGCGCGCCTGATCCGGCTGGATGCCATCGCCTACCTGTGGAAAGAGGTGGGCACCACCGGCATCCACCTCCCGCAAACCCACGCCCTCGTCCGGCTCATGCGGGCGGTCCTGGACGAGGTCGCCCCTCACGTGATCCTGATCACGGAGACCAATGTGCCCCACGCCGAAAACGTCTCCTACTTCGGCGACGGCTACCACGAGGCGCAGATGGTCTACAACTTCACCCTGCCGCCGCTGCTTTTCCACACGCTGCTCACCGGCCACGCCGACAAGCTGCGCGCCTGGGTCAACACGCTCCGGACGCCCTCGGATCGCACGGCGTTTTTTAACTTCACCGCCTCCCACGACGGCATCGGCGTGCGACCGGTGGAGGGCATCCTGGACGAGGCGGAACTGGCGGCGCTCATCGCCCATACCCTGGCGCGGGGCGGGCGGGTTTCCTACCGGCGCAACAGCGACGGCAGCCACAGCCCCTACGAACTGAACATCACCGCCGTCGACGCGTTTACCGATCCGGCGCAGCCCCAGGCGATGCAGGTCCGGCGCTTCCTGGTGTCGCAGGCCATTCAGCTGGCCCTGGCTGGCGTGCCGGGCATCTACCTCCACAGCCTGCTGGGATCACACAACTGGATCGAGGGCGTGGCCCAAACCGGCCATAACCGGACCATCAACCGTCAGAAGCTGTCGGTGGAGGCGGTCGAGGCGGCGCTTGACGATCCGGGCACTTTCCGGGCGCAGGTCTTCGCCGGGTATAAGCGCCTGATCCAGGAGCGCATCCGCCAGAAAGCCTTCCATCCCAACGCCGCCCAGCAGGCCCTCGACCTGGGACAGGACGGCGTGTTCGCCCTGTTGCGGACGGCGACCGATGGATCGGCGCGCCTCCTGGCCCTGCACAACGTCACCGACCGGGCGCAGACGGTCGATCTGAGCGCCTACCTCGACGGCCCCGCGCCGGACCTCATCACCGGGGAACTGGCCCCCGTGCCGGTGACGCTGGCCCCTTACCAGGTGCGGTGGTTGACGCTTGACGGCTAGCCAGCCGCGCGGGACCGGCCCAAAGCTGTAACCGTGGTCCTGAGGCCGCGCCCAGGGTGCGCCCCCGCCGCGAGGCCGGACAGCCCGCCTGTCCTGCCCTTACAGCATTGCCGCATCGTTAGGATGTTCCAGTCTTATAATGAAGATGACGAGAAATTCATACGATTTTCACAACTCTTCACAAATTATCGGCTATGATAAAAATACGTAGTGTCGCGTTGGTGTGGATACACGGGGGCTGTGTTGACCATGCAGATTGTGCATCTCGAGGATGATGGACCGCTGCGGGAAGTGCTCAAGTTTGTGTTGACGACCGCCGATCCCACCGTGAACGTCCATCAGTTTGTCAGAAGCGACGAGGCCGTCGACCATATTGCCAAACACTCCGACGAGATCGATCTGTTCATCCTCGACATCCGTGTGCCGGGCACGATGGACGGCATGGAAGTCGCCCAGAAGATCCGTGACCTGGGCTGCCAGGGGCCTATCGTCATCACTTCCGCCTATCGACGGCCCAACCCGGCGCTCCTGGCCAACCTGGGCTGCCGGTGGATGCCCAAAC
This sequence comes from Anaerolineae bacterium, assembly GCA_034435395.1. Classification (GTDB taxonomy): domain Bacteria; phylum Chloroflexota; class Anaerolineae; order Aggregatilineales; family Ch27; genus DAOTXK01. Next base: position 10,057 of record DAOTXK010000063.1, on the reverse strand, counting down.
CCTGGCATGTCATGGACGCCATCCAGAAGCTCCTGCCCCTGGCCAAGGAGCGTTATGAGGCCCGGATGCAGACCCAATAGCGATGAACAGGCGCGGTGGTGGCGCGGCTGGTCCAGGGAGGTCGCCGGCCAGCAGGCTTCGTCGAGGGGGGGGACTGTCGCCCCTCAGAGGGGAGCCGCCGGTCAGGCGAGGCGTGGGACGGGCTGGACAGGTCAGATGGCACGGCGGGCGTTAGCACCCGGCGAGAGTTCGCTCCACCCGACTGAGCCAACCACCACAGCGATGGCCCTGGCAACCCGGTGATGATGGCCTGGCGGCGGGCATCCATGGAGGCGGAGCACTGAACTGTGTGGCGCTGGCATGACTAGACCGACCCTCCCTCGCAAAACCCTCTATCGCAGGTTTTACCCCCGCATCACCGCCCGTGTGACGCTCCCCTTCCTGCTGACGGTCGTGCTCATCGCCGGGGTGGGCGTGTTTATCGTCACCCGGCTGGTCGCCGGGAGCATTCAGGAGCGCCTGAACAATCAACTGGTGGACAGCGCCCTGGCCGCCAGCAATGCCCTGGTGGAAATTGAGGATCAGCAGATCGCCACCCTGCGCCTGATGGCTTTCACCGAAGGCGTCGCCGAAGCGCTCATGGCCCGCGACGCCGGGACGCTGGACGGCTTGCTCCGGCCCCTGGCGGCCAATGCCAGGGTCGATGCCCTGCTGGCCTATGACGCCGGGGGGCACGTCGTTTACCAGCTCAAGCGCCTGGTGGGCGGGGCGGGCCTTGCCTACGACAACACCGTCCGCCGGGCGGATATCCAGGGCTGGCCGAGCGCCCGGTCAGTCCTCACGGCTAGCGAGGATCAGCTGGGCGACAAATTCGCCGAGATCGTCCAGGACGAAACGGACGCGCTGATGGTCATCAGCGCCCCGGTGATCGACACCGGCGCGGGCGGCGTCCTGGTGGGCGGCCTCAGCCTGGGCCTGACCATGGAGAACCTGACCTTACGGATCAGCCAGCAGGCCCTCTCCGAAGTGATCCTGTATGGCAGCGGCGGCCAGGTGCTGGGCAGCGCCTTCCGCCTGGTGGCCGCCGAAGAATTGAGGCTGACGCCTGGACGGGCCAGCGAGCTGTTCGCCCTGGTACAGGGGGGTGCCCACCCCATTGAAGAAAACACCATCGGCGGGCTGGGCTACCAGGTGTTGTATGTCCCGCTGGAACTGCGCAGCCAGCCGGTGGGGGTGATGGCCGTCGCCCTGCCCAGCGATTTTATCGCCGAAAGAATCGGCGTCAGCCGCGATACCTTCGCCCTGCTGTTTGCCGGCCTGTTCGCGCTGGTGGCGCTGTTCGGCCTGCTGGTTACCCGCTCCATCATCCGCCCTATCCGGCGTCTGGTGGATACCACCCGCGCCATCCGCGCCGGCGACCTGTCCCGGCGGGTGGGGCTGGGATCGCCGGATGAGTTTGGCGAGCTGGGCACTTCCTTCGACCACATGACCGACCAGTTGGTGGCCCGCAGCCGGGAGATCAGCCGCCTGTACGAGGCGCAGGTGGAGGAGACGGCCCGGCGGGAGGCCGTGCTGACCAGCATCACCGACGCCGTCATCGTGATGAACCCGGCTGGCCGAACCATCTTACATAATCACGCGGCTGAAGGGCTGTTGAAGCAGGTGCAGGCTGACCCGCCCGCCTATCGCCAGTTCGTGGCGTTGGTCCAGAACCCCGCCTCCTTGGCCGAGCCGCGCACCGTCGAGCTGGCCGGGGGGTACTACGATACGCATGCCACGCCGGTCCACATGCCGTCCGGGGAGTTGCTGGGTTACGTGGTCGTCTTCCACGACATCACGTCCATGGTGGAAGTGGAGCGCGTCAAAGACGAGATGATCTTACAGCTGTCCCACGAGCTGCGCACGCCGCTCACCGCCGCCCGCGGGTACGTGGAGATGGTGCAGATGGTCGGCCAGCCGCAGCTCAATGAGCAGAGCAGCGGCTTCATCGGCAGCGCCGTGGAGCACCTCTCCACCCTGGAGCGGATGGTCAACCAGGTGATCGATGTCAGCGCCATGCTCTCCGGGAAGTTTGCGGTCGAGTTTGAGGAAATGATCCTCTCCGACGTGCTGGCGGAGGCCATTGAGCGGGTGTATCCGCAGATCGAGGGGCGAGGGCTGAAGCTGTGGACGCAGATCACGGCGTCCGTCGATCTGGCGATTGACGGCGACCCGGTCCGCCTGGGCCAGGTCTTTGAGCACGTCCTGCGTAATGCCGCCAGTTACACCCTGCCCGGCGGGTGGATCGAAGTCAAGGCCAGGACGGAGGGCGGCCACGCCATGGTGACGGTCGCCGATAATGGGGTGGGCATCGACGAGGACGAGCTCGACCGGGTCTTCGAGCGGATGTATCGCGGGCGCTCCGCCGAGGCCGGGCCGACCGATTCGCGCGGCCTGGGGCTGGGCCTCTATCTCGCCCGTCAAATCGTTGAGGCTCATCATGGCACCATCACGCTGGAGAGCGAGCCGAATCTGGGGACGACGGTGACCATCCGGATACCGACTCGTCAGAGGGTTCAGCCGTGACGCACGCCCCACCAGCGCCAGCAGGCCCCCCGCCCGAAGAAAAGCGCCAGCGCCGCTGGCTCCTCTGGCTGCCGCTGATCCTCATGCTGGCGACGGTTTTTTGCGCTGCCCAGGCGGGCGTCGCCATGACCGGGCCGGGCATGCTGGCCGCCACCATCGAGCCGATGCGCACGGCGGACTACAGCCGGTGGCCGTGGGACCGCTTCTCGGCGGTTGATCCGTTCCTGGGCACCGCCGTCGCCCTCGACTTCGCCCGCGAGCGGGGGGAGATGGTGGCCATCCCGGTGGCCATCGCCGGGGCGGCCACGGCGGTCCCGACCGTCGACCTGCCACCCCCGGCCAGCCCGTCGCCCACCGCCTCGCCAACCCCTACTCTGACCCTCACCCCGTCGCCCACCGTTTCGGCGACGGCGACGGTTACCGAGACGCTGACGGCGACCCCCATGCCGGTTGCGCCGACTGCCGCCTTCGCCGCCAGCCCGCTCGCCGGGACCGCCCCGCTGACGGTTCGTTTCACCGACCGGTCGACCGGCGACATCACCGACTACTGGTGGGATTTCGGCGATTCGGCTGGCTCCAGCGCCAGCCAGTCGCCGACTTACACCTACGTCACCCCTGGCGTCTACTTCGTCAGCCTGTTTGTCAGCGGCCCGGCGGGGGGCGACTATGCCGGCGTCACCATCGAGGTGCTGGCACCCCCGCCCGCCACCAGCGACCTGGGCGTGACCATGACGGTGAGCAACGCCAACCCCGGCGAAGGGGAGTCGATCACCTATACGCTCACCCTGACCAACGCCGGGCCGGACGCGGCCACCAACATCCGGGTGGCCGATCTGCCCCCCGCCGGGCTGACCCTGGTCAGCGCCTGGGCCAGCCACGGCACTTACAACAGCGGCATCTGGGCGGTGAGTAGCCTGGCGGCTGGGGCCAGCGCCACGCTCAGCCTGATGGCAACGGTTAACGGCGGCACCGGGGGGAGTATCATCACCCATACGGCCAGCGTCACCGCCGTTGACCAGCTCGATTACAACGCCAGCAACAATCTCGCCAGCGCGCCCATCACCGTCCGCAGCGTGGTCCCGCCCAGCGCCGACCTGGGGGTGAGCCAGTCGGTGAGCAATGCCGCGCCGACCGAGGGGAGCACCATCACCTACACCGTCACCCTGACCAACTACGGCCCAAACGCGGCGACGGGCGTGCGGGTGCGGGACGCCCTCCCCGCCGGGCTGACGTTCGCCGGGGCGGCGGCCAACCAGGGCAGTTACGACGCGGGCGCGGGTCTCTGGACCGTCGGCAGCCTGGGCGCGAGCGCCAGCGCCACGCTGACCCTCAGCGCGGCGGTCAACGCCGGGACGGGCGGCAGCGTCATCACCCACACGGCCGCCATCCTGGCCGCCGACCAGGCCGACGCCAATACCGGCAACAACAGCGCCAGCGTGAATATCACCGTCCAAAGCCCGCCGCCTGCCGCCGCCGATCTGGCGGTGGGTCTGACAGTGGATAATCCCGCGCCGAACGTCTCCGACCTGGTGACTTACACCATCACCCTCAGCAACAACGGCCCGGCCACCGCTACCGGTGTGGCCGTGACCGATCTCCTGCCCGGAGGAGTGAGTTACGTCTCGGATTCGGGCGGCGGGGCCTATGCCAGCGGGACCGGCGTCTGGGCGGTGGGGACGCTGGCCAGCGGCGGCAGCGCCATGCTGACCATCACCGCGGCGGTCGGGGCGGGGACCGGGGGGATGACCATCACCAACACGGCCAGCATCAGCGCGGCGGCCCAGGTCGATCCCGCGCCGGGGAATAACAGCGCCAGCGTCGCCCTCACCGTGCAGAGCGCGGACCTGGCCGTGACCAAGACGGTGGACAACCCGACGCCCAACGAAGGGGACGCCATCACCTACACGATCACGGTGACCAACAACGGCCCCAGCGCGGCGACCGGCGTGGCGGTGACCGATCTGCTGCCCGGCGGCGTGACCTACATGGCCGATTCGGGCGGTGGGGCCTACACCAGCGGCACTGGCGTCTGGGCCGTCGGCAGCCTGCCCGCCGGCGCATCGGCCAGCATGACCATCACTGCTGGCGTCGCTGCGGGGACGGTGGGGAGCACCATCACCAACGCCGCCAGCCTGACCGCACTGGACCAGACCGATCTCAACCCCGCCAACGACGGTGATGTCGCCCCGATCACCGTCCAGGCTGCCGACCTGGCCGTGACCAAGTCGGTCAGCGACCCGACACCGAACGAAAACGATAACGTCACCTACACCATCGTGGTCACCAACAACGGCCCGAACGATGCCACCGCCATCGTCCTGGCCGATTCCCTGCCGGCGGGGGTGAGTTACGCCTTCCACACGCCGAGCCAGGGGGGCTACGACAGCGTGACGGGCCTGTGGAGCGTCGGCGGATTAAATAACGGGGCCAGCGCCGTGCTGACCATCACCGTGTCGGTTGATCCGGGGACGGCGGGGAGCACCCTCACCAACACTGCCAGCCTGATCGCCGCCGACCAGGCTGACCCGGTCGGGGCCAACAACAGCGCCAGCGCCGCCCTCGCCGTGCAGGATGCCGATCTGATGATCGGCAAGGTGGTGGACAACCTCGCCCCTAACGAAGGCGACCTGATCAACTACACCCTCTCGATCACCAACAACGGTCCGGACAACGCCACCAACGTCGCGGTGACGGATGTTTTGCCGGCGGGCGTGAGTTACGTGGCCGATACCGGCGGCGGGGCCTACAACAGCCTCACCGGCCTCTGGACCGTCGGGCCTCTGAACAGCGGGGCCAGCGCCGTCCTGACCATCACCGCTGCCGTGGACGCGGGCACGGCGGGCAGCACGATCACCAACACGGCGATGGTGGCCGCCGCCGACCAGGGGGATTCCAACGGGGCCAACAACAGCGACACTGCCATCATCACCGTGCAGGCCGCCGACCTGGCGGTGGGCAAGGTGGTGGATAACGCCGCTCCCACCGAAGGGGACGCCATCACCTACACGATCACGGTGACCAACAACGGGCCGCATGATGCGACCGGCGTGGCGGTGACCGACCCCCTGCCCGCCGGGGTGACTTACCAGTCGGATGACGGCGGCGGGGCGTATGACAGCCTCACCGGCCTCTGGACCGTCGGGCCTCTGAACAGCGGGGCCAGCGCCGTCCTGACCATCACGGCCACGGTGGACGCGGGCACAGGGGGCAGCACGATCACCAACACGGCGACGATCGCCGCCGCTGACCAGGCCGACCCGGACGGGGCCAACAACAGCGCCAGCGCGCCAATCACCGTACAGGCCGCCGACCTGGCCGTGACCAAGTCGGTGGACAACCCGACGCCCACCGAAGGGGACGCCATCACCTACACGATCACCGTGACCAACAACGGCCCCAACACGGCGACCGGCGTGGCGGTGACCGACCCCCTGCCCGCCGGGGTGACTTACCAGTCGGATGACGGCGGAGGGGCCTACAACAGCCTCACCGGCCTCTGGACCGTCGGGCTTCTGAACAGTGGGGCCAGCGCGGTCCTGCACATCACGGCCACAGTGGACGCGGGCACAGGGGGCAGCACGATCACCAACACGGCGACGGTGGCCGCCGCCGACCAGGGGGATTCCAACGGGGCCAACAACAGCGACATTGCCATCATCACCGTGCAGGCCGCCGACCTGGCGGTGGGCAAGGTGGTGGATAACGCCTTCCCGGCCCCCGGCAGACAGGTGACCTTCACCCTTACGGTGAGCAACAATGGGCCGACCAACGCGACGGGCGTCCAGGTGAGCGACCCCCTGCCCGCCGGGGTGAGCTACGTGTCGGATACGGGCGGCGGAACCTACAACAGCGTCACTGGCGTCTGGGCGGTCGGCGCGGTCAACGTCGGCAGTCCGGCCTCGCTGAATATCGTGGCGCGGGTCGATCCGGGGGCCAGTGGGAGCACCCTCACCAACACCGCCACCATCCTGGCGGCGGACCAGGCCGATCCGGTCGGGGCCAACAACAGCGCCAGTGTCGTCCTCGCCGTCCAGATCGAACCGGACATCGGCTCCCCGGATGGCAGCCACCTGGCGCTGCTGTGCGGCGAAGCGATCACCCTGGACCTCTCCGCCACCCCGCTGGTGACTCATCCCGGCTATGACCTGGTGTACTACGAATTTAACAACGGCGGCACGGTCTACATGAACAGCGTCATCGTGGAGGTGGACGACGGCAGCGGGGTCTGGCATCGGGTCTTTTACTGGGGCGACCACGTGCTGGACGCCAACACCAATCTGGGGGCGGCGGGGTACGGCGCGGGCAGCGAACCGGATGAGCTGGCCATCCCGGCGACCAACCCGCCGTTCTATGGCACGCCGCCGCTGGCCACCGGCATCGCCATCGACGTGGATGCCGTCGCCCCTGGCGGGACCTACCCCTGGGCGCGTTTCACCGTGCCTGGCTCCAACTGCACCGACACCGAGATCGACGCCGTGGAGGTCCTGCCGCTGCTGCCCACCGATCTGTCAGTGAGCAAATCCGATGCCGTTGACCCGGTGTTCGTCGGCGACCTGATCACCTACACCGTCAGCGTGACCAACGTCGGCAACGATACAGGCGGGGTGACGCTAACCGACACCCTGCCCGCCACCGCCACCTTTGTGTCGGCCACGCCGGATCAGGGGAGTTGCGCCGAGGCGGGCGGGGTGGTGACCTGCGACCTGGCCGCGGTCAGCGATGGGAGCACGGTGAACGTGACGGTCGTGATCCAGACCACCGCCGCTGGCCTGCTGACCAACACCGCCAGCGTGACCAGCGCCGCTCCCGATACCAACCCCGGCAACAACAGCGCCGCCGAAGACACCACCGTCAATCCGGTGCCGGCAGCCGACCTGAGCCTGACCAAGACGGTCGACAATGCCGTGCCCAACGAAGGCCAGATTATCACCTACACCCTCACGGTCTCCAACAGCGGCCCGGACACCGCCACCGGCGTGCAGGTGACCGATCTGCTGCCCGCCGGCTTGACTTACCAGTCCGACGACGGCGGCGGCGCTTACAACAGCGTCACCGGCGTCTGGGCCGTCGGCTCGGTTAACAGTGGGGCGGGTGCGACGCTGCACATCACCGCCAGAGTCAACGCTGGCACCGACGGCCGGCTGATCACCAACACGGCCAGCATCGCGGCGCTGGATCAGGTCGATCCCGACGCCACCAACGACAGCGACTCCGCGACCCTCATTGTGGGTGGCAGCGAGCCAAACATCGGCCCGCCCAACGGCACCATCCGCACCGTCATCTGTGGCACCAACTACCTGGCCGACATGTCCGCCGACCCGATCGTGACCCACGCCGGATACGACCTGGTTTACTACGAATACAACCCCGGCGGAGCCAACCTGTTCATGGATTGGGTCATGATCGAGGTGGGGGCCAGCAGCACGGGTCCCTGGTTCCCGGTCTTCCACTGGGGCGACGGCATCCTGGACCTCAATACCAACCTCGGCCAGGCGGGTTACACGCCCGGCGAACCAGGCAACGCGCCGATCCCGATGACCAATCCGCCCCTGTACGGCACCGCGCCGAACATCACGGGCGTGGCCATCGACGTGGATGCCGTGGCCCCCGCCGGGACCTATACCTGGGTCCGCCTGACCGCGGCCCCGTTCTGCGCCGGCGATCAAAACGCGGAAGTGGACGCGCTCCAGGCGCTCCCGCCGGATTACGCCGACCTGGGGGTGGTTAAGACGGTAGACAACGCCACGCCCAACGAGGGAGATGCCATCACTTACATCCTCACGGCGACCAACAACGGTCCCGACGACGCCACCAGTGTGGCCGTGAATGACCTCCTGCCCGGCGGCGTGACCTACCAGGCGGATGACGGCGGCGGGGCGTACACCAGCGTCACCGGCGTCTGGGCCGTCGGCGCGCTCACCAGCGGGGCCAGCGCGACGCTGCACATCACCGCGACGGTTGATCCGGGCACAGGCGGCTCGACCATCACCAACACCGCCAGCATCGCCACGCTGGATCAGGCCGACCCCGACAACACCAACAACAGCAGCAGCGCGGCCATCACCGTGAACAGCCCGTTGGTGGACGTATCCATCACTCTGGGCGAGGACGCCGACCCAGTCGTGGTGGGGGATGCGGTCACCTACACCGTCACCGTCGCCAACAACGGCGCGAGCAATGCCAGCAATGTGGCCGTGACCGGCGCGTTCGGCGGGGCTGCCGCGACGCTGCAAACGGTCACACCCAGCCAGGGGAGCTGCGGCGGCGGGTATACCTGCGCCCTGGGGACCATCAGCGGGGGCGGCAGCGCGACGATCACGGTCGTGGCGCGGGCGGACGCGGCGGGCACCATCACCCATACCGTCAGCGTGAGCGCCGACGAGCCTGATCCTGCCCCCGCCAACAACAGCGCCGCCGAGGACACGACCGTCACCGCCATGGCCATGCCGCTGGTGATGCCCAGCGCCGACCTGGCGATGACCAAAACCGTGGACAACGGCTCACCGCAGGAGGGCGAGACCATCACCTACACCCTCACGGTGACCAACAACGGCCCGGACGACGCCACCAGCGTGGCCGTGAACGACCTCCTGCCCGGCGGCGTGACTTACCAGTCAGACAGCGGCGGCGGGGCGTACACCAGCGGTTCGGGTGTCTGGGTGGTAGGGACGGTCAGCAGCGGCGCATCGGCCAGCCTGACCATCACCGCCCTGGTCGACGCGGGCACGGCGGGGACGACCATCACCAACACCGCCGCCATCGGGAGCGCCGATCAGGCCGATCCTGACGCTTCCAACAACAACAGCAGCGCGGCCATCGCCGTGCCGGTCCCGGCCAGCGCCGCCGACCTGACGGTGCTCAAGCTGGTGAGCGATCCCAACCCTGGCGAGGGGGATGTCCTGACCTACACTGTCCGCCTCACCAACTCCGGTCCGGACCCGGCTACCGGCGTGGTCGTCAGCGACCCGCTGCCGCCCGGCGTGACCTTCGTCTCAGCAGCGCCCGACCAGGGGACCTACGACCCGATGACGGGCCTGTGGACGGTTGGCGCGGTGCCGCTGGCCGTGCCCTTCGACCTGACCATCACCGTCACAGTGAACGCGGGCACCGGGGGGAGCACCATCACCAACACCGCCAGCCTGACCGCGCTGGATCAGGTCGATCCGGATGGGAGCGATAACGCCGCCAGCGTCGCCTTCACCGTCCTGGCCAGCGCCGACCTCGCCGTGAGCAAGACGGTGGACAACCCGACGCCCGCCGAAGGCCAGTCCATCACCTACACCCTCACCCTGACCAACGGCGGTCCCGGCGATGTGGCCGCCAGCCAGGTGAGCGACGCCCTGCCCGCTGGCCTGACCTTTGTCTCCGCTTCGGCCAGCCAGGGCGTTTATGATAACGTGGCGGGCGTGTGGGATGTCGGCGGGCTGGTCAGCGGGGCGACGGCGATGCTGACCCTCACCGCGACGGTCAATCCGGGCACGGGCGGCTCAAC
>DAOTXK010000062.1:0-14376 GCA_034435395.1 Anaerolineae bacterium | reverse complement strand
CCAAGAGCAGTTGCGCTGATTTGCTGATTATGGCTTGGTCTCACCATCTCCTGCACTTCCGACGGCAAACGCAGCAGGCTTAGACGATTAGATATCCGACCGTCAGGCTTGCTCACCATCTTAGCAATCTGGGAGATGGTATATCCTTTATCTCGCAGCGCTTGATAAATCTGGGCTTCTTCGAGAACATCCAAATCTTTGCGGTGGATGTTTTCCGTTACAGCTTGTAGAGTGGCCTGTTCATCATCAACGTCCTCGACAATGGCCTCGCACTCCGTCCAGCCCAAGAATCGCATGGCTGCGGCTCGACGGTGCCCATAGACAAGTTCATAGCCACCATCATTGGGACGCACTTTAATCGGCTGTAACAGCCCCTGTTGACGTAAGCTCTCAACCAATTCATAGAAAGCCTCGTCTTGCACGACCTCACGCAAGCGATGGGGACTGTCGGTTATCGAAGATAGTTTTATTCGCATATCGATTCCCTCGACGATCAGGCAAAAGGTGACAACCTATAAAGTATCCAGCCGATCCTTTGTTCTATTTTACACTGGACCATTAGGGGTGGCTACCTGGGCCGGTCGTACAGGCCGCGCCGCCCGTTGGCCCGAATCTTCAGCACCTCGCGGAACATGTCGAGGGAGTCCTTGATGGGATGGATGCGCGAGCGTTCCCGGTAGTACCAGTGGATCGGCACTTCCACGATGCGCCAGCCGCGCCGCTGGGCCGCGTGCAGAATCTCCACGTCGAAGCTCCAGCCGTCCATCGTCTGCAAGGGGAAGAGGTCTTCGGCGGCCTGGGCGGTGAACATCTTAAACCCGGCCTGGGTGTCCTGGAAGCCGGGCACGGCGAACAGCCGCACGATGGTATTAAAGACCCGGCCCATCAGGTGGCGGTAAAACGGCTCGTCGTAGCGGACCGCGCCGGGCGCTTCCCGCGAGCCGATGGCGATGTCGTAACCCTCCAGCCGCGGCGGCAGAAAGGCGTTCACTTCCGCGATGGGCATGGAGAGATCGGCGTCGCAGATGAAGCGGTACTGCCCCCTGGCGGCCAGCATCCCGGCGCGGACGGCGGCCCCTTTGCCCTGCCGCCCCTCAAACAGCACCCGCAGGTAGGGCCGCTCCGCCGCGAACTCGTCGGCGATGGCATGGGTGCGGTCGGTGCTGTTGTTATCCACCACCAGGACTTCCACCGGGTAGTCCTGCGCGGCGACGAAGTCCGCGATCTGCTGGAGGCTGTCGCCCAGGCGGGCTTCTTCGTTGTAGGCGGGGACGACGAGGGAGAGGTAGGGACTCTGCTGGTGCGCGTGATCCGGTTGGACCGTCGCTTGTTCGGTCACTCAGACGGCTCCTGATATGCATTCAGTCGAGATCGGCCTCGAATGTTTCGGCAATCTCGTCCAGGAACTCTGGTTTGAGATACCGTATCAAGTCTCTCGCCTGCTCAATTCTGTTTTTTAGTTCAGAGTACGGAACGAACTGACAAATGTCTCTAAGCGGAGGCTTTAATCTTGAAAAAGTTGGGCGATTAATCTGACTGAACACTTGTTCGCGCTTCTCATCCGGGGCCACGATGTACAATCGAATGTTGAGGTTCGGCTGCATTGAAACCAGGTCAGACATTCTCAATAAGCCTGAGTAGATAGACGTTGTGTGCTCCACTTCAAATGCTGCAACAATAGCATTTTCTCTCAACCACAGAACATCTATGAGTTCTATCGTTTTGTTGGTTGCATCATCAAACTGTCTGGGAAGAGAGTTGCGCAATCGGGGCACGCTTTGAAACGCTTCGCCTTGAAAAGACTTATTTCGGTCGTTACGGGCTACCCACACATCGAGACCCATCTGGCTGCCGAGGTTGAGTAACAGCCACTGAATCTCCTCGTGGGTAACCGATGTTTCCGGCTCATAGAGAGCCTCTTCTCGTGATGTAACCTCATCAGCATCAGGTATAGTCACTATACCCGTCTCGGTTTCAAACAAGGGAACCTTGCGTTCTAATTTTCGGGGATCATATTCTCGAAAGACGGGGTTCCGTTCAGCCTCTTCTAGTGCAGCAAGTATCGCTTTAGCGTCCTCAGACTTTTCCTCAACAGGTGAACCGCGAAAATGACCCGTCCAGGAATGTGGGGTCTTCATATTTTGAAAGTAGGAGAGTTGCGAACTCAGAGAATGTACGGGAACGGCATGCTCAGGTGGCAGCGATAACAAGACACGAACTGGAACGCGGGCCGGGAACACAACCTCTTCCCAAATAGGGGTGTCATCCTTGAACGGCTTCTCTGTGACTTCTAGAATGGCAAAAAAACGGGACAAGCCAGTGAGATAGCAAATAAAAATGTCACCGGGTTTCATTCGTTGCACGGTGCGCCAACGCCTTTCACGAAAGCCACTGACGTTTCCCCCGGCGTTTATGAATTCCTGCCAGGTTTTCCAAGTGAAGAGGTCTATCCAGTACCTCATATCCCCTTCTCCTTATACTTCGTCGGGCGTGGCCAGGATCGACTCCAGGTATTCCAGCGAGACCGTGCGCAGGGCCTGCACGGCGCGGCGCTGGCGCAGCATCCTGGGCAGGCCGCACAGCCCGGCCATTATACCGCGTAACCGGGCGCGCGCCGCTGCCCCCCGCCAGGCGCGCAGGGCCTCCCCGGCAATGCGGCACTGCCGCCCGATCACGGCACGCCAGTGGCGGCGGAACAGGTCGGTCGGATAATCCTTCGCCAGGATATAAATGAAGTTGCGCCCGTTGTAATAGCTGGCCGTCACGTCGCCGCCGGTGGCCGCCAGGCGGTGGTAGACGACCGCCGCCGGCGCGTAGACGCAGCGCCAGCCAGCCAGTTGCGCCCGCCAGGCCAGGTCCACATCCTCGGCGCTGAAGAAGAAGTTCTCGTCCAACCAGCCGACCCGATCCAGCACGGCCCGGCGGACGGCCAGCGCCCCGCCGCACGCCCCAAAGACGTATTCCTCGCGGTCGTACTGCCCGTCGTCTCGCTGCCACACGCCGCGATTGCCCGGCAGGCCGTCCAGCCGGTAGAAGTCGCCCGCCGTGTGGAAGGCATCCCGCCGGTCGAAGAGCAGCATCTTGCTGGCCACCAGGCCCGCCTCCGGATGGCGGTGGAAGGCGGCGACGACCTGCTCAACCCAGTCCGGCGCGACCTCGGTATCGTTGTTGAGCAGGATCACAATCGCCCCCCGGCTGGCCGCGATCCCGGCGTTGTTGCCGCCGGTGAAGCCGCGATTCTCCGGCAGCGCCACCAGCCTGACCTCCGGGTAGCTCTCCCGCACCAGGTCCGGCGAGCCGTCGGTGCTGGCGTTGTCCGCCACGATGACCTCGACGTGCGGATAGGTCTGGACGCGGAGAGAATCCAGACAGGTCGGGAGGTGACGCCGGCCATTCCAGTTGACGACGACCACCGAGACAAGGGGCTGCGATGACGAATTTTGAGCGTTGAAGGCTGAACTCGAAATTGAGCCGGACACGGGGCTTTCCACAACCGTCATCAAATGGGTAAAGAGCGGACCCGAAAGGCCCGCTCACCGACCGATACGACAACGCCTGACTCGAGATCGTCGGCGCATTCGGCGAGGATGTCGGCCAGTCGCTCGTTGATGATCTCTGCCCGCTCATCGCTTACCCTGAACAGGATGACGCTGGGCAAGACCGCTCTGCTCACGGCCAACAGATAACCAAAGTCGAGATCCATCGTCAACAGGACGCGATTTTCCTGGCGCGCTTTGGCCAGAACGGCTTCATCCGGCGCGCGCTGCAACCTCTCCTCGCTCAGGTGAACGGCATCATGTCCCTGCTGGCGCAGCCAGATCACCGTGCGCCTAGAGATACACATGTCCGCCAGAAAACGCATGAGGTCTGTTCCGATCAGCGGATGTAAACCTGCTCACGCGTCAACCAGGCGGCATATTCCAGCGCCTGCCGGATGTCTTCCGGTTCCAGATCGGGATATTCCTCCAGGATTTCGGCGGCTGGCCGGCCGTGCGCCACCAGATTCACGATCAGGGAAACCGGGATGCGCATTCCCCTGATGCAGGCCTGTCCGGCCATAATCTCGCGGTTGAATGTGATACGATCCAATCCTTGCATGGTGCCTGTAATCCTTGTGGCCCACTTGATAAACCGTCAGCTTTCCGGGGAACGATCTTCCCCGACGGACAGGGCGTGAGCATGTTGGCCGCCAAATCACTATCCCCTGGCGCGCCGCCAACCCTCCGCGGGAGAATGCCGGCGCATCCCCCGATCCTCCAACAGCCGCCCTTCCCCCCCAGAAAGGGCCGCGCCCTCACCCTACTTTTTATCCGCCTCCCGGCCGTCCGGGCGCAGCAGGTGAGACCAGCCGTCGGGGAGCCGGGACCCGTCCGAGTCGGGCGTCCGCACTGGCAGGTCAGACAGCGCCACCTCACAGCCTACCTTAAGATGCATGATGTCGGCCCTGGGGGGCCGAAAGATGTAGGCCGTGCCCTCCTTATGGCGGAGGGTATGGACGGGTTCGCCCAGCCGGGTCTCCAATGACCACTCCGCCCCGTGAAAGGTCAGGTACCAGGAACCGTCTTTTTCCTGTAATAATTCGAGACTGACTGCCATCCGTTGCCCTTTGCCCTGGCGGGCTGCCGATTGTTACTGTCCCTCGCGGATCGCGGCTGGCCACCTCCCGCCTGCCGCCTTCCCGCCAGTATGGCCGAATTTTCCAGGCCCGGCAAGGGTTTGGGGTCAGTCCGCGCTGCCGCCCCCCGCCAATATCTGCTACACTGGGGCCGTGATCGGCGGACGCCTGGGACAGGGATGGCGCATGCAACCCTTCGACTCGCTCACCCACCACGGCCAGGTGCGGCGGCTGCGCCAACTGGCCGCCCATGCGCTGGGTCAGTACGATCTCGGCGGGGAGGCGCGCTTCACGTTGCTGCTGCATCTGGCCAACACCACCTTCCGCGTGACCGGGCCGGACGGCGCGCAGTACGCGCTGCGCGTCTGCCAGCCGGACACCCGCACCGTGGACGAGCTTCGCTCCGAGGCGCTGTGGCTGGCGGCGCTGCGCCGCGATACCGGCCTGGGCGTGCCAGAGCCGGTCCCGACCCGCGACGGCGACCTGCTGACCACGGCCCGCGCCGACGGCGTGCCGCAGTGGCGGGCCTGCCTGTTGTTCCGCTGGGTGGAGGGGCGCTTCCTCCGGCGGCGGCTGACTCCGGCGCGGCTGCGCCAGGTCGGGGCGCTGACCGCCCGCCTGCATGCCCATGCGGCGTCTTTTCCGCTGCCGCCCGCCTTCACCCGCCCCTGCCTGGACGTGGAGGTCATGGTCAGCCGGTGGCAGAGCCAAGCGGACGACTCGCTGCTGGCCACCGTATCCCTGGAGGACCGCGCCCTGTTTTACACGGCGGCGGACCGCATCCGGGCGGCGATCAACGGGCTGGGCCTGTCGGCGGACCGCTTCGGCCTGATCCACGCCGACCTGCACCACGGCAACTACCTGTTCCACGACGGCGAGGCCCGCGTCATCGACTTCGACGACTGCGGCTTCGAGCACCACGTCTACGATCTGGCGACCACGCTATGGGCCTTGCAGACGCACCGTCGATTGCCCGCCCTGCAGGACGCATTGTTGGAGGGTTACAGCGCGGTCCGTCCGCTGCCGCCGGGCTGGGACACCCACCTGCAAGCGTTCATCGCCGCCCGCTACCTGATCGTGACTTACTATGTGGTGGCCCGCGCGGCGGATAACCCCCACCTCCGCCGACTCGCCCCGCGTTACGTGCAG
The DNA here is from genome assembly GCA_034435395.1 of Anaerolineae bacterium. Classification (GTDB taxonomy): domain Bacteria; phylum Chloroflexota; class Anaerolineae; order Aggregatilineales; family Ch27; genus DAOTXK01. Next base: position 8,612 of record DAOTXK010000062.1, on the reverse strand, counting down.
ATCGCGTCCGACTACGTGCGCCGGTATATGGATGGTTAGCCCTCGCCATCGTCGGGCCGACGCCACTCCCCAGACCCGTGCATCGCCCGTAGCGTCTCCCGTAGCGGCGCGATGAATCGCGCCGACCGTCGGGCCGCAGTCCGACGCTACGGCCAGACCTGCGACCGGCCAGGCGGCGTCGGCATTCATGCCGCCGCTACAATCGGGCCGACGCCACCTCCCTCAGCCCGGCGCAAAAACCGGCGCGTTGCGGCGCGTTGCGATAAGATTGTCCGGCAGCTAAAAGTGGATCACCGAACCTCGCCTGAGGGGGATATGCCATGGGTCAACCATTGCGCGCCGGGGTCATCGGCATGGGTGTGGGCCTGCTGCACGCGCGGGGCTACGCCGCCGCCGAGGGTGTCCGCCTGGCGGCGCTGTGCGACATGAACGCCGCCCGCCTGGCGGAACGCGGCGCTGAATTCCCGGATACCCTTCGCTTCACCGACTATCACGAGATGTTGGACCAAGCTGACCTGGACGTGGTGAGCGTGTGCGTGCCCAACGCCCGCCATCCGGAAGTCACCATCGCCGCGCTGGAGGCCGGGCTGCACGTGATCGGCGAGAAGCCGCTGGCCGCTGACCTGGCAGGCGCGCAGGCCATCGTGGCGGCGGCGAACCAGGCCCGTGGCCGGTTCACCGTGTGTTACGACAAGCGCTTCCGCGCCGACTCGATCTGGCTGCGGCAGGCGGTCCAGGCGGGCACGCTGGGCGATATCTACCACGTCGAGGCCGCCTGGACGCGCGAGGCCGGCATCCCCGGCGGCTGGTTTGGCCAGAAGGCGCTGGCCGGCGGCGGCCCGTTGATCGACCTGGGGGTGCACGTGCTGGACCTGGCGCTGTGGGTCCTGGGCTTCCCTGCCGTCCGGACGGTCAGCGGGACCACGCGGGCGGTGTTCGGCCCCTGCGGGCGTAAGATGTGGGGCACCAAAAGCGGCGGGGATGGTGGTTATGAGGTGGAAGACGGGGCGGTGGGTCTGCTGCGGCTGGAGGGGAACATCCCGCTGCTGCTGGAAGCCTCCTGGGCCGACCACCGCCGCCCCGGCGAGGACGACATCCACCTGCGCGTGGCCGGGAGCAAAGCCGCCGCCGTGGTGCACATCCCCAACTACACCCAGGAGGACACCCTGCGGCTCTACACCGAGATCGACGGCACGGCGGTGGAAGCCACGCCCCGCCTCCGCCCGCCCCGGCTGAGCGGCCACGCCGGGCTGATCGACGCCTTCGTCCGTGCCATCCGCCAGGATGCGCCGGTCCCGGCCCCGGCAGCGGAGGGCCTGGTCACGGTCCAGGTATTGGACGCCTTCTACCGCTCGGCGGCAGCGGGCCGTGAAGTCGTATTGGCGGCAGGGCCGGCGGCCCCGTCACCAGGGACAGAGCCATGAACATCACCGCGCAGGAACTGACCTTACACCTGGAAAAACCGTTTAAGCTATCCTATGGCGCGACCACCGTCCGCGAAAACGTGCTGGTACGCATCGCCCACGGCGGGCTGGTCGGCGTGGGGGAAGCCGCCGCCGTGCCCTACTACGGCGAGACGACCGCCCGCCTGCTCGGCTACCTGACCGACCCGGCGCTGGCCGAGGCCCTCGGCGATGAGCCGCTCTGGCTGGAGGATATGCTCGACCGGCTGCCGCCCACCGAGTCGGCGGCGGCCCGCGCGGCGGTGGACATGGCCCTGCACGACCTGTGGGGCCAGCGGCTCGGCCACCCGCTCTACCGCCTGTGGGGCCTCAACCCGGCCCGCTGCCCGCGCAGCTCGTTCACCGTGTCCATGGCCGACGACGAGTCCGACTACCGCGCCCGCGTGCGCGCCGCCCAGCAGTACGGCCTGGTGAAGCTCAAGCTGGGGGGCGGCGACCTGGACGCCGACCTGCGGATGGTGCACCTCGCCCGCCAGGAGCTGGACGGGCAGTTCTGCGTGGACGCCAACGGCGGCTGGTCGGCGGCGGACGCGCTGACCATCATCCCCCGCCTGCCGGAGCTGGGCGTGATCTTCGTCGAGCAGCCGGTGGCCCGCCATGACCTGGACGGCTGGCGGACGCTGCGCCAGTCCCTGCCCCCTGACCACCTGCCGCTGATCGCCGACGAATCCGTGCAGGGGGTGGACAGCGTCCCGCCCCTGGTCGGGCTGGTGGACGGCATCAACATCAAACTGGCCAAATGCGGCGGCCTGCGCCCGGCCCGCCAGATGATCGCCCTGGCCCGCGCCTATGGCCTGCGGGTGATGATCGGCTGCATGGTGGAGAGTTCGGTGGCCGTGACCGCCGCTGCCCACTTGGCCCCCCTGGTCGACTACGCCGACCTGGATGGCAATCTGCTGATCACCAACGATCCCTATCGCGGCCTGCGATTGGCGGCGGGCCAGGTGATCCTGCCGGAAGGGCCGGGCCTGGGCGTCAGCCCTGCCGAAGCGTGAGCGAACTGGTCATCAGGGGAGGAGGTGAATCATGCATTATGGCATTCAGGTCGCCCCGCTGGGGGACTACGCCGATGCCCGTCGGCTGGCCGCCCTGGCCGGCGACGCGGAAGCTGCCGGCTGGGATGGCTTTTTTATCTGGGATGCGGTGGTGCCCCACTGGACCACGCCGCTGCTCGATCCGACGGTGGCGCTGACGGCCATCGCCCTGCACACGGCCCGCCTCCGCCTCGGCATCCTGGTGACGCCGCTGCCCCGCCGCCGCCCCTGGAAATACGCCCGCGAGACCGCCTCGCTGGACCGGCTGTCCGGCGGGCGGCTGGTGATCGGCGTGGGCACCGGCGAAGGGCCGGGCGAATGGGAAAACCTGGGCGACGAACCCAGCCCCCACCGGCGCGGCGAGATGCTGGACGAAGGGCTGGACGTGCTGACCGGGTTGTGGTCCGGGGAGCCGTTTAGCTACGCCGGGGCGCACTACACGGTCCGGGAGGCCCACTTCATCCCGCCGCCCGCCCAGCGGCCCCGCATCCCCATCTGGGTGGGCGGCCAGTGGCCCAACCGCAAGCCCGCCCGCCGCGCCGCCCGCTGGGATGGTTACTTCCCCATCGACCGCGACCACTTTGCCTTCGACCGGATGATGTCGGTGGAGCTGATGCGCGAGGCGGTCGCCTTCGTCCGCCAGCAGCGCCAGGCTCTGGGGAGGGGAGACACGCCGTTCGACTTCATCCACGCCGGCATCACCCCCGGCGGCGACCCGGCGGCGGACGCGGCCATCGTCGCCCCGTATGCCGAGGCGGGCGTCACCTGGTGGCTGGAGCAGGTCACGCCCTGGGTCTTCGGCTGGTCGGAGGAAGACGAAGGCCCCTGGCCGGTGGAGCGGATGCGGGCGCGGGTGCTGGCCGGGCCGCCGACGCTCGCCTAGAGAATCCTGATGCTGGAACAGCTACCCATCGCAGACGAAACCATCATCGCCCGGTTGAGGGACAGGTATGGCCTGGCCGTGACCGGGCTGACGTTCCTCCCACTGGGGTACGACTCGCAGGCGGGGGTTTACCGGGTCCACGCCGGTGGGTCAGACTACTTCCTCAAGGTGAAGCGCGAACCCCTCGATGAACTGAGCGTCCGCCTGCCGTGCTACCTCAAAGCGCAGGGGATCGAGGCCGTCGTCGCCCCGCTCCCGACCGTCACCCGGGAGCTATGGGACAGGGTGGAAAACTTCACCCTGATTCTTTATCCCTTCATTGACGGCGAAGTCGGCATGGAAGTCGGACTGTCGGACAGCCAGTGGATCGCGTTCGGCGCTGCCTTAAAACAGATTCACACCGCCCGGCTGCCTGCCGACCTGCGGAACCAGGTGCCCCAAGAGACCTTCACCCTGCATCCCAAATGGCGGGCCATCGTTGCGCAGCTCCAGGCAACGGTGGGAAACCGGGTCTATGACAACCCGGTGGAACGCCAACTCGCGGCGTTTTGGGCCGACCGGCATCAGGCGATTGACAGACTGGTGGTTCGGGCCGAGCAGTTGGGTGCCATGCTTCAGGATAAATCAGGGGATTGGGTGTTGTGCCATGCGGATATTCACACCGCCAATCTGCTGATTGACTCCCAGGGCCGACTGTTTATCGTGGATTGGGATCAGCCGGTTTTAGCGCCCAGAGAGCGCGACCTGATGTTTGTGATGGCGGGCGGCTTTGCGCCTGGCGAACGGGAAACCGCCTTGTTTTTCCAGGGTTATGGGAAAACGGCCCTTGATCTGCCGACGCTGGCTTATTACTGTTATGCGCGGGCGGTGGAGGACATCGGCGGTTTTGGCGAACGGGTGTTTTTGATGGACGTGAACGACGAAACCAAGCAGGATTCCGTCGAATGGTTCAGGGGGATGTTTGAACCGGGCAACATTGTCGAGGCGGCCCATCAGCTGGATCAGGCGTTGTGAGGGTTCTCACCATCGCCCCGCCTGGAAATCGGTTGAGTTTGGGCTGGAGACGCCGAAAGGGGGAAGACATGGCCGACAAATCGGGTCTGGCCCGCCTGCTGGACGAGGCACGCGCCCGCACGCAGGCGGCGCTGAAGGCTGTTGATCCCGCGCTGGAGGTCTCGCCGGGCTGGACGGTGAAGGACGTGATCGCCCACCTCACCGCCTGGGACCAGGTCACCACCGAGGCCCTGCGCCTGTTCATCGCCGGGAAGCAGTACGATCTCTCCCATTACCGCAGCATGGACGACTTCAATGCGCAGGCGGTGGCGGCGCGGGCCGATCTGCCGCTGGCGGAGGTGATCGCCGAAAACGAGGCCGCCCGCCAGGACCTCAAAGCCGCTCTGGCAGACACCCCGCCGGAAGGGCTGGATGAGGAGCTACAATTCCCCTGGCGGCAGCACGGCACGATCAGCGAGATGATCACCATCATCGCCTACCACGAGCAGACTCACGCCGACTCGATTCTCGCCCGCCGGGGCGGGTGAGCGTTCGCCCCGGCTGATGGGCAGCTTCGGCGGCTGCTGCCACCCCCCTCACCACCGCTCCCAGTGGACGACGGCGTCAAAGGGGCGGCGGCCCTCCCGGCCCAGGCCGCGACTCCGGGCGTCGGGGGCCGGGTAGCCAAACGCGATCACGATACGCAGCGACCGGTCCGCCGGGAAGCCCAATACCTGGCGGGCCTGCTCCTCCTCGTAGACCGACCCCAGGCAGGAGGCGACGCCGATGGCGTGAGCGGCCAGCTGCATGTAAGCGGCGCACTGCCCGGCGTCGAACATGTGCCAGGGGTATCGCTCGTTGTCCGTCGGCGACGGCGTGACGATGGCCACGGCCAGCGCCGCGCCCGCCACATGCCCCAGCCACTCCCCGCACCGGGACAGGGCCTCCAGCCTGGCCCGGTCCTGCACGGCGATGAAGTCCCAGGGCTGCGAGTTTTTGGCGCTTTGCGCCCGTCGCCCGGCGTCCAGGATGCGGCGCACGGCCTCTTCCGGCAGCGGGTCGCCCCGGAACTGGCGGATGGCCCGCTTGCCGGTGATGGCCTCCCACACGTCCATGCTGGTCTCCTTCCGGCTATTCACAACGTTATCACCCACTTATCCACCGGCTGGCCGCCGGTTATCCACAGATTTCCCGGCGCGCCCCTCACAGCCGCTTCCACAGCAGCGGCACCAGCATCTCCCAATCGGACAGGCCGCCGTGGCTGCTCATCATCTGGCCGGGCGGCCCGCTGCCGTCGTCGAGCTTCCAGCCCAGGCGCGGCACCAGGATCAGGTCACCCAGCCGGTGGGGCACCTCCGCGTAGGATGGGCCGGGGCCGAACAGCCCCGCCTCCAGCGCGGCGGCGGGATCGATCCAGGCCAGGCAGTCGGCGAAGGCGGCTTCCAGGCAGTCGATCACGGCCTGGCGAAAACCGGCGCGGAGGTGCAGGTACGGCAGGCGGCCCTCGCCGCTCATGAAGCCGTGCAGCGCGTCATAAATGGGCGCGGCGCGCGGCTCAGCCCTGACGTTGAGGACGTGAGGCGTGTTGGCATGTCCATGGTCGGCCAGCAACAGGACCAGCGTCCGCCCATCCCGCACCGAGTCGTCGGCCAGCACGGCGCGCAGGTCGGCCAGTTGCCGCCGGACCTCGTGGTGGATGTAGGCGTTGCCGGAGCCATAGGCGTGGCTGAGGGTATCGACCTGATCCCAGTAGACGGCGATGTAACAGCGCTGCCCGGCGGTTTCCGCCAGCAACTCCCGCAGGCGCGGCCAGATGTCGGAGCTGTTCATGTGCGGGCGCGCCCCGGCCTCGGTCAGCCCCCGGTGCAGGATGAGCGAGAAGCCGCTGTTGAGGAAATCGTGCCGCAGGAAGACGTAGGTGGGCACCCCCGCCGCCGCCAGGCGCTCCACCAGCCCTGGCACCGGCACAAACGCCGCCGGGTCGAGGCCGTACTGGCTCAGCGAGCCGCGCGGATGGTTCCCGGCCACCGGCTGCCAGAACAAGGGGATGGCCAGGGTGGAAATTTCGCGCAGGTAAACGCGGAAGCTCATCAGGCCGTGCCGGGCCGGGCTGGCCCCGGTCCACAGCGTGGTCAGGGCGGTGGCGGTGGTGCTGGGACAGGTGGCGGTCAGCGGCAGGGGGCCGCGCCCGTCGGTCAGATCGTAAACGGCCGCCCGCAGGTCGTCGTCCCCGGCCATATAGCCGCCCAGCCAGCGGTAGCCCAGGCCGTCGGAGAGGATCAACACCACCCGGTCGACCGTCCCTTCCGGCGGGTCCCCGCCCCACACGGCGTCGTCCAGCGGGGCGCTGTCGGGCAGGTCCGCCCCCAACAGGCGGGCGACCGTGTGGGCGACATTATAGATAGAGAGGCCCCCATAATCGGGGAAGATCACCTCGTCCGCCCAGGGGACGGGCAGGTCCAGGAGGCGGTGGGCGCGGAGGCGGCGCTCAAGGGCGTCGGCGGCGGCCTGCAGGGTGAAGGTCATGGCTGGGGACTCCTCGCGAACGTTTTTCTAACCGCCCAGGACGCCAAACGCGCCAGGGAAGGCCAATGATACCGCAGATCGAACCCGATTTGACAACCGGCCGCTGGCCAAAAAGACGGCTTTACGAATGCCAACCAACCTCTCGCCAGACAGATGTTTTACGTTATACTCTATTCACCGTACACGTTTCTTGGAGGAGAGAATAGCTTATGAGGACCCTACACTTACGCCGTTTGGTTCTGCTCGCCGTGTTGCTGGCTTCCCTGCTGGCCCTGGTGAGCGGGGTCACCGCCCAGGAAAGCGAGAAGATCGTCATCCGCACCGGCCGTCAGATGGGCGCCACCGACATCCCCACCCTGGACCCCTCGCAGGCGCGCGACGTGCCGTCCGTTCAGGTGATCACCGAGATCTTCCCTGAACTGGGGCGGCTCCACGAAGAGGATGTGGTCGTCCAGCCGGGCATGGCCACCTGGGAAGTCTCCGACGATGGGCTGGTCTACACCTTCCACATCATGCCGGAGGTGCCGTGGGTGCGCTACAACCCGGATACCGACCAGGTGGAGCAGGTCTTCGATGACGCCGGCAACCCGCGCTACGTGACCGCTCAGAACTTCGTCACCACCTTCATCCGCACGCTCGATCCGCGTGTGGCCTCGGACTACTCCGGTATCCTGGCTCCCTGGGTGGTCGGCGGCGTCGAATTCGCCAACAGCGACCCGGATGCCAGCGATGAGGAGCGGGCGGCCCTGATCGAAGCCGTGGGCGTCCGGGCGGTGGATGACTACACGCTGGAACTGGTCACCCCCCGGGCCTCGGTGGTGGTGGAGAGCATCATCGCCATGTGGATCACCACCGCTGAGCCGACCTGGCTGATCGAGGAAGTCGGCGACTTCTGGATCGAGGCGGAGAACATCGCCACCTACGGCCCCTGGGCGGTCAAGAGCTGGGTCCACGACGAGAGCCTGACCCTGATCAAAAACCCCTTCTGGCCGGGCACCGACTCCATCCCCCAGCCCCAGATCGACGAGGTCGTGTTTATGATCCTGGACACCAGCCCGCAACTGGCCGCCTTTGAGGCCGGCGAGCTGGATGTCTCCGAGGTGCCGGTCAGCGCCGTCGACCGCATCCGGGCCGACGCCAACCTGAGCCAGATGCTCCACGAGGACTTCGGCACCTGCACCTATTACTACGGCTTCAACCAGAATCTGGAACTCTTCCAGGACCCCCGTGTGGTGCGCGCCTTCTCCATGGCCATCGACCGCCAGGCCATCGTGGAGAACATCACCCGCCGTGGCGAGCGGCCAGCCGGCTTTTTCACCCTGCCCAATATGGTCGCCGCCCCGCACCAGGAGGACTACCCGGATTACGCCATCCATACCGATCCGGAAGGGGCCAGGGCGCTGTGGGATGAGTACCTGCAGGACACCGGCACCGATCCGGCCACCGTGCAGGTGACCATCCTGCACAACGAGAGCGAGCTGCACGCCGCCATCGCCCAGGCCATCCAGCAGATGTGGCTGGAGACGCTGGGCGTGAACGTGCAGATCGCCGTCCAGGACTTCGCCACCTATCTGGACCTGCGCCGGGACGCCGATGTCTACCGCGCCGGGTGGTGCTTCGACTATCCGGACACCAACAACTGGCTCTACGACGTGTTCCATTCGTCGAACGATCCGGACAACCACTTCTCCAATGCCGAGTACGACGCGATTG
>DAOTXK010000061.1:0-1795 GCA_034435395.1 Anaerolineae bacterium | reverse complement strand
AGCTTCACTAGGTTGTTGAGTAATTCGGGATTTTGTGTGATAGTAGTCATGGGATGGCACTCGGTTCGCTCGGTCTGAAACCTTAAGCTACACCGAATGCTATCCCGTCTGCAAAATAAGCCAAACTCCAGAGTAGCCGCCTGGGGCGGCTACAGCCACTTCGCGCCGAGCAGGTCCATCAGGGCCTGGAGCTGCTCGCCATAGGCGACCTCTTCCGCCGTGACCTTGATCATGCCGGTGCCGAAGCGGTTGTTCGACCAACTGGCCCACCCAACCAGCCGCGCCGCATAAAAGGACACGGCGTTGGCATCGACGGCGTCGCCCCTGGCAGCGGCGGCCATCTGGTCAATCTCGGCGGATACGCCCTGAATGGCCCCCAGCGCCAGCACCGGCAGATTGGCTTCCCGGGCGATGGTGGCGGCGTTCCGGGCGCAGGATTGGAGCGCCTGGAGGTCCCCGACGCAGGCTTCGCTGGCGACCTTCTGGTCCATGCCGGTGGCCTGCAACACCTGCTGGAAAGCCGGGTAGGCCTGGTTCCAGATGCAGAAATCCACAAACTTGCGCTCAGTTTCCGGCGGGATTTGTTCCGTGCCCAGCAGATCAAGCAAGGTGCGGCGGGACATCGGTCATTCTCCTCCCTGAATATGGACGATGGGCGCGGCGAAGGACCGCAGTCCTTCCGCCAGGGCACGCAGTCGCTGCTGCACGGCGTGATGTACGGTGCCCGCCGGATAGGCGCTATCCGGCGCGCGCCCGCCAGCCGGGACGCCGGTGAGCAGCTCGATGCCCTGATCGACGGTGTCGATGGCGTAGATGTGGAACAGGCCCTTCTCCACGGCCTGGACGACCTCGTCGTTGAGCATCAGGCTGTGGGCGTTGAGGCGCGGGATCAGCACCCCATGTGTACCATCCAGGCCGCGTTCCTGGCAAATCTTAAAAAACCCTTCGATCTTGTGGGTGACGCCGCCGATGGGCTGGATCACGCCGCGCTGGTCCACCGAGCCGGTGACAGCCAGGCTTTGCCGGATGGGGAAGCCGGAGAGCGCCGACAACAGGGCGAACAATTCGGCGCTGGCGGCGCTGTCCCCCTCGACGCCGCTGTAGTTCTGCTCAAAGGTCAGGCTGGCGCTGAGAGAGAGGGGGAAATCCTGGGCGTAGGTGCTGCCCAGATAACCGCGCAGGATCAGCAGGCCCTTGTCGTGAAGGGGGCCGCTCAACCGCACTTCCCGCTCAATCTGGACCACGTCGCGCTCGCCGACGTACACGCGGGCGGTGATGCGGGTGGGCATCCCGAAGGCATGATCACCCAGCTGGACCACGGTCAGGCCGTTGATCTGGCCGACGGCTTCCCCCGACGTGTCGATGATCACCTCACCTTCCAGGATGCGGCGGTGGCTCAGCTCTTCGTAGAGATTGTTGCGGAAGCGCCGCTCGGCTATGGCCTGGGAAACGTCGTCCTCGGTGGTGACGGCCCGCCCGTGGTGCCGGGCGTAGTAGGCCGCCTCGTGGATCAGGTCGGCGATCTCGCCGAAGCGGGTGCTGAGCTTCTCCTGGTCTTCGGCCAGCCAGGCCCCGTAGTCCACCACGCGCCCGACAGCGGCAGCGGTGAAATGGGGCAGCCCTTCCTCGTGGCAGCGGGTGGCGACGAAGGCGGCGTACTGGGCTTCGCTATCGGGCGTGCGATCCATGTCGGCGGCGAAGTCCGCCTTGACCTTAAACAGTTCCGGGAAGTCCTCCTCCTGCTCAAAGAGCAGGTAATACAGCAGGGGGTTGCCGATCATGATCACCTTAACTT
>DAOTXK010000060.1:0-15538 GCA_034435395.1 Anaerolineae bacterium | reverse complement strand
CGCCCGCACCCCGCGGGCGTCGCAGGGCCGCACGCCAAAAATCACCTGCTCCCCGCCCGGCAGGGTCTCGTTCAGCCGGATCTGCTGCCCGGTCTTTTCGATGGTCAGCAGGCGCTCGGTGGGCGGGAACATCGCCTCTTTGACCGACAGGACCGGGCGGATCGGCCCGTCGCCGCCCGCCTCCAGCACGATCTCGGCCCTGCCGCTCACCGGGCGGTAGAGTAGCACGCCCTCCACATCTTTCGGCGCGATCAGGGTCTTCTGGGCGGCCAGGGCATCCAGCCAGCGCGCCAGTTGGGCGTCAGCCATGAAACGCATCGGTCAGCCCTCCCTTCCGCTCAGGACCGTGGTGATGGGCGAGGGCACGGGTTCCAGCCCGGCCCGGTGTCCGAACGCTGTCTCGATCTCCCTGGCCAGCTTACGGTTGAGCAGGCTGATGGGGATGTCCATCGGGCAGACGCGCTGGCATTCATCGCAGCCAATGCAGCGTCCGGCCAGGTGGTAAGCCCGGCCCAGATGGAAAGTCCGCTTCTCGTTGAGGCCGATGCCCATGCCCACCCACAGGGAATCATCCCGCTCATAGAGGCAGGTCGGGCAGTTGCACATCGGGCAGGCCTGGCGGCAGGCGTAACAGCGGATGCAGCGGTCAAACTGGCTGAGCCAGAATTCCGCCCGTTCGGCGGGGGTCATTGCCTCCAGGGCGTCCAGATCAGCATCCGCCACCGACGGCTCAGGCATCTGGCCTGGGGGTCCTGCCGCGGGCAGCTCCCCGATCAGGGTGTCATAAACGACCGGGGTCCGCTCGCGGCACCGCTGGCACCGCGCCTGCAAGGTCTGGCCATCCGGCCGGCCGAACCCCGCCCCCTCGACGATGCCGTCACAGACCACGCCGAGGACATACACCTGATCGCGGGCGAACTGGTGCTCAGCCAGCAGCACGTTGATCGCCCGGCTGTCGCACGGCTTGACCACCACGGCCACTGGCGGGGGTTGGTCTTTCCCGGTGGGGTGGAGCTTGTGGCGCAGGTAGGTCGTCAGGTTGTGGGTGCAGGCCCGGTTCCAGACCAGCCGCGCCACATCTTCCGTCCGGTAGATGAAGGCCGGGCGGGTCCGCCCGCGCGGACCGACCTCGTACCCGATCACGCAGGCCACCTGACCGCTGGTCAGCAGTTCCCGGGCGGCCTCCTGTATGGCTGCCGTGTAATCCATGGTCAGTCTCCTGCTTCCGCGCTCACGGAACGGGCCACAACCTCGGCCAGCGGCAACCGGTAGCCTTTCTGCCGCCAGCGGCATGGCCCCAAGGCTCGCACGGCCTCCGTGAACTCGGTCACGATGCGGGCGAAGCGTTCACCCTCGGAGGCCGACACCCAATCCAGGCGCAGTCGCTCCGGCTCCAGCCCGGCGAAGGTCATCAGGGCGCGCAGCACGGGCAGGCGCTTGGCGGTGCGGTGGTTGCCGTTTTCGTAGTGGCACTCGCCGATGTGACAGCCCAGCACCAGCACGCCGTCCGCGCCCTGGTCGAAGGCGCGCATGATCAGCTCCGCCGAGACGCGCCCGGAGCAGGGCACGCGCACCGCCCGCAGGTTCCAGGGGGATTTGAGGCGGTTGGTCCCGGCCAGGTCCGCGCCCGTGTAACTGCACCAGGTGCAGAGAAAGCCGACGATCTTGGGTTGATACATGGTCACACCCCCTCCGTGGCGGCCAGCGCGCCGAGCAACTCGGCGATGATCTGGCGGTCGTCGTAGTGCAGCAGGGTGATGGCCTTGTTGGGGCAGGCCGCGGCGCAGGTGCCGCAGCCCTTGCACTGGTAGGCGTTGACCATGGCCGAGCTGTTCTCCAGCGCAATCGCCCCGTAGGGGCAGGCGGCGACGCACTGGCCGCACCCCACACAGCGGGCCATGTCGACTTCGGCCACGGTCGGCTCCAGGTAAATCACCCCCTGATCGATCAGCGACAGAGCAGCGGCGGCCGCGCCCCCCGCCTGGGCCACGCTGTCCGGGATGTCCTTCGGACTCTGGCAGGCCCCGGCCAGGAAGACGCCCTCGGTGGCCGTCTCCACCGGCCCCAGCTTGGGATGCCGCTCCCGGAAGAAGCCATCCGGGCTACGGCTGATGCCAAAACGTCTGGCGACCTCGGCGGCGTCCTCGCGCGGCTCAAAGCCCGTCGATAGAATCACCATGTCCACCGCCACGTGGTCGGGCTGGTTGTAGAACCGCTCCTCCCAGCGCACAACCAGCTGACCGTCCTGCGGCTCGACGCTGGTGACCCTGCCGTGATAGAAGTTGGCGCCGTGCGCTTTGGTGCGGTTGTAGAACTCCTCGTAGTCCTTGCCGAAGGTCCGCAGGTCCCGGTAGACCTCGTACACCTCGGCGTCCACGTACTCCCGCACCAGCTGGGCCAGCTTGAGCGAGTACATGCAGCAGACCCGCGAGCAGTAAGTATGGTAGCGCTCGTCGCGGCTGCCCACGCAGTGCAGGATGGCCACCCGCCTGGGCGGCTGGCCGTTCTTCAGCAGGACCTTGCCCCCCGTCGGGCCGCCGCTGTTGATCAGGCGCTCGAACTCCAGCGCCGTGATCACGTTGTCCAGCCGGCCATAGCCGTATTCGGGGGCGGTGCGCGGGTCGAAATCCTTAAAGCCGGTCGCCAGGATGATGGTGCCAACTGTAATTTCCGCGGTGGTTGGCTGCATGTTGTGGTCGATGGCCCCGCGGTCGCAGGCGGCCACACATTCCAGGCATTCCGCGCAGACTCCGCATCCCACACAGCGCGAGGCTTCCGCCAGGGCTTCCTCCTCCGTCAGCGGCAGGTCGACCTCGCGGAAGTTGTTGATCCGCTCCTCCGGGGGGATGGTCCTGATCCGGGCGCGCGGGATGTCAGCGGCGTGGCCGCGCTCAATTTTGTCCCGCACCTCGTCGTCGCGCAGCACGACCGCCGGCGGTTTGACCGGCTCCGGCACGCCCTTCTCGCCGCGCAGATAGCGGTCCACGCAGCGGGCCACGTGATGCCCCTCGGCGATGGCGTCCACCACGAAGAAGGTGGTACCGCGCCGCACGTCCCCCGCCGTGAACACGCCCGGCCGGGTGGTCATCATCTCGTCGTTGGCGAACAGGCCGATCGGCCAGCGGGTGGCGATGCTGCCATCCTGGGGCAGGAAATCGAAGTCAGGCCGCTGGCCGAGCGCCCAGACCACCATGTCGCCGGGGATGACGTGTTCAGTCCCCGGAATCTCCCTGACCTGTCGCTTGCCATCCACGATATCCCCCACTTCCGCCTCCAGGCAGAGGACGCCGACGATCTTGTCGTTTCTGACGACGACCTCCTTAAAGACCCGGTTGCGGATGATGGTGACTCCTTCGTCCTGGGCCTCCTCGATCTCGTTGAAGGAGGCGCGCATCCCCCGGCAGACGATGCGCACTTTGGGCTGGCCCAGCCGGACCGCGACCCGCGCCGCGTCCAGGGCCACGTCGCCCGCGCCCAGCACGATGATCTCGCGCCCGCTGAGGTCCAGGCGATCCTCGCAATCGCCCCCCGCCTCCAGGCAGGCCCGCCGCAGCAGGTCCAGACTCAGCCAGTTGTCGGGGTGGTCAGCGCCGGGGATGCTCAGCTTGGTGGCGGTGTGCGCGCCGGTGGCGATGATGACCGAGTGGTAACCCTGGTCAAACAGGCCAGGGATGTCGTCCACGCGGGTGTTGAGGCGCAGCTTAACGCCTTCATCGAGAATCTGCTGAATCTCCCAGTCCAGCAATTCATAGGGCAGGCGATGCGGCGGGATGCCGACGCGCATCATGCCCCCGGCCACCGGGAGCCGGTCAAAGACCATGACCTCATGTCCCAGGCGGACCAGGTCCAGCCCGGCGGTGAGGCCCGCCGGCCCTGCGCCGATGATGGCCACCTTCTTGCCGGTCGGTTTGGGATGGTGGGCGAAGGGCGTGCCCACCAGCGACTTGTCGCGCATATTGGGCAGCTCGTCGCGGTGGGCGTAGGCCCAGTCGGCCACGAAGCGCTTCAGCCTCATGATGCTGACCGGCTCGTCATACTTGCCCCGACTGCACGCCTGCTCGCACGGGTGGTTGCACACCCGCCCGCACACCGAGGGGAAGGGATGCTCCCGCCGGATGGCCCAGTAGGCATCGGCGTACCGCCGCTGGGCGATCAGGGCGATATAGCCCATGGCCCGCTGGTCGGTGGGGCAGGCGTCCCGGCAAGGAGCCACCCCGTGTTTGTCGATGGTGAAGGCGTTGGGCACCGCCTGCGCTGACAGACGATAGACGGCTTTGCGGGTGCTCAACTCACAATCGAAAGGATTGGTGAGCGTGATCGGGCAGACCTCAGCGCACTGGCCGCAGCCGGTGCACACTGTCTCGTCGATGTAGCGCGGCTTGCGGCGGATCTTCACCTGGAAGTTGCCCACATAGCCGGAGACCGATTCCACCTCGCTGTAGGTCAGCAGGTGGATGTTGGGGTGGCGTCCCACGGACACCATCTTGGGGGTGAGTATTCAGGCCGCACAGTCCAGCGTGGGAAAGGTCTTGTACAGCTGGGCCATGTGCCCGCCGATGCTCGGCTCTCGCTCCACCAGGTACACCGGCTTGCCCGCATCGGCCAGCCGCAACGCCGCCTCGATCCCGGCGATGCCACCCCCCACCACCAGCGTGGCGGGACTCATCTCCACCGCCCGCGACTGCAACGGGGCATGATGACGCACCCGCCGCACCGCCGCCGCCACCAGGCTCTGCGCTTTGGCGGTGGCCTGCTCCCGGTCGTCAATGACCCACGAGCACTGCTCGCGGATGTTGGCCATCTGCAGATAGAAGGGATTCAGCCCCGCCTCAGCCACCGCCTGGCGGAAGTTCGGCTCGTGCATCAGCGGCGAGCACGAGGCCACCACCACCCGGTTCAGCCCCTGCGTTTGGATGTCCTGCTTGATCAGGTCCTGGCCGGGGTCGGAGCACATGTAACTGTACTCCCGTGCCAGCACCACCCCCTCCAGCCCCTGGGCGTACTCGACCACCGCTTCCACGTCCACCGTGGCGGCGATGTTGGTGCCGCAGCGGCAGATGTACACCCCCGTTCGGACTTTGCTTCGATTCATACCGCCGTCTCCTGTTGAAGGCTCCTGAGCGGGTGCAACGCGCCTTCAATCTCCGCCATCACCTGTTCAAACGTGAACCCACGCTGGGTGGCCACGCCCGAGGGACAGGAGGCCACACAGGTGCCGCACCCCTTGCACAGCACCTCATTGACCTGGGATACGAGGCGCCCATTCACGCTGACCTTCTCCACCGCGTGATACGGACACTGACTCACGCAGGTGAAACAACCGCAGCACCGCTCCGGGTCGATATAAGCGGTGAATGGTTCCAGCGTCACCGACCCGGCATCCATCAGGGAAAGCGCCGCCGCTGCCGCCGCGCCGCCCTGGGCCACGCTGTCCGGGATGTCCTTCGGGCCCTGGCAGGCCCCGGCCAGGAACACGCCATCCGTCGCCGTCTCCACCGGGGCCAGCTTGGGGTGCCGCTCCAGGAAAAAGCCATCCGGGCTGAGGCTGATGCCGAAGGTGTGAGCCACCTCCCTCTGGTCCGGCTGCGGCTCCATGCCGGTGCTCAGCACCACCATGTCCACCAGCACGTGCTGCGGCTCCCCGGTGTACACGTCTACGGTGTTGACCTGCAACTGCCCCTCATGCTGGCTGACCTGGATGTTGCCATCATAGCGGATGAAGGCCACGCCTTCATGCCGGACCCGTTCGTAAAAGGTCTCGTACTCCTTGCCAAAGGTGCGCATGTCCCGGTAGAACTCCACCACCTCGGCGTTGACCGTCTCCCGCACCAGGTGCGCCAGCTTGAGCGAGTACATGCAGCACACCCGGGAGCAATATTCGTGCTGGTCCCCCCGGCTGCCCACGCAGTGGATGATGGCGATGCGCTCCGGTCGGCGACCATCCTTGAGGGACACCTGGCCCAGGGTCGGCCCGCCGGAATTGACCAGCCGCTCAAATTCCAGGCCGGTCAACACGTTATCCAGCACTTTGTAGCCGTACCGCAACGAGATCGCCGGGTCGAAATCCCGGAAGCCGGTGGCCAGGATAATGGTCCCTACCTCCAGATCGAGCCACTCATCGGTCTGCTCAAAATCGATAGCGCCCGCCGGGCAGAACTTTTCGCAGGCTCTGCACTTGCCGCGCTGGAAATAGGCGCAGTTCTCCGTGTCGATAACCGGGACCCGGGGCACGGCCTGGGCAAAATGGAAATAGATCGCCGGGCGGTTGCCCAGACCCAGGTCGAATTCCGACGGTATCTTCTTCCACGGACACTTTTCCACGCATGTCCCGCAGCCGGTGCACAGGTCCTCGTTGACATACCGCGCTTTCTTGCGCACGCGCACCTGGAAATTCCCCACCACCCCGGATACCGATTCCACCTCGCTGTAGGTCAGGAGGGTGATGTTTTCGTGGCGTCCCACGGACACCATCTTGGGGGTGAGAATTCAGGCCGCGCAGTCGAGCGTCGGGAAGGTCTTATACAGCTGGGCCATGTGCCCGCCGATTCCCGGCTCGCGCTCGACCAGATACACGTGTTTGCCGGCGTCGGCCAGCCGCAGCGCCGCCTCGATCCCGGCGATCCCGCTCCCCACCACCAGCGCCGCCTGTCGAACCTCCATGCGGCGCGTATCCAGCGGGTCGTGCAGACGAACTCGCCGGACCGCCGCCGCCACCAGGTTCTTGGCCTTTTCGGTGGCGCGGACCGGGTCCTCCGTCACCCACGACACGTGCTCACGGATGTTGGTCATCTGGAACAGGAAGGGATTCAGCCCGGCCTCGCGGCAGGCGGTCCGGAAAGTGGCCTCATGCATCAACGGCGAGCACGAGGCCACCACCACCCGGTTGAGGTCAAGTTGCTGGATATCCTCCTGGATCAGCGCCTGGCCCGGATCAGAACACATGTAGGCGTAGTGGCGGGCGACGGCCACGCCGTCCAGGTTCGCCGCGTAATCGGCCACCGCCGCCACATCCACCTTTCCGGCGATGTTGGTGCCGCAGTGACAGATGTAGACGCCGACCCTGGGATCGGCGTTGACAGCTTTTCCGGCATGTTTCATCCAGGTGCTCTCCTTTTCAAACACGTGGATCGCCTGGGGCAACGGCGGCCTGTCAGGGGAACGCTGCCGGTCGCCGTGGGCGCGGCCCCGCCAGCCGATCACGTGCGCCTGCCAGCGCTGGAGACGGGCCGTTGCAGGCCATCAGGGGCGCTAGCAGGCGTGGAAGTTAACGACATCACCGGCTGTATCGACCGTCAGACTGATAGCAGCACATCGACGATACCTGATTTACGGTCGCGGCCAACGAGGCAGGGACGATGGGACACTTTCCGCCATGAAGCCCGCGCCCGGCGGGCACTGGTGGCGGCTCGACACTGATCGCGAAACGGTCAGGACTGAACGCCTAACCCCTGGCTGGTGAGGGTTTCATGGAGAGCAAGGGCGGCGAAGGTTCCCCTCGACAATAGTATACTGCAATTGTGGGTTTTTTCACGAGAAGAAAATCACGATAGGACAATGGCATTTGACAAAACCCGCATCTATCCCTCAGAGGGATACAGCAGCCAGCCGAAAGGGCTGGATCGGTCGAAAATGTAGAAATATCCACAAAACGAAGGGTTATATGTGATCGTATTCACAAACAGGTATGGATCGGCCTCTGATCCCCAAATGGACAGGCCGATCCGAACACGGATTGCCCACCTGTCGGAGGATATGCGATACAATAGCCACGCGAACAGCGGACCAGCGCTGCCAGCCGGTCGGACGGGCTGCGCGTCGCGGCGCACGACGGCAGCGGGTGACGGCCCTCCAGCCGAAAAGGGAGCGACGATGCTTGTCCCCACCACCGAACTCCTGCGAGCTGCCGAGGCGGGCGGCTACGCCATCGGCGCGTTTAACGTCTACGACCTGGAAGGGGCCAGGGCCGTCGCAGCCGCGGCGGAAGCGACCCACAGCCCGGCGCTGCTCCAGATACTCCCCGGCTCGCTCCGCGCCGGTGGCCGACCGCTGATCGCGCTGTGCCTGGAGGCCGCCCGGCAGGCCCGCGTGCCGATGAATTTCCAGCTCGACCACGCCAGTTCGGCGGCGGACATCACTGCCAGCCTGGACGCTGGCGTGACCTCGGTCATGGCGGACGGCTCTCATCATCCCTACGCCGAGAACCTGGCCTTCACCGGCGCGATGGCGGCGCTGGCCCACCGGCACGGCGCTACCATCGAGGCGGAATTGGGGCTGCTCAGCGGCACCGAGGACGGCTTTTCGGTGGCCGCCTACCAGGCCAGCCTGACCGATCCCGCCCAGGCGGTTGACTTCGTGGCACACACCGGGATCGATATGCTGGCCATCTGCATCGGCAACGTTCATGGCCCCTATCCTGGCGAGCCGCAGCTGGATTTTGACCGGCTGGCGGCCATTCAGGCGCGGGTGAGCGTGCCGCTGGTGCTGCACGGCGCGTCCGGCCTGCCGCCGGCCCTGATCCGGCGCGCGATTGAGCTGGGCGTCCGCAAGTTCAACGTCAACACCGAAGTGCGGGTCGCCTATCTGGACGCCCTGAAGGCGGGGCTGTCCACCGGCGGTAAGGTGGACATCCTCGCCCTGAAGCAGCGAGCTGTGGACGCCATGCAGGCCGTCATTCAGGAGAAGATGACGCTCTTCGGGTCGGCGGGCCGGGCCTGATACCCTTCCGGGCATCCTCCGGATACAATCGTCCCCAGGGCGGCGCCTCGTCAGGACAGGGGGTGTGGCCTGGCCGGTTCGACCATGCGCCGCTGACCGAGCCAGCAAGGAGCATTGCCGTGAAGATCGCCATCGGCTGTGACAACGCGGGTTATCCCCTCAAGGAAGTGGTGGCCGGGCTGTTGAAAGAGGAACACCCGGACATCGAAGTGGTGGATTTTGGCGTGCCGAGCGCCGACGACCCCGAATACTATCCGGACGTGGCTGAACGGGTGGCACTGGCCGTAGCCAGGGGAGACTTCGACCGGGGCATCCTGATCTGCGGCACCGGGCTGGGCATGGCCATGACGGCCTGTAAGGTGCCCGGCATCCGCGCCGCCACCTGCCATGACACCTACTCCGCCGAGCGCGCCATCGCCAGCAACAACGCCCAGATTCTGACCATGGGCGCGCGCGTGATCGGGCCGGAACTGGCCAAGGCCGTGGTCAACGCCTGGCTGGCGGCGGAATGGGTGGAGAATGCCCGCTCCGGCCCCAAAGTGCAGCGTATGGTCGAGATCGATGCCAAGTACCTGGGGCAGCGCCGGGCCGGGTCCGACTAGCCAACGGCGTGATCGACGCGCCCGCCCGTCCCTGGGGGCGGCCCCGGATGGTCGATGGACTCGCGGTGGGCGCGGGCCGACCGGCCAACGCCCCGATGGGTTACCCGATGATAAGCTCGTCCAGCGGACGCTTGGGCACGTGATGGACGCCGCTGGCGTCGCGCCAGTATTTGATGTCGCCGTCCGCGCCGACCGTCTCCAGCACCACCGTCTCCGCCGGTTTGCCCAGCGCCAGGACCAGCAGAATCTGGTAGCGGTCAGGGATATCCAGCGCCTGGCGGAGCGGCAGCCGCTTGATGGAGCCGATCATACAGCCGCCCAGACCGCGCTCGGTCGCGCCCAGCATGATGCTCTGGGCGGCGATGCCGTGATCGCAGCCCACGTCCTCGCTGATCGTCTGGTCGCCCAGGATGATGATGTAGGCCGTCGGGCGCTCACCTTCGGCGGGGCCGCCCCAGTCGGTCAGGTAACCCGCCCAGCCGAGACAGGGAAATATCCGGGCGTTTTTCTCCGGGTCGGCGGAGAGGATGTACTTGAGCGGCTGCCGGTTGGCCGCGGAGGCCGAGAGCCGCGCCAGATCGACCAGCTCGCGCAGCGTGTCGAGGCTGACGGCCACCGACTGGTCAAAGCGGCGGTAGCTCCGGTTCCTGGTGATCAGGTCTCTTAACAAAATGGTCCTCCCCTTTCTGAGCGATGCCGGTCGAACCCTTCTCTCCCCACCCATGATACCAGACCCGCCCGTCCCCGAACATGCCTCCCGGTCACGCCGGGGGAGCGATTGTGCGTTAGAATGAGGGACAGGACAACCTCGCTGCCAGGAGGCCGATCATGTCCACTCTCATCACTGGAGGGACGCTGCTCACGCCCCAGGAGACGCTGCCCGACCATACGCTGGTCATCGACGAGGGCCGGATCACGGCCCTGGAGCCGGGGACCCGCCCTCCCAGCAGAGGAGACCTGGTCATCGACGCCGCCGGGTGGTGGGTCGCGCCGGGGATGATCGACGTGCACGTGCACGGCGCGGTCGGCCACGACACGATGGACGCCACGCCGGAAGCGCTGCACGGCATGGCCCGTTTTTTCGCCGTCCACGGCGTGACCGGGTACTTCCCCACGACCATGACCGCGCCGGCGGCGGCCATCACGTCCGCCGTGGAAAATGTCCGAACCTGCCCGCAGCCGGATGATGGGGCGGCCCATCTGGGCGTGCACCTGGAAGGCCCCTACCTGAGCGCGGTCCACAAAGGCGCGCAGCCAGCGGCCTACCTGCGCGATCCCGATCCGGCGGAATACGGCCCCTGGCTGGAGTCGGACGTGGTGCGGCTGGTCACCCTCGCCCCGGAGCGGGACGGCGCGCTGGACCTGATCAGTTACGGCGTTGCGCGAGGCGTGGTCTTCGCCGCCGGGCATAGCGGGGCCAGCTACGACCAGGCGCAGCAGGCGGTCGGCCTCGGCCTGCGGCAGGCCACCCACACCTTCAGCGGGATGCCCGGCCTGCATCACCGCCAGCCCGGCCTCGTCGGCGCGGCGCTGACCGATGACCGCCTCTATGCCCAGCTGATCGTGGATGGGGTGCACATTCACCCGGCAGTGGTCAAGCTGGCGATCCGGGCCAAGGGGCCGGGGCGGGCCATCCTGATCACCGACGCCATACGCGCCGCCGGACTTCCCGACGATGTATACGATCTCGGCGGGCAGGCCGTCACCGTGCGCGGCGGCGTGGCCCGCCTGGACCCGCAGACGCTGGCTGGCAGCACGCTGACCATGGACGCCGCGTTACACCAGGTGATGCGCTTCGCCGGGCTGTCGCTATCTCAGGCGCTGCCGATGGCGACCTCGGTCCCGGCGGAGGCGATGAACCTCGCCGGGCGCAAGGGGGTGCTGGCTCCCGGCGCGGACGCCGACGTGATCCTGCTGGACGCCGACCTCCACGTGCGCCTGACGATGGTCGGCGGTCGGGTGGTCTATCGGCGGTAGGCAGGCGGCGGAAAAAGCGCCGGATCGATTACCGGTCCGTCCGTTCGGAGGGCGGCTGGGGGGCGGGTTTTTGGCTCTGGCTGTTCACCTCGGCCAGCCAGTCACCGGCCCGTTCCAGGGCGCGCTCGGTGGCGCTGAACAGCAGGTCGTTGGCCGGGAAGACGTTCTCCTCGCCCAGCCGTCCCAGCGCCCCGGTCCGCCGCAGTTGGTCCTCGACGGCTGGCTCCACCCCCGCCAGGATCAACCGGCCGCCCGCCGCCTGTAGCTGCCTGGCGTACCGCTCCAACAGGTGAATGCCGGTGCTGCCGAGGAACTGGTTCCCGCGCAGGCGCAACACCACCACCGGGTGCTCCGCGCCCTGGGGGGACGGCAGGGCGCGTTCCAGCGTGGGGATGGCGGCAAAGTACAGGTTGCCGTAAACGCTCAGCACCGTCGGCTGGTTGCTGGGCAGCGTAGCCGGGACCGGCAGTTCGCGGAAGTGGTGATCGTCAGCCCGCACCAGTTGCACGACCTTGAGGCGGCTGGACGAGGTATAGACGTACAGCAGCAGCGACAGCCCCACGCCGATGTAAATGCTGTATTCCAGCGGCAGGGTCATGGTGGCTACGAAGGTGGCCGCCATGAGCAGCCGCCCCGAAGGGCTGACCTGCCACACCATGCGGATTTCGTCGAGGTTGATCAAACTGGAAGCGGCCACCATCAGGTGACCGGCCAGGGCCGCCAGGGCGATGTGTTCGGTGAGCGGGCCAAAGACCAGCAGGATGGCCGCCACCAAGAGGCCGGCGTAGATGTTGGACAGGCGTGTCCGCGCGCCGGCGATGACGTTGATGGCCGTGCGCGAGAGCGACCCGCCGGACGGCATGTTCTGGAAGAAACTGCCCACCAGATTGGCCACGCCCTGGCCGACAAAGTCCCGCGAGATGTCGGGCCGGGAGCCATCCGGCTGGAAGACGGTCTGCGAGATCCCGGCGCTCTGCACCAGGGACAGGAGCGCGATGGCCAGGGCGGAGACCGCCAGATCAGGCGCATGCGCCAGCGACGGGGGGACCAGCGGCGGCAGGCTGTTGGGGATGGCAGACATATCCTGCACCAGCGGGACTTCATCCCAGCCCAGCACGGCCACCAGGACGCCGGTGGTGATGATGGCCGTCATGGTGGCGATGCTCCGCAACCGCGTGTGGTGCAGGCGGTCGATCATCACCGTGGCCAGGAGGCCGATCACGGCGGTCGGCAGGTGGGCCTGGTGGAGGTGCGTGATCAGGTCCCAGGTGCGCGGCAGCACCCCGCCGCCCGCCGCCCCCTCGTAGCCGATGAGGTGCGGGAGCTGGCCCAGCATGATGAGGACCGCCGCCCCGGTGATGAAACCGGTCATGACGGCGTTGGAGACGAAGCGTGTGATGTCCCCCAGGCGCAGCAGGCCGAAGGTCAGTTGAAACAGACCGACCAGCAGCGTCAGCGTGACCAGGCGCTCGACCAGGGTGTCGTCCCCGGCGAACGGGGCCAGCGTGCTGCCGACGGCCAGGGCCAGCGCATTGGTCGGGGCGATGGTCATAAAAGCGGAGCTTTGCACCAGCGAGCCGACGATGGGGGCCACAATCGCCGTGTAAATCCCGTAGACCGGGCTGATCCCGGCGATGATGGCGAAGGCCATGGCCTGGGGCGTGCCCGCCATGGCCCCGGTGGCTCCGGCCAGCAGATCGGGGACGAAATGCGATCGGTACCGGCGCAGGCGGCGCACGAACATACAGCAACACCCTTACGGCGATGAGTGGCCCCTGCGCGGACAGCCGCCCGTCAGCGGGAGCGCCGGGCCGGGACCGCCGAGCGAACACGCGCCGTATTGTACCGCTTTTCCCCGGTCATGACCGGTAACGGGCCTCCAGGGTTGCGACTGCACCCTACCACCGGCTGTACGCCTCGCTGTGCCGCCGGAACTCCTTACGCTCCTCGCCCAGCAAGGTGTGCTCCAGGATCACGTCGCAGGATTCTTCCAGGCACGATATCCACTGCAACGCTTCCTCCAGCATCTGCCCGGTGGAAAAGCAGCCGTGCCCCCGCTGCATGACGATCTTGTACTCGCGCAGCATGTCGGAGAGCAGCTCGGCCATCTCCGGCGAGCCGGAGGCGAACTCCGTGGCGATCACTGGCACCTTGTGCAGCACATAGGAGCCTTCCACGTCGATGGGGATGATCTCATCCCGGCTCATGCTGAGGGCGATGGCCGTGCGCGGGTGGCAGTGGATCACCGCCAGGGCGGGGGTTTTGAGGTAGATGGCCCGGTGCACGATCAGCTCGCTGCTGGCGCGCATCACGCCGCTGTCGTCATCATACAGGCTGGTTTCAACGAAGTCGGAGGGCTTGAGCCGCCCGAACTGCGCCCCACGCCGTTTGATGATGATTTTGTCGCCCACGCGGACGCTCATGTTGCCGCCGTGCGTGCTGGTCAGGCCGGTGACGAAGATGTCCCGCCCGATATCGCGGAATTCCTCGTAGAGGCGTTGGTCGATCATCCTGGACCTCCTTCCAGTTCTGCCATGAGGGTGTGAAGTTCCAGCGTTTTGAGCGTCTCCGGCCGGGGCACGCCGTCCCTGTCCCATCCCCGGAAGGCGTAATATTCGTCCAGCATCGGCTCCAGCTGGACCGTGTACCCCTGGCTGGGGCCGTCGACGACTGGCTCGTGGAGCAGGCGGGGCGGCAGCGTATCGTCGGCGCGGGTGAAGCCCTCCCGCAGATTGTAGAGACGCTCCAGCGTATATACCCGCTCGCCCACCCGGGTCAGGTCGCCAGCGTAAAACGTGACGCCGGTGATGGCCGTCAGCAGGCGGGCGAAATACTCCTCCGACACGGCCAGATTGGTGAACTTACACAGGACCAGGCTGTCCAGGACGGCGGCGGTGTCCTGGTGCCGGGCCACGATGCCCGCCTTGCCCTGGACCGCCAGGCGGTCGATCAGGCGGGGGAGGGCCAGCACCTCCGGGCCGAGCATGTTGCCGCGCATGTGACAGCCGCCCCGGTTGGAGGTGGCATACAGCAACCCCTGCCCCTGCATACCGCGCGGGTCATAGGCGGGCAGCTCCAGCTTTTTGGCGCTCATGGAAAGCTCCGGCGCGCCGTACTTGGCGGCCAGGCGGTAGCTGCCCTCGGCCATGTCGTCGCCCAGGCCCTGCCGGTAAGCGATGCTCCGGATGGTCTCCTGGAGCAGGTCGGCCCGGCCAAAACGCAGGTCACTCTCGATCAGCCCTCGCTCGGCCAGTTCCATCGCGCAGCCAATGGTGTTGCCGGTGGAGATGGTATCCAGGCCCATGTCGTTGCACAGGTAGTTGGCCTCGGCGATGGCCTCCAGGTCATCAATGCCGCACTGCGCCCCCAAGGCCCACGTCGACTCGTACTCCGGGCCTTCGCCCTCCGCGCGGGAGGTTTTGGTGACCCGTGTGCAGGCGATGGGACAGGCCCAGCAGGCCTGCTTGCGGACCAGGATGGTCTCGGTCATGCGCTCGCCGCTGATGGCCTCCGCCCCCTCAAACTGGCTTTGTTGGAAGTTGCGGGTGGGCAGCGCGCCGATCTCGTTGATCACGTTCATCACCGCGTCGGTGCCGAACTTGGGCAGCGCCTTGGAGGTCAGCGGACTTTGTTTGATCATCTTGCCGGTCTCGTACAGCACGAACTTAAACTGTTCTTTGTCGTGCGGCTCGTTTTTCTCCTGGCCCTCCACCACAATGGCCTTGAGGTTTTTGCTGCCCATCACCGCCCCCGGGCCGCCACGGGCCAGCGAGCGGGTGCCGTCGTTCATGATGGCGGCGATGCGGCACCGATTCTCCCCCGCCGGGCCGATGCATAACACGTTACGGCGGTTGTTGTTCTGGCCCAGGGCTTTGGTCGTCGCGAAGACGGTCTGGCCCCACAGGTGCGCCGCGTCCTGGATGCTCACCCCGGCGGGGGTGATGGCGATCAGGACCGGTTTTTCCGCCCGGCCCCGCACGATCAGCGCGTCGTAGCCGGTCCGCTTAAACTGCATGCCCCACCAGCCGCCGCTGTTACAGTCCAGCACCGTGCCGGTCAGCGGGCTTTTGGTGCTGACCGAAAACCGGTTGCTGGTCTGCGCGCCGCTGGCGGTGAGTGGACCGGCGGCGAAGATCAGCACGTTATCGGGCGACAGCGGCTCCACTTCCGGGCCGACCAGGTCCCACAGCAATCGAGCGCCCAGCCCGCGCCCGCCCAGGAACAGACGGGCCATGTCCATGTCC
>DAOTXK010000059.1:0-7964 GCA_034435395.1 Anaerolineae bacterium | reverse complement strand
CCATTGACGGCCCTTTCCTGCGCGTGCGTAATCTGTGGGGCGTGGATGGCCGTGTCATGCTGGCGCAGCCAGTCATGGTGCATGGCCGGGAGCCGCTGCCCGGCGTCGTGGCTGCCGCGCCGCCGCACATCCTGCCGCCGGACCGGCGTCGCCAGTATCCTGAGGTGGACGATCTGATCGTGGACCTGGGGCTGGATGCCGGGGAGGTGGCCGAGCGGGTTCGTCTGGGCGATCCGGTGACGTTAGATGTCCCACTGCTGGCGCTGATGGGCGAGTGCGTGGCCGGTAAGGCCATGGATGACCGGGCCTGCGTCGCTGCCGTGACCGTTTGCCTGGAGGAACTGCAAAAACGCGACCATCGGTGGGATGTACTGGCCGTGGCGACAGTGCAGGAGGAGGTCGGGCTGCGCGGGGCGCGGGTGGCCGCCCATTATCTGAACCCGGACGTGGCCATCGCGCTGGATGTAACGTTCGCCAAGCAGCCGGGAGTCGGCGAGAGCGACGACGCCCAGAAGCTGGGCGGCGGCCCGGCCATCAGCCTGGGGCCGAACTTCCACCCCAAGCTCTACGACAAGCTGCATGAAGCCGCCAAACGGCTGGAGATGTCAGTCGGCGTCGATCCGCTCCCGGCCCGCAGCGGCACCGATGCCTGGGAAATTCAGGTGGCCCGCACGGGCATTCCCACGGCGCTGGTCAACGTGCCTATCCGCAACATGCACAGCCCGGTGGAGATGGTGGACTTGAGGGACATCAGGCGGGCCGGACGTCTGCTGGCGGAGTTTGTCGCCGGGCTGGCGGAAGATTTTCTGACGACTATTGCCTGGGACTCGCCGCTGACGGGGGCGGAGGCCCACCAGGGAGAGGCTGACTGATGTTGATCAAAGAACTCTCCGAAGCGATAGGCGTCTCCGGCGCGGAGGACGAAGTGCGGGCGGTGATTCTCCGGGCAATAGCGGATCACGCCCAGGATATCCGCATCGATCCGATCGGCAATGTGCTGGCCGTCAAGCCGGGGAGAGGGCCGAAGGATGGCGCTCCCCGTGTGATGGTCGCTGCCCACATGGATGAGGTCGGGTTTATGGTGCAGGGTGTGGAGAGTGACGGCACGTTGCGCGTGGCGGCGGTCGGCGGCTTCGACGCCCGCATTCTGCCGGGCCTGCGTCTGGTGATCGGCAAGGAGAAGGTGCCCGGCGTGTTTGATTGGAAGCCTATCCACCTGAGCGAGGACCGGAATGTGGTCGAAGTGGATCGGCTGCGGGTCGACATCGGCGCGACCTCCAAGGAGGAGGCCAATGGCAAGGTTAAGGTGGGGGACAGGGCCACGTTTAACACCCGATACGTTGAACGCGGGCGGGTCGCTATTGGTAAAGCCTTTGACGACCGGGTGGGATGTGCCGTCCTGATTGAGCTGGTGCAGGGTGATCCATTCCCGTTTGATCTTCATGTGGCGTTCACCGTGCAGGAGGAAATCGGGCTGCGTGGGGCGCGGGTGGCGGCGCAGAGCATCCAGCCGGACGTGGCCTTTGTGCTGGAGACGACTACGGCTCATGATTTGCCTCCGGACGAGGACGACCCGGAAGCGCCCCGGCCCAGCCCGGTGACCGAATTGGGCCAGGGGCCGGCGTTGACGCTGGTCGACCGGTCGGTGATCGTGGATCGCCGCCTGCTGAATCACCTGCGAGGTGTGGCTGAGGCGGAAGGCATACCCTACCAGTATAAGCGGGCCATGGTCGGCGGGACCGATGCCGGGGCGGTGTTTGTGACGGGTGAAGGGGTGCCCAGCGCGGTGGTTTCCGTGCCCTGTCGGTACATTCACGGCCCTGCGGCCCTGTGTAATCTGGATGATGTCCGGCACACTGTCCGATTGATGCGAGCGGCGCTGGAGCGTTTTACGCCGGATGTGCTGGCGCGCCAGTGAGAGATAGAGAGCAAAGGACTCGATGAAAGATATCATCAAAGAGCTGGTTGAAGCCTGGGGACCTAGTGGCTTTGAACACCACGTCCGCGCCTTGATTCAGGAACGGGTTTCCGACCTAGCGGACGAGATTCGGACCGATGCCGTCGGCAACCTGATCTGCCGCCTGGGCAGTGGCGGCACCAGGATCATGGTCGCCGCCCATATGGACGAGATCGGCCTGATGCTGACTTATCAGGATGACAGCGGCTTCTTCCGTTTTAACCCCCTCGGCGGGTTGCTCCCGGATACGTTATTTGGCAACCGCGTTCGTTTTGAGAACGGCGTGACCGGCACCATCGGGCGCGAGGGGGCCTGGCGACGAAACGATGTGCCCGATTTGGGCGAGTTTTATATCGATGTCAGTGACGGCGACGGCGGGTACGCGGATGTCAAGGTTGGCGACCCGGCGGCGTTTTTCCGACCTTTTGAGGAACGCGGCAACCGCATCATCGCCAAGAGCCTGGATGACCGAATCGGCTGCGCGGTGGCCGTGGAGGCGATGCGTCGTCTGGCCGAGGGAGACGGCCTGCCGAATGAGGTGTATTTCGTCTTCACCGTGCAGGAAGAAGTCGGCGTGCGGGGGGCGCGCCCGGCGGCTTTCGGTCTGTCGCCGGACCTGGGCGTCGCGGTGGATATCACGCCCTGCCCGGACACTCCCCGATCTCCCATCAAGATGGCGGTCGAATTGGGCAAGGGGGCGGCCATCAAGGTGTATGATCGGGGACTGGTCGTGCCTTCTGCGGTTAAAAACCTGATGATCCAGCGGGCTGAGGATGCCCATATTCCTTATCAGCTGGAGTTACTATCTCTAGGCTCTACCGACGCGTCGGGAATCAGCGTCACCGGCGCGGGCGCGCCGAGCGGTTGTATCAGCATTCCCACGCGGTACGCGCACACCGTCAGCGAAACGGTGGATATGCAGGACGTGCGCGCCTGCGTCGACCTGCTGGTGGAGGTCGTCGGTAAGCCGGTCGAACTCTAGCGCCGCGCCGCAGCGGCGACAGCCCCAGAAGATGGCAGGGCTTTTCGGAGGCGCCGGCCAGAGCATCCGCGTCATGTTCCCCTCACTTGTGAGGCGCTATCGCTGTATGCTGCTGTCCCAGAAATGTGATCCCTGGCAGGCAGATCGTCCGCCCGGCGACAGGGGCCGGACCTGGTTGCCAGGCGGCCAGCCCGTAGCCCACCGACGGGCGTCTATGGTATCATAACGGTAGAAGGTGTAGGCGAGCGGTCACGGGAGGGGCAAGGATGACTTCCAATATCGAGGGACTGGTTCGGGAAGGTGTGACGGCCCTGAAGGCAGGTCGTAAAGAGGAAGCCCGCAAGCTCCTCACCCGTGCGACGGAGCTGGATCAACGGAATGAAGAGGCCTGGCTGTGGCTGAGCGCGACGGTGGATACCCTGGAGAGCCAGCAGATCTGCCTGGAGAATGTTATCGCCATCAATCCGAAAAACAGCCGCGCGCTGAGGGGGTTGGAGGCAATCAAACGTCAGATGGCGAAACAGCCACCACCGCCAGCGTCGCCTGCGCCCCCTTCTGATCTCCCTCCATCATCCGCCCCGGCAAGCCCTTTTGGCGAGGCCGCCGCCCCGCCTGGGGGATACGTCCCGGCGTTTCATGGGAGTGGCCAACAGGTCGATCTGCCGTCACCGGATGAGTATGATGCCTGGGTGGATGGCCTGAATCTGGGAGGCAGTCCAGCTGCCGAACCACAAAGGGAGCTGGGCGGCAGCGACCCGTTTGGTTTTGAAAGTGGGCCTTTCCAAGGAGAGGCCATTTCTTCCGATCCCTTCACGGTGGTCCTGGAAGATGAAGATGAGGTAGCGCCCCCGTATTCGGACATGGCCAGTCCGGGCTATGAGGCTCCTGCGGGCGATTCGTTTGACCCGTTTGCTCTGCCGCAAGCCAGCGTGTTTGACGCCTCCTATGACGAAAGCAGCAGCGATGCGGCATTTGCCGATGGAGAGGACCCCTTTGGCGATATCGATGCCGGGGAAGCCGGGTTCAGCAGCGCCAGCCCGTTTGGCGATTTTGAGTCGGTCGGCGAGTACCAGGACGCCAACGAGTTGATCAGCTTTCTGGATTACATCCCCGCCGGAATCGAGGCCACCCATCTGCCGGGGCAGGGGCCGCTGTATCCGCGCCCGCTGTTGATCGGGTTGGCGGCAGTGAGCGCCGGGCTGGTCCTGTCGCTGGTCGTGATGGGCATCCTGGTTTTCTCCCGCTTCGCGCTGTGAAAAAAGGCGAGTTTCCTTGCCGACGATCAGAGGTCTTTCTCCGCGCGCGCTGCTGGATTATCGCCTGATCTGGCCCAGCGTTGGCGGGTTGCTGCTGTTGGTGGCGCTGGTGGCCATCACCGCGCCGGAAGAACGTACCTTGGGCGGGCCAAACGCGCGGCTGGTGTATTTTCACGGGGCGCTGGTTTGGGCGAGCATGCTGAGCTGGTTTGTCGCCGCGGCGACCGCGGGACTGGCCCTGGCCCTTCGCCGCGACCGACTTCACCGGGTCAGCCGCGCCCTGGGTCGGGTCGCCTTGTTATGGTGGGCGCTGTATATCCCCGTCAGCATTCTGGCCGCGAACGCCACCTGGGCGAACAACTCCTGGAACCTGACTTTTCTGTTGGAGCCGCGCTTCCAGATGGCTTTTCAGGTGATGGGCATATCCCTGTTGGCGCAGGCATTTCAGGTCCTGGATGCGCGACCCGCGATAGGGAGCGCCGCCAACATCGCGGTCGTGCTGGTGATGGTCTTGTTGCTGGGTGTCACTGAGCGCGTTTTGCATCCGCCAGCGCCTATCCGTGACGCCGAGTCGCTGCGCATTCAGTTGTCCTTCATCTCCATGACCCTCTTGCTGCTGCTGGCCGGATTCCAGCTGGCGCGCCTGCGGCGTCACCAGGATGCCTGACGGCGCGGATGCTCCGACCCCGTATCCGCATGATTTGATCATTCGCGCCCGGAGACGGCCAACTGTCACTGGTAGGTGGCAGGTTATTGGTGTAAAGTGGCAGACATTTCCGGCCCGGGTTATCCGACAGGGGCGGGAATATGGTGAAACGAATGGAAACCGAGGCCCAGTCGCGCCGCCAGATCAGGCGGGTGTTATGGATTACCCTGGCGGCCAATTTAGCTGTGGCGACGGGTAAGCTGCTCGTTGGCCTCCTGACGGGGACACTGGCGATGGTGGCCGATGGCTTTCACTCCTCGCTGGATGCATCCTCCAATGTGATCGGTTTGCTGGGGAACGCGGTCGCCGCCCGCCCGCCCGACGACGATCATCCATATGGTCACCGGCGTTTTGAGACCATAGCGGCCATGGCCGTGGGCGGCCTGTTGCTGGTGACGGCCTGGGAAATCGTGGGGCAGGCGGTCGAGCGGCTGCGGAGCGGCGGGGCACCGACCGTCACCCCGCTGAATTTCGCCGTGATGATCTTCACCATCGGCGTGAACATCGCAGTCAGTCGTTATGAACGCCGGGAAGGGAAACGGTTGCAGTCGGAGATTCTGTTGGCGGATTCGGCCAACACGGGCGCGGATGTTCTGGTATCCCTCTCGGTTTTGATCAGCCTGGCGGCGGTCGCGGTGGGGTGGGCCTGGGCGGACATTGTGGCGGCGGTGATCGTGGTCGTGCTGATTGCGCGGGCCGGCTGGGGTGTGCTCTGGCAGACGGGGCGGGTGCTGGTAGATACTGCGCCGCTCGATCCGGGGATGGTGGAGCGTGTGATCCGGCAGACGCCCGGCGTGATCGCGGTGGACAGGGTCCGTAGCCGGGGGCCTGTCAATGCCATGCTGCTGGATGTTGATGTCAAAGTTGATCCGGCCGTGACCGCTGACCATGCCCAGGCCATCACTACGGCGGTCACCCAACGTCTGCGCGACGAGTTCGATGGCATTGCCGAAGTGGAAGTCCACTGCATGCCCCACCACGCCCTGCCGCCCGATTACCGGCTGATCGCCCGCGCCGAGGCCGATGCGCTCGGCCTGGCCATTCACGAAGTGGCGTTGTTCGATACGCCCGAAGGCTCGGTCCTGGAGATGCACGTCGAAGTTCCGCCGGACCAGATGCTGGAGGATGCCCATTATGTGGTGACTGCGCTTGAGGAGCAGGTGAAAGCGACTCTGCCCGGCCTGGCCGGAGTCACCACGCACATCGAACCGGCCACACGCGGCCCTGTTCCACTGGCCCAGAGTCAGCGCGCTGAAGAAATCCTGACCAAGGCGCTGAACCTGGCCGTGGACCTGTACCCGGATGTGTGCTGGCACGATGCCTTCATCCGCACGGAAGCGCATGGTTATGCGCTCTCCATGCACGGCGGGCTGGACCAGGATATGACGGTTGAGGAGGCGCATTTCCTGGCGGAACGCACGGAAATGCATCTCCGGTCGGCGCTGCCGCTTTTGCAGCGGGTGACCATTCACCTGGAGCCTCAGGCGCTGGCCCGCGAATAACTTTCCTTCCGTGCTTAAGCCGCGCTTAAGCCGTGCTCAAGCCGCGTTCACAAAGCCGGACGATGGCCCGATCCGCCCGGTGCTCTTTCCGGCAAAACCCCGCTGGAGGACGCGCCGAGGGGTTTTCTGATGATTTTCTGACGTGAGAGCACTTGACTGCCCGGCATTCTCCCTGTATATTTTCAATATAGTTGAATTCAATAAGATTGGAATGGAGCCCAAATGTGAGTCGACACAAACGCCGACGGAATTTCTGGGCGGAGTGGGTGGGGTCTTGCGCGGACGGGGCGCTTCCCCCCGACCCGCACGAGTGGCGGGAGTACTTCGCGAAGTTCATGGGAGCGCCACCCAGCAAGCACTGGTTGTTTAAGGCCCGGCGGTTCAGGCCCTGGCATATGGGCGACGTGTTGTTCAACCCCTTTGTCAGCGCCTGGCTCAGCAAGAGCGGTGGTCTGTTGCCGCTGTATACGCTGCATTTGTTGAGCCTGTCTCCCCGCTACGGACACGAGATCATCACCACCCTGGCCGAGCGCACAGCGGCCCAGGGGCTGGCCAATCCGGCGGCGGTGTACCCCTTGCTGAGCGAGATGGAGTCGCAGGGCTTCGTGGTGAGCGAGTGGGATGACCCGGACAGACGGACCCGGCGGCGCTACCACATCACGGCTGCCGGGCAGGAAGAACTGGCGCGGCTCAAGGCCGTCATGCGTCCCAAGCTGCGCGAAGCGATTGAAGTGCTCAAAGACGTGCTCGATGAGTTGGAGATTGAACGCGAAGAGGAGGGGTTTGAGGATGAGTGAGGGCGGCCAGGAAAAGGTGTTGTTTAGCTGGCGCGTGGTGCAGGGGGAGGATGGCAGCATCCGAGCCGAAGCCTATGCCGATCCGGACTGGAAAGGGTGCTGGCCGCGCCACAGCCATCATCCCCGGGAACACAGAAAGCGGTTCGGGCGGATGATGCCGTTTGGGCCGATGATGTTCCGCCGGGGGAGGATGGGCCGTCAGTGGGCGCGCGACATGCTGGACTGGTTTGAGGATATGTACGGCGAATTCTACGGCGGCGAGCCGGAAGGCGAGGCTTGAGTTTTCCACCAAGCGCTCCATTATTCGCGCGACAGCAACACAACGAGTCATGGATTCCGTGGGGACATGTGTCATCTTTCCTCGCGGAATCCGTGTTTTCCTGACTGGTCCGGGTACAATAGCTGCTGGTGTGTCCTCCGCCCGGAAGCGAGCACGTGTACATGCCCACGCCTGGACCTTCGCCTGAACCTCTCCTGACCTGCCGTAATGCCATCATCATGGTTTGCCTGGGCGTTTTGCTGGCCGGGGTCTACTGGTTCACCTACAGCGGCAACCTGCTGGCCAGCGATGAGATCATGCTGTTCGACGCCGTCGAGAGCCTGGTGCGGCGGGGCGACATGCGGCTGAACCTGGCCTCGAACTTCCGGGTGATCCAGTATTTCCCGGTGGAGGAGCGGCTGCCGATGCCGGCGGTTGATGCCGAGCCGATGCAGGTCCTGGCGGCGTCAGCCCTGTTTGCTCTGGCCGAGGCCGTGCCCGGGGT
>DAOTXK010000058.1:0-9946 GCA_034435395.1 Anaerolineae bacterium | reverse complement strand
TGGCGGGCGGGTAGGCCACCTGGGTCAGCGCGGCGGCGATGATCGCGTCGGCCGTCTGGTTCAGCAGCAGCGGCAGGAAGACCTCCGCCCGCGCCAGCAACGCCTCCACGCCCCCGCTGTGAAGGACGGCCGTTCGGTCCGGGCGCGGCTCGATCCGGTCGAGCCAGCCGGTAAAGTGAGTGCGCGTGGTGCCGTCACAGGTGGAGACGAGGCGCATCTTCCGGCGAGGGACCAGACGGCCGTAAAGCGGGCCGTCCACGTTCTCTGGCGCGTAACGACGGTCCGGGTCCCGCAGCAGAACCGCCGCCCAGGACGGCGCGGCGACCGAGTCCAGCGCGTCGGCCAGCCCCAGTCCCCAGCGGGCGGCGATCACGTCGCGGTCAAGCGCCTCCTCAACCTCGTCAAAGTCGCCGTCGGCGTCCCAGTCGATCTGCACGGCGTATCTTGCGGTGGACATGTCAGCACCTCGAATCCCAGGCCCAGCCGACCGGGCCGTCAGGCCACGCGGACCCGCCGCAGAGCCGCCGCCAACCGGTGCAGGTCGGGCGGCAGGTCGGGCGGGTACAGCCAGTCCGCGCCCGCGCCGATGCCGGCATCCACCTGCTGGTAGAGCCAGGTCGCCCAGCGCAGGCACAGCGCCTGGACATCCTGCGGCGGGGTGT
This sequence comes from Anaerolineae bacterium, assembly GCA_034435395.1. GTDB lineage: Bacteria > Chloroflexota > Anaerolineae > Aggregatilineales > Ch27 > DAOTXK01. The sequence continues at coordinate 9,284 of DAOTXK010000058.1, read as the reverse complement.
AAACTTCGATCGGGGTATCCTGGGCGTGGCTGGCAGCGGCGGTGCCCCGCACGCCCCGGATCACGCCGACCGTGTTGGTCGTGGCATCGACGGCGGTCACGTGCAGGTATTCGTCCTCCAGGCGCAGGAGCTGCCCGGCCTGGAAGCGCGGGGCGAGGCCCGCCGCGTCGGCCCCATCGGCGTCGGCGACGGTGACGGTGGCGGCGTCGGCGCTCAGCGGGTCGTCCTGTACGGCATCGGACGTATCCCGCCACGCCTCGGACCAGGCATCGTGCGCCCCCCACAGGCCCTCCACCTGGATCGCGCCGCCGGGCGAGACCTCATACAAAAAGGTGACGCCCGCCCCCGGGTCGAGCAGGATGGCGCTTTTGGGGCCGTCGCCCTCCGGCAGCAGTCGCACGCCGTCCAGGTCGATGGCGCTCCCATCGCCGTTGGTCAGCGCCAGCAGCTCCAGCAGGTCGATGTCCAGGCGCAGATGGCTGGCCGACTGGTAGTCGAAGCGGCGGGTCTGTTTCGCCGGGGCGAAGCGCCGCGCCGTGTAGCGGTCGATCTGGGCGGTGGCCTGACGCAGGACGGCCAGCAGCCGCCCATCGTCAGCGGTGTCGTCGGCGGGGATGTTCAGCCGTTCCCGCAGTTGAGTCAGGGTGGCATAAACGATCATGATCCTACTCCCTCGTGTGTTAAAATAGCCATACAAGCTGTCCCTTGCAGATGGAGCGTCGGACGATGCCTTCACCGTTCCCCGGCATGGACCCGTACCTGGAGCATCCCAGTCTGTGGCCGGATGTGCACAACGAACTCATCAGTGAAATGCGCGCTAAATTGGTACCCCACCTGGGCGCGCGCTATGTGGCGCGTATGGATGTACGCGCGCTCATCGACCAGGTCACCGATGAAGAAGAGATCGCCATCCTGTTTCCTGATGTTGCCGTTTTGCAGCGTGAACGGACTCCTGAATTCTGGCCCGGTTCCGTTTCGCCGGGGGCCGTCGCTGCAGCTCCGGTTCAACTCGCCAATCCGATGACCGTGCCCGTCCGTCACCTGACTCTGGAAATTCGCACGGTGACCGAAGAACGCCTGGTGACAGTCATCGAAGTGCTGTCGCCCGCCAATAAACGTCCGGGAGACAGTGAATATCTTGAACGGCGCGGACTTTTGCTCAGTTCCGGCGTCCATCTGCTGGAAATCGATCTGCTGCGCCGAGGTCGCCGCATTCCACTGTCCCAACCGTTGCCGCGCGCCCCTTACTTCGTGCTGCTCAGCCGGGGCAACCGGCGGCCCTGGTGCGACGTCTGGCCGATTCAACTGGCCGATCCGCTGCCGGTGATCCCGGTCCCGCTGCTGGGCGACGATCCCGACGTGCCGCTGGACCTGGGCGGGGCGCTGGCGGCCATCTACGACCGGGCACGCTACGACCTGAGCATCGATTACACTGCCGCGCCGTTCCCGCCCCTGGCGGAGGAAGACGCCGCCTGGGCGGACTCCCGGCTGCGGGAGAAGGGTCTGCGGCCCGCCTCCTGATCGCCCGTAGGAACGGGGCATGCCCCGTCCCTACGAGCCAGCGCCGCTACACCGTGATGTTATACAGGGCAGCGGCCACGTCGTCGTCCAGGCGGGCCAGCGCCAGCCGCACCGTGGCCGTCATCTGGTAGGCGTCATAGTACGGCAGGTAGTCCACCGAGGCGGCGATGCGGCGGCGGTAGCCCACGATCCAGCCGGGCCGATAGGCGCACACCGCCTGGCCCTTGGTGTTGCCGGTGGCGTTCACCTTGCCGTCGGCCATGGTGAGCGGCATCTCGGCGGAAACCAGCACCGGGATGCCGTCCACGAAGCCGATCTGGCCGGTCAGCGCGGTGGCCAGCGGCCCGGCCTTGTCCATCGTCAGGAACTCGCTCAGGCTCAGCAACTTGGCGTAAGTGCCGCCGTCCACCACCCAGGCCAGGTTGTTGGGGTTGATGCTGTACTTGTGGGCCATGGTGAAACGGGCCTGGCGCAGCAGGGCCAGCGAGGGAGCGCCGTTGGCGTCCACGGCGTTGGCGGTCGTATCCACCAGCGGCAGGTGACGCAGCCCGTCGAAGGCCAGGTAGACGGCGTTATCGGGCGGGTCGGCGTCGTCGCTGTTGATGTTACCGGTGGCCTCGTTGGTGGTGTCGCCGTTGAGGATGGCGCTGTCAATGGCGGCGGTCAGGGCGCGCATGGCCTGCTCGCGGTACATGCTCAGCACCGGCACGATGCTGTCCTCGGCCAGCTCGGCGCTGAAGCCCACCCGCAGGGCCAGCTTCTTGGCCGTCAGCGTGACCCTGCCGCTGCCGATTTTGCTGTCAGGGATGGGATTGCCGCTGCCCAGCGTCAGGTGCGCCTCGTCGGTCGTCTCGGCCACATAGTAGACGGTCGGGTCGGCCCCTTCAACCGGCATCTCGTAGGGATTGCTGGGCATCTCCACGGCCCGGAACAGCGGCAGGATCACGTTTTCCTGGCGGGCCTGCCGCCATAATTCGGCGCTCCACAGGTCCGGCACCCACTCGTCGCCGTAGCCGGTCTGGGTGGAGTAGCTCAGCTCGTCGCCGGTTTTGACGGCCAGCAGCCCCTCCCGTCGGACCTTGTAGGCCAGGGCGTTGGCGAACGACTGGCTGACGCCCCGAAAGCCTTTGGCCGCCCGGAGGATGACGTAGCCGTGGGCCAGGTCCAGCGCGCTGAGGCTGTCATACGGGCTGCCCACGGCGATGTGCGGATTGGCCCGGATGGCCTCCGCCGGGTCGCCGGTGGGCAGGCGCTTGAGCGGGGCGGTAGCCAACTGAGCGGGCGATTGATACGATTCGAGCGCGGCGTTCACCGCCTCGATGATGTCTTCACGGTTCATCAGTGTCTCTCCTGGTATACCCTCAGGGTTGGCGCTTCCGGGCGAGGCGTGCCTCACCTTTGCGCACGGATTTTGTTTGGTCAGAATTCGGGCCTTCTGTTCCCCGGCCTCGCCCAGCCGACCGAGGTCCAGGCCCAGCGCCTCGTATGCGCTTTTGATCGCCCGGACGGTGGTGCGGCGCGGCTCGGCAGGGGTTGGGGTCAGACTCCCCTCGACAATGGGCCAGCGGATGATCCGCCCATCGGAGTCCACCTCCACCAGGTGCGGCAGGCTGCCGGAACTCCAGGCCAGGACGCCGCGCCTGATCAGGTCGCACACCGCCCGCACGTAGCGCCGATGCACGTCCAGCTGCGCCTCTGCCCACAGACCGGTCTCGTCCGGGCGCAGCGTGTCGATGGCCCCGATCAGGGCGGCCTTAAGCGCGCCATCCAGCCCGTGGTGGTAGAGCACCGGGCGGCGGGCGTACCAGTCCAGCGCCAGGTCGGTCTCCGGGGTGAAGTACTCGCCGTGCAGGTCGCGGTGCCGGGCGTCGCCCCACACCACGAGATAACCGCCGATGCGGTCCTCGCCCAGCGATTTGACAGCGGTATGGTCCATGCGTGCCACCTCCCGGCATGGCTCATGGCCGGAAAAGCCTCCGGTCCCGGTCGTGACGCTCTCAGAATAGCACATATGTTCTATTGAATGGGCGAAATATTTGGCCGCGTTTTGGCCGTTTTTTTCACGTTTTGTTCACGGGGGATCGCGCGGGGGGAATCAACAGGGCAACCAGCAGTCTGCCCCGGCGCGAGGCAATGACTGTATCAGCGGGAAAAACAAGGCGGCGGCGTTCCCGGTGTAGGACGATCGGCTGCTACGGGGGAACACCGCCGTTATCGGTCGGCGGACAGGCCGGGATGGGTGTGACGTTGAGCCGCCGCCTCATAAGGGGGTATCATGGGTTACGGAAAGGTGCGGTGGGGCGGCGATGATACAGCGATGAGTCTCCCATGTTCCGGTAATGCGTGGTCCGATGTAACAGTAAAGCGTGTGCCATGATCCGACAACGGTGCGGCGATGGGTAACCGCTGATACCGGGCGCGAGAGACAACACAGCCAGCGGCGATGGAAGGACGTTAGACCGTGTTGTCAACTTAGGCAGGTCGGAGGATTATGAGGGCTTCATGAGTGAACCCGCCTGCACAGACGACACCACAGGGGGGGATTGTCCATTGTGAGCACAATGTCAGTGGCCTCGTCTGTGCAGGCGGGCCCACGGCTGCATTGTAGGGGTGCGATGAGTGGGTCCGCCTAACGACCTTACTATACCACCTGTTTTCCGATTTTGCCAGTCCTTTTTATAAGAATTCCATGAGAATCTCATCCCTGGACTGGCCTACCCCCGAACCTCGATACGGGCCGTCTGGCGTGTGAGCGGTGATGAATTGCGGCCTTCAGTGGACTACCTACATGATATTCATTAACCAAAAATATGTCAAGAGTAAAGCATAAATAATTCATTAAGATTTTCCATACTGAATCCTAATGACGGGGCAGCCCCTTCGGCCCCCCCGCCGACCGCCCTGCCCCTCAATAATTGAGGGACCGGCAGCCCTGAAACCGGGTAAACTATCTATGGCTTCAGCGAGCCGCATACAGAGTGTTAAAGAGATGGGGATGGTCTGGACGCCAGGCGTGGCGGCCATCTGCGGAGGAGGAGGCTGATGAACCGACCGCGAGTCATTGTCCATGCAACCGCGTCAGTGGACGGGCGACTCACCCTCGCCCCGGACGCGCTGCTGCTCTACGGGGATGAGCGCTGGCAGGCCATCGACCGCCCGGATGGCCCGTTTTCGGTGCACCGATGGCTCCGGGCGACCCACCAGCCGGGGGCCACCCTGGAAGGCAGCGGCTCCTTCCTGGGTGAGGGCACCGAGCCGGAGCCGCTCCCGCCCGTGGAAGGCGACCCGGCGGCGCTGTACCAGGACTTCCTGCCGGAGGCCGTCGTCAACCGATCGGGAGGCCAGGGCTGGTTCACGGCAGTCGATGGCCGGGGCCGTGTCCGGGGGTGGGTCAAAGCGTGGCCGGGCGAGGAGTGGGCCGGGTGGCACCTGCTGGTGTGGGTCGGCCAGCACACGCCGCCGGAATACCTGGCCTATCTGCGCCGGGAGAACATCCCCTACCTGGTGGCGGGTGAGGGGCCGGTTGATCTCAGGCTGGCGCTGGAAAAAATGAAAAACCGTCTGGGCGTGGCGTGTGTGCTCTCCACCGCCGGGGGCAAACTGAACGGCGCGCTGCTGCGGGCCGGGCTGGTGGACGAGATCAACGTCGAATTCCTGCCAGCGGTCATCGGCGGCTTCGACACACCCTCGCTGTTTGACTCGCCCGCGCTCCGTCCCGACGAGCCGCCGACACGGCTCAAGCTGCTCTCCTGCCAGGTCCAGGACGGCGGGCGCGTCTGGCTGCGGTATGAGGTGATTCACGCCTGAACCATCCGGGGCGGCCCCATCGCCGTGGGCATTCGACCGGCATCATTGCGGGACGGTGGATTATCCCCGCTGAGGCGCGGCCAGCGCCGGGCGCAGGTCGGCGGCCCACCGGCGGATGGCCTCCCAATCGCGGAAGTCGCCCTCCGGCAGGCCCTTGGTCTGGGCCTTCAGCCGCTCAATCGGGGGGAGTTTGCCATAGTCCATGGCCCCGGCGAACACCCCGACGGCCGCCGGCTTCAGCCGGAGGCGCACTGACTCCAGCTTGGCTTCTTTCACCCGGCGCGTCTCTTCGGTGCCGTCCAACATGCAGAGCAGAAACAGGGCGGTCGGCATCTGTCGCAGCGCCGCCTGGTGCCGCCCCACAAAAGCCAGGGCCTCCGGCAGCCATTTCCCCGAATGCAGCGGACTGCCGATCACGGCGGCCTGGTAGCCGCCGAGGTCGGCCACGTCGGTCACCGGGCGGGGATCAACGGCCAGGCCGCCGCCCGCCAGAACTTCGGCGATGGCGGCAGCCACTTCGGCGGTCGATCCGGCGCGGGTGGCGTAGGTCACCAGCACGCGGTGGTCCATCGGCGACCTGCCTTTGTCTAGGCGGCGCTCGCGGCCCGACCCAGCAGGACCTCGATCTGCCGCATCTGGTCCGGGGAGAGCGGCCCAAAAGCCAGCGCCCCCGCGTTTTCCTCCACCTGGGCCACCGTCCGGACGCCGGGGATGGGGATGGTGCGCGGGCTGCGCGCCCAGATCCATCCCAGCGCGCCCTGGGCCAGGGTCCGCCCGTCGCTGGTCAGCACATCGCGGATGTCGTCCAGGCGGGGCAGGATTTTCTCCCAGAACCCCTCCCTGAACCAGTCCGCCGACGCGCGCACGTCGTCGGCAACAAAGGTCGAGCGGCGGGTGTATTTGCCGGTCAGCAGCCCCATCCCCAGCGGCCCCCGGTTGATGCTGGCCAGGTTGAAGGCCTCACACACCGCCAGCACTTCCGGCGCATCATGGATCACGTTCATGTTGTGCTGGATGGCGACGCAGTGTTCGCCCTCAGCGAAGACGCGCGCCCCGTCGGGGTTGTCGGTGCTCCAGCCATAGTAGCGGATTTTGCCCGCCGCGACCAGCTCTTCCAGCGCGTCGCGCACGGCGGCGGCCCGCTCCGGCGGGTATTCGTTGATATGAAACTGATAGAGATCGATGACCTCGACGTTCAGGCGGCGCAGGCTGGCCTCGCAGTCCGCCCGGATCGTGGGCACCACGTCCGAGGTAGCCGCCTCCTCCCCGTAAGGGACTACCGCCTTGGCCGCTTCGTCCACCCGGTAGCCGAACTTGGTGGCGATCACGGCCCGATCCCGCTTCCCGGCCAGGGCGCGGCCCAGAATCCGCTCGCTGTGCCCGGCCCCATAGTTGGCCGCCGTGTCGAAGAACGTGATGCCGTGGTCCAGCGCGGCGTGCAGCGCCCGGATCGACTCGGCATCATCGACCTCGCCCCAGCCCGCCGGACGACCATTAAACGTCCAGGGGCCGCCGATAGCCCAACAGCCCAGGCCCATGGCCGATACCATCACCCCCGAACGTCCCAACTGTCGTTGCATCCCTCCGTTATCCTTTCTGGTAGTGGGCGCGGAGGGGCGGCGGCCATCCCAACCTGCCAGCGGGTACGCGCCACCCCCGCGCCATGGCTCAGGCAACCGGTGAGCGCCTGGCCGGGCGACCGTCAGCGACGCGCGCCGCCGATCGGGCTTCGGCCCTGGGCGCTCCCGGCCGTCCGATCAACACCGCTCATTGACGGCCTGCTGCGATAACGCGATCTCAACAGGCCGACAGGCGGCGGGCCATTCCGACCGCCGACGCTGGCCGCGCCAGGCCAGGCGATTCCCCACCTGCTGGCGGAACAACCGCCCCAGCCACCACAGCCGGGATGCGGCTGCCGCTCGACGGGCCGGAGTCGCCTGGCGCGCCGCCTCCTGCGCGTGTAAGTGCTTCATCCACGCTTTGATCAGGATACGCTGTCCCCACGGGTTTAAGGGTAGCGGGAACATCCCACATGACCTCCCTCTGTAGCCTGAAAAGTCAAGGAACGCCTGCTGCGCCGCTCATGCCGGCTCAGGCCTGGTGGAACTCCTCCGGAAGCGCTTCCTTGAGTTTTTCCCTCTCTTTTGAGTAATAGCCGATCTTGTACTCGATCACATCCAGACTCCGCCGGAGTTCCTCAAGCTGTTCCAGCACCCGCTGCCGGTGGTTCTCCAACAGGGACAGGCGGCCCCCATACGTCGGATCGCCGTGGCGTTGGAGGTCGGCGTACTGCTTCATCTGCGCGACCGGCATGCCGGTCGCCCGCAGGCACTTGAGGAAATCGATCCAGCCGAGGTCGGCGGACGAGTAGCGGCGATGGCCGCTGGCGGCCCGGCTCACTGGCGCGATCAGGCCGATGCGCTCATAGTAGCGCAGGGTATGCTCGCTCAGGCCGGTTTCGCCAGCCATCTGTTGAATGGTCAGCTCAGTATCCATGGTTCCCTCACCAACCGTTGTCATGACACCCCCACTATACAACTTAGAGCGCGCTCTAAGTCAAGGGGTGGTGCACAAAAACACAAGACCTCGATTCAAAACCGGTGATCAGAGTGATGGGATCGGCACGGCCAGTCCGTGCCAGCGTCGCTTGAGGCTCAAAACATTCCCCCGGAACCCCTGACGAGCGCACTAAAGGCTCTCAGCGCAGGGGATGGCCCGGCCCCCAAGTCCCTTTGGCGGGCTTAAGCATGGCCTGGCTGACCGGGCGCTTTCTCCGGACATCAGCAAACACAAAAAAGACGGAGCCACGAACCCACCGTTCGGCTCCGCCTCAGCCTGATTCAGCGTCCGCCGCACCCCGTGCCACTCACCGCACATCCTGCCAGGCGGTGTGCACCTCGGTTTCGCCGCTCCGGATGGCCCGCAGCAGCGCGTCCTGGTCCACCGGGACGCTGGTGACGCGCACGCCCACCGCGTGATAGATGGCGTTGGCGATGGCGGGCATGGTGTTGATCGACGGGATTTCCCCCACGCCCTTGGCCCCATACGGCCCGCTGGAGACGGCATGCTCCACCAGGTAGCTGGTGATCGCCGGCGCATGTTTGATGCTGGGCATCTTGTAGCGGGCCAGCCGCGTGGTCCAGGGCACGCCCTCCTCCACGATGTAACTCTCGGTCAGGGCGTTGCCCAGGGCCATGACGACCCCGCCTTCGATCTGCCCCTGCAAGAGCAGCGGGTTGATGGCCCGGCCCACATCGGTGGCGGCGATCACCCGGTGCACGGTCACCGCGCCGCTGGTCAGGTCCACGCTCACTAGCGCCGCCTGCGTGGCATAGGAGAAGGCGACGTGCATGTCGCCGCCTTCGCCCAATGGCTGGGTGGGGGGCGCCCAGAACTCATGCCGCGCCCGCGTCTCCAGGCCGTGCTCGCGCATCAACCGGACGGCCTCGCCGAACGCCACCGCCGACCCGTCGTAGCGCACCAGCCCTTCCTCAAATCGCAGGCGCTCCGGCGGGCAGTCGATCTCTTCCGCCACGGCGCGGGTCAGCGCTTCCCGGAGGATGATCGCCGCGTGGCGGACGGCGTTGCCGCTCATGTAGGTCTGACGGCTGGCGGTGGTGGGGCCGCCGTCAGGCGTGCGGTCGGTGTCGGAGAGCAACACGCGCACCTGCTCGTACCGGAGCCCCAGTTCTTCGGCGGCGATCTGGGCCAGCACGGCGCGGAGGCCCTGCCCCATATCCGCCGACGAGGTGCGCACCTCCACCGTGCCGTCCTCAAAGGCTTCCACCTCAGCCCCGGCCTTATCCGGCGCGCCGCCGCCCAGGCCGGTGTTTTTGTAGGAGCAGGCCACGCCCCAGCCCCAGGCCAGGTCGCCCTCGCGCCAGGCCCATTGCAACCGGTCGGGGGCGTCCGTCGGGCCGGCCGGGCGGCCATGGTGCCGCATCTCCGCGCCGACC
>DAOTXK010000057.1:0-13949 GCA_034435395.1 Anaerolineae bacterium | reverse complement strand
GTTGTTACGCGGGCATGACTACGCGAAGCCCAGCTCAGCGCTTGCCGCGCCCCCGGAAAAACAACATGGCCCCCAGGAACAGCGCCCCGGCCACGGCTGCCGCCCCGCTCGCCGCCACGGCCATCACTTTCTCCGGGTCTTCTCCGGGCATCACCACCTGGCCGTCGCCATACGCCTTAAACAACTGTCCCCATTTGGTCTGAAGCGCGGCCTCCACACGTTTGCGGCCCACAAAAGGATACCAGTAGACGTTATGGTACACATGGCTGGCCAGGTAACTCCAGGGTACCAGGGGCGTGCGCAACAGCAGCCCTTCAAAGCCTTTCAGCCAGCCGTGATAGATCATCTTCTGGCCGATGCTGGCGAAGGTATCCTCCTGGACAAAGTTCCAGGCCGGTTCGTCGCGCAGGTCATAGCCGACCACCTCGATCTGGTCGGGATCACCCACCCCCAGGCCGCGCTCGTGCGCCAGGCGGATGAAGTCGAGCGACATCGGGTCGAAGCCCTGCAACTTGGCGCTCATGGCGTCAATCGCCACCTGGTCCGCCGAGGCCAGGAGGATGTCCTTTTCGTGCCACCGCATCGCGCGCGGGCCGGGGCCGTCCCCGGCGAAGGTGCCGTCCATCACGGCGAAGATGCCGGGGTGGATGTCCTGCTGAATCTGCAACAGGTCCACCACCGTCTCATGAATGACCGAGTGTGTCCAGTGGCGCTTCTGGCTCAACAGCCCGCCAAAGGCGTTTTTCATCGCGCCGGTGATGGTGGTGAAGACGTGCGTTTTCACCGTCGGAAAGTGGATAATGTTGCGCCCGTAGAACGACTCCGGGATGTACACCCCTTCGGGATACACCCGGTCCAGCACCAGGAACGGCTCTATCGCCTCGTAGCGCACCCACTTGAACTGCGGTTCGTAAAGATGCCAGTTCTCCAGATGGTACTTATCGGTCACGTAACGGTGTTTGTTGTTGCGCTCGCCCGCGCGGGCGTCGACCACCACCGTGTCGTTGTGGGCGGCGATCAGGCGCGGGTAGCCAGCGCTCTGCAACTCCTGGATCGCGCCCTCGATCTGCCAGGGCGTGCTGGAGCAGGCCGGATACCAGGTGTCCCAGGAAATATTGATCTTAAGCAGCGTATCCTTATCTCTGGGCAGCGCTTCCCGGTAACCGGCCAGACGCATGACCTCGCGCACATCGTCCAACACCGTCTCCGGCCGGGTTTTGAGAATCGCTACCCTACCCTTACCAGGAAAATCAGCCATTACCATAACTCCTCAGCAACGCTCACCAAGCCATTATGAAAATCTTTCGTCAACCTGCCTAGCAGTATAACGTAGCGCCAGCCCTCTGTCTACGCTAAAATCCCACCATCTTAGGTCAAATAGGACCTGAGCACCAGGCCCCGCCACGCTCCGGACATCCTGCCCTGCCGGTTGTGCCGCCTTTCCGGGTGACTTCAGTAGTCAAGGAGAGACCCTCACATGAATGCCCGTTGGTTAGCCCTGGGGGGCGTTCTCGCGCTTGTCCTGAGCATGGTGCTGGCCGCCAAGGCTCAGGGCGACCCGTTCCTGACCTGCTTCAACCTGCCGGATGAAGATTGCGCCCTGCTGGTGGCCGCGACCGAAAACAGCGCCGATGTCCGCTCTTTCACCCTGGATTTCACCGCTGACATCGCCGTCAGCGGGCTGCCAGGCGACCGGGACAGCTCTCCTGGCCGCATCGCCATCCACGTGACGGGAGGCGGCCCCTTCACCTGGCTGGAGAGCGCGGCTTTTCCGCCGCTGGCCACGCAGATCGACGCCCAGGGCACCATCACCGCCGCCGGGCAAACCGATGCCATCGATGCCCATTTGACTATCGTGAACGGCATCCTGTATGTGCTCGATTCCGATACAGGCGCATGGGAAGGCCGTCCCATCGCCCAACTGCTCCACGACCCAGCGGTGGAAGCGGTTCTGGGTGGCTTCCTGGGAGAGCACGGCGCACCGGAATTGCCCCCTGACTCCCTGAGCCTTGATCAACTGTTGGGCGTCGACCTTTCCGCCGCCCTGGAAGACCCCGGACTCGCGTCGATCGGGCGGACGCCAGGGTTCATCGACCACCAGCGACTGCCCGACGTGGACATGAACGGCCAGACCATGCACGTCTTCCGCCTGACCGTCGACTCCGACCCACTGCTGGAGTCGCCGGAATTCCACCGGGCGCTTAACGACCTCCTCCGACAAGCATCGACCGAACATCCTGAGATCGGCACGATTCGGATGCTGCTCCCAGGCGTCACCGTCAGGCTCACTCACCGGCAGTATGTCGGCGCGGATGACCTGATCATCCACGGCAGGGGGCTGGAGTTGTTCGCGTCGCTGGACCTGAGCCTGTTGACGGGGGCCAGCGGGGGCCGCCTGCCGCCGCCAATCACCCTCGATACCCGCCTGGAAATCATGATCGACTCGATCAACGAGCCATTCGCCATCGCCCCGCCTGAGGGAGGCGCGATCATCGGCGGGGGGTAGCGGTAGGGGCTGACGGCAGGCCAGAACAGGGGATCACGCGAGCCGGGAAAGGCGCGAATGGCCCGGAATTGTTGCTTGCCCCCCCTTGCCCCTGGCTTTATAATGCAACCGGTTCTGAACTTATCCCGGAGATAGACTCATGAGCTTTAGCGATATGTCTGGCGATCTGGCGGCCCGCTTGAAAGCAGCGCGCGAAGCCAAAGCGGGCGCTGCCAGCGCCGAAAAACCGGTCGATTTTAAGGAATTGTACACCCTGCGCGCCCGCATCCTTGGCGTCCTGATCCGGGACGCACGGCTGGCCAAGGGCTGTACGGTTGAGGAATGCGCCGCCAGCCTGGGCCTCAACCCCCAGACGCTCACCGCCTGGGAGCTCGGCCAGGCACACCCCAGCCTGCCTGAGCTGGAGCTGCTGGCCCATGAGTTGGGCGTGCCCATCAGCCACTTCTGGTCCACCGAAACCCTAACCGGCAACGCCCAGCCGAACCCGCTGCCGCAGGCCGAATATGTGGCGCTCCGCAACCGGGTCGTCGGCGCGCTGCTGCGGAAGGCGCGCATTGAGGCCGACCTTACCCCGGAGGCCCTCGCCGCCAAGACCGGCATTCCTGCCGGGACAATCGACGCCTACGAACTCGGCCGGGAACCCATTCCGCTGACCGAACTCACCTCGCTGGCCTCGGCCACCGGCGTTTCCTTGAGCTACTTCCTGGAGGACACCAACCGCATCGGTCGCTGGATTGAGCGGCAGGAGCACTTCCGGAATTTCAGCCAGATGCCGGAAGACATACGGGCCTTCCTCAGCAATCCGACCAATGCCAGCTTCGTCGAACTGGCGATGTGGTTCAGCGAAATGGAGGTTGAAGATTTGCGCGGCATCGCTGAGAGCATCCTGCACCTGAGTCGGCTGGAACCTGAGGAGCTGCGCCGCATTGCCGAAGGGATTTTGAACAATATCACCCTGTAGTCACCCTCAGGAGAGCGTCGGTGACCGACCCAAACGAGCTACAACAGCAAGGCGTGAAGCTGTTTCGGCAGCATGAGTATGAGGCCGCCTCCGAAATCTTCCAGCAGGCGCGCGAGGCTTATCAACAGGCCAACCAGCCGGATATGGCGGCTGAAATGCAGGTCAACATCGGTCTGGTGCAACGCGCCCTGGGCAGGCATGACCAGGCCCTGGCCCTGATGCGGGAAGCGCTCCAGATATTCCAGGAAATGGGCGACCGTAAGCGCGAGGCGCAGGTCCTCGGCAATATGGGCGGGGTCTTCGCGGCGCAGCGCGATACCGAGCAGGCGATGACCTGCTACCGGCAGGCCGCCGAGACGTTTAAGGCGCTGGGCGAGGAGGAATTCTACGGCCAGACGTTGCTGGCGATTGGCGATCTTCAGATCAAAAGCGGCCACGTGATGGCCGGGGCCGCCGCTTACGAGGCCGGTCTGCAAAGCCTGAAGGAAGTCAGCGGGCCGCAGAAGATTCTCAAGGGCCTGATGAATGTCAAGCGCCGCCTGATGGGTGGCTCGTCGCCGGCGTCCCTGCCTGACGACGAATAGGCAATTGCGGCGGCTCGCCTGGCGATCAAAAAACGCGCCTTCACCGGCGCGTCTTTTGATCGCAGGGCGTCCATGAGGCACACCAGCGGCCTCAGCCCTCGCCTTCCTGTTCACGTTTGAGCGCTTCAATGATGGCTGGCATGAGATGCGCCGGAACCGGCTCATAACGGTCAAATTCCATGGTATAGATGCCGCGGCCGCCCGTCATCGAGCGCAGGTCGTTGCCGTAGCGCTGCATCTCGGATAGCGGCACCTGGGCGGTGACCACGCTCCGCCCGCCCTGGGTGTCCATACCCTGGACCCGTCCCCGCCGCGTGTTCATATCCCCCAGGATGTCGCCCATGTACTCCTCCGGCACCGTGACCGACACGTTCATGATCGGCTCCAGCAGCACCGGGCCAGCCTGTTGCATGGCTTCCTTGAACGCCCCGCGCCCGGCGATCTGGAAGGCGATATCCTTGGAGTCCACCGGGTGTTCCTTGCCGTCATACACCACCGCCTTCACGTCCACCACCGGGTATCCGGCGACCGTGCCGCTTTCCAATGCCTGCCGGACGCCCTTCTCGGTCGACTGGATGAAGGGCCCCGAAATCGCGCCGCCAAAGACCTCCGAGGCAAACTCAAAGCCAGCGCCGCGCGCCAACGGTTCGACGCGCAGATGGACTTCAGCGAACTGTCCAGCGCCCCCCGTCTGCTTCTTGTGACGGTAAACGGCGGTGGCTGTCTTGGTGACGGTTTCCAGGTACGGAACCTTCGGTATCGCCGTTTCCAGCCCCACACCCAACTGACTGGCCCGGCTGATGGCGATATTGATGTGCATCTCCCCCATGCCTTCCAGGATGGCCTGCCGGGTGGAAGGTTCCTGACGCCAGCGTAATGTCGGGTCAGCGCCGCAGATGCTGCTCAGCACGGGGCCCAGTTTGGCGCTGTCGGCCTGGGTGCGCGGCATCACCGCCACCGCGTACAGGGGATCGGGAAACTCCGGGCGGACCACTTCCAGGTTGGCGTCCCTGGTCGTCAGGGTATCCCCGGTGTTGGTCTTGCTCAGCTTGGCCACAGCGCCGATGTCACCCACATGCATCATGTCCACCGGCAGTTGCTCCTTGCCCCGCATCACCAACAGGGAGCCGACACGCTCTTCCGCGTCTTTGGTTGAGTTGTAATAGCGGGTATCGGACGTCATTTTGCCGGAGAAAATCCGGATGTAGTTCAACGTGCCGACGAACTTATCCGTCGAGGACTTAAACACATAGGCCGCCAACGGACCATCGTCCGATTGCGGGCCTTCCATCACCACCGCCTCCCCATCACGCAGCACTTCAAAGGCGCGCGTCTCCGGCGACGGCACGTAGTCGATGAACGCTTCCAGCAAGGGGATCGTGCCGATGTTGTGGGTGGCGCTGACGGCGAACACCGGGACCGTGTGCAGGGAAGGATCGGTGGCCGCTTTCCGGATGCCTTCGCGCACCTCTTCCGGGGAAAGGGTTTCTGTCTCGAAGTATTTCTCCATCAAGGTGTCATCGGTTTCCGCCGCCGCCTCGATCAAAGCGACGCGGGCCGCTTCCACAACATCGGCCAGGTCGTCAGGCACCGCCGCCGTCTGCTGGCCTTCTTCCAGGTAAGCCTTCTGGGTGAGCACATTGACCACGCCCTTAAAATCATGCTGCTGGCCGAGGGGCAGCGTCACCGACACGAATTTGTAGTCCGGAAAGGCCGCGCGCAGCGAGTCCAGCGCCTTGTCATAACTGGCATTCTCCCGGTCCAGTTTGTTGATGACGGCAATCAGCGGCCGGTTATACGTCGCCGCGAAGTTCCAGACGACCTCAGTCCCCACCTCGGTCCCCGCGACCGCGTCCACCACCACGGCGACGGCATCAGCCGCGACGATCGCGTTCTTCGCCTCACCCTGGAAGTCGGTATAGCCAGGGCAATCCAGAATATTGACCTTGAAGTCGTTGTATTCGCAGGGTACCAGCGACGTGCTCAGGGACAGGCCGCGCTCCCGTTCGTCTTCTTCGAAATCAGAGACGGTGGTTTTCTCCTCCACACGGCCCAGCCGGTTGATCGCCCCCGTGTTGAACAGCAGAGCCTCGACCAGCGATGTCTTGCCAGCACCCTGGTGTCCAACCAGGGCAACATTCCTCAACTTGTCTGTGGCATAAACCTTCACCGAGTTACCTCCAATGCAATGGAAGGCCAGGCCGTACGCCTGGCCAGCATATTAGGGCGATTCTAAGAGATGACCAAACGCTTGTCAACGATAATCACGACCCGGCAGCGTCGATCCTGACGTGCGGCCAGGCGGGGAACGCCAATGTGCCGCGGTGCCGGATCTTATGGGCCGCCACCCGCTGGCCGACGCGCAGGCATTCCTCCAGGGTCAGCCCGGTGGACAGCCCCGCGCAGAATCCCGCCGCGAAGGCGTCTCCCGCGCCCACCGTATCCACCACATGATCGACCGGTTCCGCCGGGAACTGCCGGGCCTCGCCGGTCGAGGCCTCCACCAGCCACGCCCCCCGCGCGCCGTCCATTCCCACCACCGTGCGGACGCCAAAACCCTCGTAGAGGTGCCGCGCGAAGTCCGCCAGGGACGGACGCAGCCGGGCCATGCTCACGAAGATGAGGCTGGCCGCCTGGTAAAAATCGCGGTGATAATCGTCCACATCGATCACATCGTGCACGTCGGTAACCACGAACTTTCCCATCTGGCGGGCGGTCCGGGCCGCGTACCGCACCCAATCATGGGTGGACGTATACACCCATTGACCGGCGTTGGTTAACGCCTGACTCAGGATATCCTCCGGATAACGATAAGACGACGAATCCCGGAAATCACAGAGCAGCTGCCGCTCGCCATTAGGCGCGACCAGAATCACCGTGCGCGCCGTCCGCTCCCAGTCCGTGCGGATGTACTGCGTGCTGACACCATACCCCGTCAGACGCCACAAGACCTCGGTCCCCAGGAAATCCTCGCCCACCACCGAAATCACCTGCGTGGGCTGGCCGAGCGTCTGCAAACCGACGGAGAGATTGGCGGCCACGCCACCGACTTCGTCAATGATCAGGTTGTTGACATAGTGAGCCGTGCCCAACTGCAACGGAAAGCCGTACACGGGCACGTTGGTTTCCATGTTCGCGCCTGCGATCACCGTCCAGACTGGTTGTGCCGACATCATCAACTCCCCCCCGCCTGTGCGTGGCAAAAGTGTACCCCTCCCCCGGTTGACACGCCACTGTTTAGGTGATATCATTCACACAACATATGAGCATCTACTCATATATTGACAATCTTTTTCATTGAGGCAGGAGTTCCATGGAACTGCACACCCCCACACCCGACACGATCGAGCTGACCATCCGCGGCATGGACTGCGCCGATTGTGCTCTCAACCTGGAGCGGAGCGTCGCCCGACTGGAGGGGGTGACGGCCTGTGAGGTCTCCTTCACCACCGGACGGCTGCGCGCCGTGGGAACCGCCAGCCAGGCTGCCATTGAAGCCCGCGTCCGCGCCCTGGGTTACGCCGTGGCGGCCCCGGAGACACCAGATGCCTCCACTAACCGGCCTGACCGCAGCGGCTGGCGCGGGCTGTGGCGCTTCTTACGCTCGCGCCGGGATACCACCCTGGCCATGATCGGAGCGGCGCTGCTGATCGGCAGTGCCGTCTTCAGCCTGTTCCACAGCCCGGCCTTCCTGGCGACCGTCCTACAATGGTTAGTCGTCGCCCTGGCAGGAACGCCCATCCTGATCAGCGGCTGGCGGGAACTCATCTTCAGCCGCCACATCACCATTAACCTGCTGATGAGCATCGCCACCATCGGCGCGGTGATCATCGGCGAGACCGGCGAGGCGGCCACGGTGATCGTGCTATTTGCCATCGGGGAGGCGCTGGAAGGTTACACCGCTGAGCGGGCCCGGTATTCGCTCGGCGCGCTGCTGGATATGGTCCCCCGCGAAGCCATCGCCTGGCGTCCGCGCCAGGACTGTGCCGAACACCTCGGCCAGGACGGCTACCAGGGCGGACCGTGCCCCTTCTGCCCCTCGCAGGAGACCCGCATCCCGGTGAGCGAGCTACAGATCGGCGACCTGATCCTGATCCCGCCAGGGGCCACCATTCCCATGGATGGCCGGGTGCAAGGCGGCGCATCGGCGGTTAACCAGGCGTCGATCACGGGGGAGAGTGTGCCCGTTCACAAGGCCACCGGCGACGAGGTTTTCGCCGGTTCGGTCAACGGCGAAGGCGCGCTGGAAGTGGCCGTGACCCGTCTGGCGGAAGATAACACCCTCAGCCGCATCGTCCGGCTGGTGCAGGAAGCGCAGGCCCAGCGCGCGCCGACTCAACGGCTGATCGACCGCTTCGCCCGCTGGTACACGCCAGGCGTGGTGCTGCTGGCCGCCCTGGTCGCGCTCGTGCCCCCGCTGCTGTTGGCCGCGCCGTTCTGGGATTCGCCGGATGGGTCCCCTGGCTGGTTATATCGGGCGCTGGCCTTGCTGATCGTGGCCTGTCCCTGCGCGCTGGTGATCAGCACCCCGGTGACCATCGTCAGCGCCCTGGCCCGGGCCGCCCGCCAGGGAATCCTGATCAAGGGCGGCGCGCCGCTGGAAGCTCTGGCCCGGATTCGGGTTTTCGCCTTCGACAAAACCGGCACGCTTACGGAAGGCCGTCCGGTGCTGACGTCCGTGCGCGCCGTCGATTGTGAGCGTCCGCCGGATGGGCGCTGCCCGCCGTGCGACGACCTGCTGGCCCTGGCCGCCGCCGTCGAGCGCCGCTCGGAGCACCCGGTGGCGCAGGCGGTGGTCGCCGCTGCCGAGGAACGTCACCTGCTGGACCGTTATCCCGCCGCCCGACATGTGGCCAGCCTGACCGGGCGCGGCGTGCGCGGCGAGATCGACGGCCAGCCGGTGACCATCGGCAATCACGCCCTGTTCGACGCTGAATTCCCCCACCCGGCAGCCCTGTGCCAGGAAATCGACACCCTGGAACAACAGGGGCAGACCGCCATGCTGCTGGATGACGGGGAGCGGGTGCGCGGCGTGCTGGCCGTGGCCGACCATCCCCGTCCCGCCAGTCGATCCGCCCTGGCCGCGCTCAAGGCTGCGTCGCCAGCGGCGCGGGCCGTCATGCTGACCGGGGATAACACCGCCGTGGCCCGGTCCATCGCCTCGTCCGTCGGCCTGGATGACGTGCGGGCCGAATTGTTGCCAGAGCAGAAACTCGACGCCGTCCGCGCCCTGGCGGCTGAACACGGCGCGGTGGCCATGGTGGGCGATGGCATCAACGACGCCCCGGCGCTGGCCGCCGCCACCGTCGGCATAGCGATGGGCAGCGGCGGCGCGGCCCAGGCCATGGAAACCGCCGATGTGGTCCTGATGCAGGACGATCTGCACCGCCTGCCCGATGCGGTGCGGCTCAGCCATCGCACCCTGCGGATCATCACCCAAAACGTGGCGCTGAGCCTGGGGATCAAAGCCGCTTTCCTGGTCCTGGCATTGTTCGGCTGGGCGACGCTGTGGCTGGCCGTTTTCGCCGACGTAGGCGCATCGCTGATCGTCACCGTCAACGGGATGCGCCTGTTGCGCGACGCGTAAGAGCGCCTGATGGCCGATACCATCCACGGGAACGTGGGTTCGCTCGCCAGACGCGGTTGTGTTGCCCGCTACAGACGATGGCGGAGAGCGATCCCTGTATGGAAGGAGTTATAGATGCCAGCCAGTACCTCCGACCCGGACCAGGACATCTGGGACTTCCTGGACCGCCACCTGACGGCCATCTTCAGCCGCGACTGGGAGACCTACGCCGCCACCACCGCCGCCGACCTCTCCCTCTACGAATGGTGGGTCGCGCCCCACCGCCAGGACGGCCTGGACTTCCACCGCTTTATGATCAAAAACGCCTGGGCGGGAGAGTCAGCCGCCTGGCGCTATGATCTGCTGGAAAAGCGTTGCCAGCGGTACGGGGACACGGCCATCGTGACCTACACCTTTATGCTCAGCCAGGTCACAGCGACGGGGATCACCCACCGCCTGCACAATGAGAGCCGCGTGCTGATCCGGCAGGGCGGCGAATGGAAAGTGGTGCACGTCCACAAGTCGCCCGCCGGTACATGAGGGCGCTCCCCCTGGGGCGGCGCAAACCAAACCCAAACCTGAATTCAATCCAAGGGCCTATTGCGTCGGTCAATGCCAAAAGGTAAGATAAGGCACGGGAATGGTTTGATGGTATTTTAACACTCACCCAAGGAAAGCTCGATGGCATCCCAACCGCAGTGCCCGTTTTGCCTGAAGGCATTTGAGACGGTGGAACAGGTCACCCAGCACTTGATCTTTGAGAATTGCGAAGTCCAGGTCCTCAGGCCTGCGGAAAAAGAGGCGGATGCGTCAGAAGAAGCCCCCGTCAGTTCCCCGGAGAAGGCCGATGATATAGTACTACAATCCTAAAGATATCCTTGAGAAACCGTGCTATTCTACAGTTGACCTTCCGTATTCGTATCATAGGAGAGTAATCATGCTTTATCTTCCGCGTGAAGAGGGTCAGGGCCTCGTGGAGTATGCGCTGATCTTGGTGCTGGTCGCCGTGGTGGTGATCGTCATCCTGGCCCTGCTCGGCCCGGCCATCGGCAACATCTTCAGCAACATCGTTTCCGCTCTGTAGCTTCTCCGCCGTCTGATCCGTCATCATGGCTGGCCCCGCTCAACGGCGGGGTCAGCCTTTTCCCCCCTCCCTCTGATCCCAGGACCGGCCCCAAACCAGCCCCAAACGGCCACTATTAGGCACATTGCCCCATAATCGTTGGCGATTCTACCAAAGTGAATTCGCCTATTGCCGGGGGTCGTGCTAAAATTGCCAAGCACGTTACGAGTAAGCGGTTTCCCGGTTTGACCACACCCAAGGAGCACTCTCCATTATGGCGCTGGATGATTTCCTGTTCCGCGACGACCTGGAACATCTGGACCCAGCCGTCGCCGCCCTGATTGGCTTCGAGGAGGCGCGCCAGGCGCGCCGCCTGATCCTGATCCCATCCGAAGCCTCCATCCCGGCAGCCGTCCGCAGCGCTACTGCCTCTGTCTTCCAGAACGTCTACGCTGAAGGGTACCCGTCCAAAACCACGCGCCCGCTCTCGGAGGACGAGATTTTAGACTACGACCGCCGCCTGGCCGAATACCGGCGCTACGCGGATGAGCGTTATTACAAGGGCACCGAGTACGCGGACATCATCGAGGCGCTGGCCCGCCGTCGCGCCGCCGAGTTATTCGCCACCGAAGCCGTCCCGGCGGACAGGCTATGGGTCAACGTGCAGCCGCTCTCCGGCGCGCCAGCCAACAACGCTGTCTACACCGCCCTGGTCGAACCGGGCGACACGGTGATGGGGATGGACCTCCTGCACGGCGGCCACCTGACGCACGGCAGCCCGGTGAATCGCAGCGGAATCACCCACCACATCGTCAGCTACGGCGTAAACCTGGAAACTGAGCGACTGGACTACGATGCTCTCCAGACCCTCGCGGAGGCTCACCGGCCCAGGATGATCATCGCCGGCTTCACCAGTTATCCGTATGTCGCCGACTGGGCGCGCTTCCGCCAGATCGCGGACGCGGTAGGCGCTTATCTGCTGGCCGATATCTCCCACATCGCCGGGCTGGTGGCGGGGGGGGTGGCCCCCAGCCCCATCGGGCACGCCCACGTGGTCAGCTTCACCACCCACAAAACCCTGCATGGCCCGCGCGGCGCGGTGCTGATCACCGATGACCCTCAGATCGGTCACAAGCTGGATCGGGCGGTCTTCCCCGGCGAGCAGGGCGGCCCGCACATGAACGCCATCGCTGGCATGGCGGTCGCCTTCAAGCTCGCCCGAACCGACCGTTTCCGCCAGTTGCAGGCCCAGACAGTCCGTAACGCCATCCACCTGGCGGAACAACTGGCCGCCCGCGGCCTCCGCATCCCCTATGGGGGGACGGATACTCACATGTTGCTGGTGGACTGCCGCAGCGTCGTCGGGCCGGACGGCTCCCCCTTGAGCGGAGACCTGGCCGCCCGGCTGCTCGATCTGGCCGGGATCGTGGTCAACCGCAACACCATCCCCGGCGACACCAGCGCCTTCCGCGCCAGCGGCATCCGCCTGGGCACGCCCTGGGTCACCCAGCGTGGCTTTATGGAACCGGAGATCGCGCGCCTGGCGGCGATCATCGCGGATATCCTGCGCGCCGTAAAACCCTTCAGTTATCTGGGGCGCGGCAACCGCCCGCAACTGCGGGGCAAGATTGACTTTGACGCCCTGCAACAAGGCGCGATCCAGGCGCGCGAACTGGCGGAGGAAGCCGGGATCGATGTGCCTGGCCCGCCGGATGTTGACTATCCCCACGTGTATTACCTCGACAGCGTCCCGGATTCTGGCTGGCGGGTCCTGGAGATCACTGGCGATGACGCGGAAACGTTCCTCGACCTGGCCCTGACCTCCGATGTGCTCCAGTTGAAAGACGGAGAGGCGCAGCGAACCTTTCTGCTCAACCCTGATGGCTCGCCGATCAGCGAAGGCGTGCTCAGGCGCGTCCGGGCGGGCCTGTATCACCTGCACGTGGCTGCCCAGGCCGGGCGGGCCGCTGCCTGGCTGCGCGCCCTTTCGGATGGCTTCGTCCAGTTCGACCCGGACGATCTGCACGGCAAGCTGCCCGGCCCGGTCGCCGTCCGCGTGCTGAAAGAGGCGCAGGACGCCGCCATCACGGACAAAACCGGCCAGGGTTACGTCCCGGACAAGGCTTACTTCATCGGGGTTCGCGGCCCGAAGTACGCTGGCCCGCGGGCCGACCCCAAACCGGCTTTCACCTGGACCGTGCCGGGGGGCACGCCGTTGAAGCAGACCACGCTCCACGCCCTGCACCGCCAGCTGGGGGCGAAGATGGTCCCCTTCGCCGGGTGGGACATGCCGGTCTGGTACACCAGCGTGGCCGAAGAACACGCCGCCGTCCGGACCAGGGCGGGCCTGTTTGACGTGAGCCACATGGGCGTCTGGGACCTCAAAGGCCAGGGCGCGGTCACATTTCTGGACGCGCTGACGACCAACGACGTGCGGGCGCTGCCGGTGGGCCAGGCCCATTACAACTACCTGCTCGGCGTGGACGGCGTGCCCATCGATGACATCTTCGTGTACCGGCTGGCGACCGATCATTTTATGATCGTGGTCAATGCCGCCAATGATGACAAAGACTGGGCCTGGGTCAGTAGCGTGATCGACGGCGCGGTGATGATCGATCCCGGCAATCCCGGCGCGACCGCCCCCGGCCGGCATGACGTGGTCCTGCGCAACCTGCGCGACCCCCAATCCGGCGACGACCAGCGGGTGGACCTCGCCCTGCAAGGCCCGGAAAGCCGCGACATCCTGCTCAGCCTGCCCGCCAGCCAGGCGGACAAAACCCGGATCAAAACGCTGCCCTGGGCAGGAATCGCCCAGGTGGTGCTGAACGGCTACGACGTGATCGTCACCCGCACCGGCTACACGGGCGAGCGCGTGGCCTTTGAGCTGTTCATTCACCCGGACAAAGCCCCGGCGTTTTTCCAAGACCTGGTGAAAAGCGGCGCTACCCCGTGCGGCCTGGCGGCACGGGACAGCACCCGCACCGAGGCCGGGCTGCCGCTCTACGGACACGAACTGGCGGGCGGCCTCAAACTGGGCCCCGCCGACGCAGGCTTCGGCAGCTACGTTAAGACATGGAAGCCATTTTTCGTCGGCAAGCAGGCCTTCCTGGCCCACGAACGGGAGCGCGAGGCGATGGTGACGCGCTTCCGCATGGATGCCAAGGGCGTCCGCCCGCCGCAACCGGGCGACCCGGTGGTGGACCGGCGCGGGCGCGTGATCGGGATCGTGACGAGTTGCAGCATCGACAGCGAGGGCTACCAGCTTGGGC